>CAYVGW010000032.1:0-31667 GCA_964450895.1 uncultured Occallatibacter sp. | reverse complement strand
TCCCCATGCAACATCATCCCAAATGGATTTGTTGCACTTCGAGATTGAGCGCGGCACCATATTGATGCGCTCTGAAAGGATTGCGATATAAAAAATCTGTCATCCTGAGCGGAACGCAGCGGAGTCGAAGGACCTGTGGTTGCTTTGCGGCGGTAATCTCGCATTGCATTCGTGCCGGATCAATAATAGGAGTCAGGGCGCGACTTCAGCCGTGCCCTGCCCGCCCTAAAAAAAGGACTTTGCAAGAGGCCGCTATTTGTCGATGGCCAGCACGTCGTAGTTATGGTTGATAAGCGCCCGCTTTACCGGGAAAGGCATACTCGGCAGTTGCACGGTCTGCTCAATTGTCTTGTTTCCCGTTATGTTGACCGACCCCAAGCGCATGATCTTCCCGTCTGCCAGTTCCAGATAGAGCGGCACAGGCATTCTGAATTTGTCTGGCACTCCTGATTGAATCAGCTTGATATGAAGGCTGGTTCCCTTGTCGTTTGGCGTTACCTGGCTCTCAAAGTGATACGACGGCAGATCCGTGCCGTACACGTACTCATCGAAGAACCAATCCATGCGGCCATTGTTGTCCAAATTCATCTGCGGACTCATGTGCTTTTCCACCATGGCCTTGAAATCCTCGGTGGTGGCGGCCTGAATCCGATAGGTGTTCAAAAAATCCTGCATGGTGGCTTTGAAACGCTCATCGCCCTCCTTGGGCGTCCACATCATCATGCGAATCATGTGCAGAATATACGCGCCCTTGGGGTAGACAAGGCTGCGATATATATCCCACCCGGCCTTGCGGGAACTGAGCCGGTATCCCATCGTGACCGGACCTACATCAATAGGCCGGAAGCCAAACTCATTCTTCTCGGTAATCATCTTGCGCTGCTGCTTCCAGAACTCGGCGAACAAGTCAGTCTGCTTGGTGGCTTGCAGATAGATGGTGGCCGACTCATCGGCGAATCCTTCGCTCATCCACTGATCTCGATAACTGCGGAAGCCCACCGTCTGCCCCCACCACTGGTGCGCAACTTCGTGTGAAGTTACCACCTTCCAGTAGGTGTCCTCATACCAATCGCTGCCGAGCAAAAAGTGCCGCTGCGTATCGTCGAAAAAGCCGCAGATGGGCAGATAGACGAGCATCGGCCAGCTCTGGCCGTAGTTGCAGGCTGACTGCTGGGTCAAGGTGATATGTGAAAAAGGCAATGGTCCGAAGTAGCTGGAATAGACCTGTGCGGCAGCTTCTCCCTGACTCAGCTCAGTAGCCAGCATCGGCGTTGTGTTCAGCGTACCCAACCCCACGTTGGCGAACCGGGCGACGTAATCCGGAGGCAGGGTATTAGCATAGGCGTCGACGGTCAGGCTGCCTCCCTGCCTATAACTGATTTGCGCCTCCTTTTTAATAACATCGCCTAAGCTGAAGCCCACAACGGCGAGCGGCACTTCGGTCTTCCACTCAGAAGTAGTGATTCCCCCATCCGTACCCTCGTTCAGCTTGGTTCCCGTGGCAATCAACTGCAAACCTTTGGGCACATGAAAAAGCATCCGGTAGGTGGCGTAATCACCCAATCCATGGCTAGCGTTGGGATACCAGTTTTCACGTGCAACCGGGTAGTAATTTCCCTGACCTTCATTGATAACAACATCTTTGCCGCCATAAGTAATTTTCAACGTAACCGTTTCGCCCTTCTTGAGCGGCTGAGCTAACACGACACCAAAATCCGGATCGTCCTCTTTCTTTTCCTGTACATAATCAAGCGCCTCGTCCTTGTCCGTCTCTACGCCGCTCACGCGCAGCGTGGAATATAGATCCAGCGGAACCACCGCGACTCCATCCTGCAACGCCTTCAGTTCAACCGTTGCCACGCTGGATAGAAAGCCGCTCCGCTCAATGGAAACATCCAGATTCTCGCTGACAATCGCGTTGGCCGCGTTGTTTTCCTTGCCGCTGGCCATGCCTTTGGCGTACTCGGCGGCGCGGTGAAAGGCTAGCAGACAGTTATCGCCCCAAACGTCCTGGCTCATCAGCGAAACTTCTTCGGGCTCGATTTCTGGCGCTCCATTTGCATCGAGGGTGAAAAATAAATGCGCGTATTTATTGCCGTGAATCGCCGCAAGAAAGTATCCGCCGGGAACAGAACTCAGTACATCCTGAAGCAGTCGCAGGTCGATGTTTCTATGCAGTTGATGACGCGCATAATTGCGCAACTCCTCCGCTGCCTTGGCATAAGTTGAATCCGGCTCGCCCTTGCCACTTCCACCTTTGCGCAGATCCGTCGCGGTTTCGTCGCTGAAACGCAACACCACCTGGTTAAAATCCTCATCAAACTCTTCGGCGTGGATTTGAATCGAAAGATTATGCTTCTCCTGGGCGGTGGGCGGCGTAATGTGCAGATGGCCCGCGCCCTGGAAGACCGCGCCAGTTACCTTGCCGTTGACTTCGCCGTAGAAGGCAAAGTCGCCGCGGCTGAAGGTGAAGGTGGCCGCATCCCTGTGCAGCACGAAGTTGCTGACCGTGATGACCTCGCTGCCCGGCAATAAGCCGCGCAACTGCTGATAAACGGCATTGCTGTTGGCGGCGCGCTGGGCTTGCGAGATTCCACTGAAGATCGCAATAAAAAGAACAGAAATTACACAAGAAACGCGAATAGAGGAGAACAAAGCGCTGGCTCCCTCGAAAAATAGTTACGCGCCTACTATAAATGATGAACGAAGAAGCGTCGCGCAGCTCCCTGGGAACAGAATCGTCAAATCAGAACTATGTACAACAAAGACAGCAGGTTAGCTTCCGTTTGGAGGAGAGAGCGGGTTAGCGAGTTGGCGGCAGCTCATTTCAGCCGTAACTGGACGCGGGAAGTTAGGCTGCACCCGATCTTTGCCGCAATTTTCTGGCCGGTTTCCCATGGAGGGCTGGACGGTGCGACAATCGATGCGTCGGAGCCTGCTGCGTCTTCCTCAGCTCCGCCTGGAGGGAATTCCCATGAAGTGTTTACTCGCCTGTACGAGTCTTCTTTTCGCCGCCACGCTGTTTGCGCAACACGGTCCACCCAACGGCCCGCCAGCCAGCCCCGCGGCCACCGAGTCAGCGACTCTCGCCGGCAAAGCCATCACCATCAGCTACAATGCGCCCGGCGTCAAGGGCCGCGCGGGCCAGCTCTTCGGCAAGGATGGGCGCATCAGCCACGATCCCACCTACCCCGTCTGGCGCGCCGGAGCCAATCAGGCCACCAAGCTGCACACCGATGCAGACCTGATGATCGGCAGCCTGCTGGTGCCCAAGGGCGACTACACGCTCTTTGTAGACATCTCCGATCCCGCCCACTGGGTGCTCCTCATCAACAAACAAACCGGCCAATGGGGAACCATCTACGACGCGCATCAGGATCTGGGCCGGGTGAAGATGACCATGGAAAAGCCCCCCGCGCTGGTGGAAAGCCTGAAATACACCATCAAGTCAACCACCGGTAAAAAAGGCACGCTCACGCTGGCCTGGGAGAACCTCTGCGGATCGGTTTCGATTGCGGTGAAATAGAAACGGGTATCCCAGGTCCGGAGCTTCGGACCTGGGAACCTATGAACTCACCGTTTTCATGGAGTGTGTAGCGTGGACCGGGAGGTCCACGCTACAGCCGGCCAGGAGGCCGGCGCTACAAAGTGCGGATAGGCTCTTACAGCTTGACCGAGGCGGCGCGCGGTGATGTTCCGCTGATCTCGGCCGAGCGGGCTTCGGCGTAAGCGGCTGCGCCCAGCAGAGCGGCGCGGCTCTCCAAAATGACGCGCACCGGCATATTGATGAGCAACTGGCTCAGCCGTCCCTTGTTGGTGAAGGCCTTGATGAAGGTGCCGTCCTTGAGCTTTTCCAAGATGCGGGGCGCGATGCCGCCGCCGATATAAACGCCGCCCACCGAGAGCAACGTCAGGGCCAGATTGCCAGTCTCCGCGCCATAAGCCGAGACAAACATGTCCAGCGCTTTCTCGCAGATTTCGCTCTTGGCGGCCAACGCCAACTCGGTGATGACCGCGTTGGGGTCTTCGGCGGCGATGCGCTCGGCCAGCCAGACTGGCTCGTCGATGCCGCGCACCTCGCGCAGGAACTCGTAGATGTTGGTCAGGCCGGGTCCGCTGACCACGCGCTCAAAGCTGATGCGCCCGTTGTACTTCTGTTTGAGAAAGCGCAGCAGGTCGATCTCGTCCTCATTGCGCGGCGCATAATCCGCGTGGCCGCCCTCGGAGGGATACGGCGTGTGGCTGCGTCCATTCCAGATCAGCATCGCCTCGCCCAGACCGGTTCCAGCAGCAATCAGAGCGCGATTGCCCAGTTGGCTGGGATCGCCCTCGCTGAGGGTATAAATCTGGTCGGGCGCCAGCTCGGCCACGCCGTAGCCGTTGGCCTCCAGATCGTTGATCAGAAAGACGTGGTTGATGCTCAGGCTGGCTGACAGCTCACGGCTGTCCAGGGTCCAAGGCAGATTCGTGAGCCGTAAACGGCCGTCGCGCACCGGACCCGGCACGCCAAAGCAAGCTGCCGTCACCTTGGCCGATCCCGTAAACTCCTTGACGATCTCCTCCAGCCCAGAGTAATTTTTGGCTGGAAAACGCTCATCGCGCGTATATTCCAGCTTTCCATCCACAAAATCGTACAGCGCCAAGTGAACCTTGGTGCCGCCCACGTCGCCTGCCAAAATCATCGTTCTCTCTCCAAAACTCCACAACCGTCCCCGTCTGTCGCGGGAAGGTCAGCGGCTGCGTCCTGATCCAGTATCAAGCTCAGTATACCGCTTGCTGGCCAGATCAATTGGCTGGGCAGACGCTCCGGATCGTGCGGCCCGCAAAAGACTTCCCGCAAGACCGCGGCCTTTTCCCGTCCTGCAATCAGGAAAAAGACCGAGCGGGCGTGGTTGATGACCGGCCAGGTGAGCGTGATGCGCCAAGCATCCTTCTGTGGCAGATGGTTGGCCATCACCAGGCGGTTCATCTCATGCACGGCGTCCGTGTGCGGAAAGATCGAGGCCGTATGGCCGTCGTTGCCCATGCCCAGCGCCACCAGGTCAAAGCGCGGCATCTCGGCGCCCTCCAAGCGGAAGCAATTGCGCAGCTCCGACTCGTAGCGCGCCGCGGCTGCCTCCGGCTCCAGCTCGCCTTCAATGCGATGAATCTGCTCCGCGCGCATCGGCACGTGGTCCAGCAACGCCTCGCGGGTCATGCGATAGTTACTCTCGGCGGCATCGGGCGGCACACGGCGCTCGTCCACCCAAAAAAGGTTCAGAGCATGCCAAGGCATTCGGCCACGCCAGGGATGATTCGGATCGGCCAGCAACTCGAAGGCCGCCTTGGGCGTGGAGCCGCCGCTGATGGCCATGCGCGCGCAGCCCCGCGCCTCGACCGCCTCGCAGGCCATCTCGCAAAAATACTGCGCCGCCCGCCGCGCCAGCGCCGCCGCGTCCGCCTCCACGAAGTACTTGATTGTCAGTTGTCTGGGCATACGTGTGGATTACCCTTTGCTTTGACTCTAAGCTCAAAGGTAACACGGATTGCAAGATTTACCTTCTTCGCGCCTTTTGAGCTGGAAAATTGAGAGGAGCGGACAGCTTTTCGAAAAGCACAAAGAGAAATTCTACGCGCTGGCGATCACTTTCGAATGGCTGTTGCCGATAGCAAAGATCAACCGCGCGATCCAGTGCTGCATGGGATTTCACCAAAATGGCTGGCATCGCCAGCGGATCGTAGAGATCCGCCAACTTGGCCTGGGAAAACTCCTTGCGTGCATCCAAAACGTTCTGCGCGGCGGATTCCACGGCTACGCGCTGCCTAACGGTGGGCGCTTCAGGCCATGGGTAGTTATTATAAACCAGATTAACGGAGTACCGGAAATCAGACTTGATACGGCCGCAAACCTGACGTACCCACGCCATATGCATCTGTGAGCTTAAAATGCCAAAATGATACAGCTTCGCGTTAGGCAAGCAAAGGCAGCTATTGTTAAGAACGAATCGAGGCGAAAAATAGCTCATCGGAATATATTTCCGCGTTTGAGAACTATGGCATGGCACCAATACGTATTTATTAGCTGGCTGTCGATTTTCTCCAAAAAGCGCTGGCTGACTTGCCAGCTTAACCGTAGCTTCCCGCTTGCTGGCTTCACGATAGGCGCGAACCTCCCTGACACGGCGATATACCTCTGGGATTGCACGAATGACTTGCGGTGAAACTCCTTCCAGCCAAAGACACCATCGGTTTCTTCCATTCAAGTACTCATCTGCGCTCAGAAGAGGCCGAATCAAGGAACGCGCCTCAGGGGCCTCGCGCAACAATTGGCCTCTCTCTTCATCCGTGAGAAGTAGATTACCGTCATCATTCGGCATACTGCCAAACCGCATTTCGGCGACATCGCTCACTGGTTTTCCGCGTGTCTGAAGAACCCGGTCATTGCCTTCAATCAAGTAAGGGCTAATGTTTTTCGGATAACTGACCAACACCCGGTCGCTGCCGCCCTCGAATTCATAGATGCGTTTATCTTGTTTATCAAAAGCTCCAAAACCGATGATTACGACATGAACATGAGCTTTTCCGCTGGCTTCGCTCTCCCATGCAAATGTTCGATAGGCGAAATGTATCTTGATGCCAATCTGATGAAATAGAATAGGCCAAAGAATGCCGGGTTGTTCTCCTTGCGTGATGGAATTGGTGGAAACAAATCCGACTGTGACCTTTGTTCCGCGAATGTATTGCGCGGCGCGGAGATACCAGCAGCATACATAATCAAGAACGCCTGCGCCGCTGATCGCCCCAAAGACGATCTGCATATCCTCCTGCTGATCGGCGTTTCTGGCTTTTTTGCCGACGAACGGAGGATTACCAAGAATATAACTGCATTTTTCATACGGAAGGATCTCTTGCCAATCGATGCGCAAGGCATTGCTGCAAACGACGGTTGGCGATTTCTTGAGCGGAAGCCTCACGAAATACTGGCCAAACTCCTGGGATAGCCGGATGTTCATCTGGTGGTCCATCAGCCACATGGCAACTTCTGCGATGCGCGCGGGCCATTCACTGATTTCAATTCCATAGAAGGCATCTACGTCTATGAGAGAAAGCCTTTGAATGTCGAGTTCCTGAAAACCGGATGAAAAAAGCAGCTTCAGAATCTCTATTTCGAGAAGCCGCAGTTCGCGATAAGTAATTACGAGAAAATTCCCGCATCCGCATGCAGGATCGAGAAAACGCAGGAATGAAAGTCTCTCATGAAATCGTCTTAGTTCCGTCTTGTTTCCTTTGATGCGGTTAAACTCAGCGCGAAGGTCATCAAGAAACAGAGAGCGAATCACTTTCAGAATGTCGTTCTCGCTCGTATAATGGGCGCCAATTTGCCTGCGTTCCTTTGGCTTTATCACCTCCTGAAAGAGAGAACCGAAGATTGCCGGCGAAATGCGAGACCAATCAAAGCGCGCGCAACCTAGTAGCGCGTTGCGCATATCGGCATTGAAGTCCGCAAATCCGAGACCTTCGGCGAATAACTCGCCGTTCACATAGGGAAAGGAGGCAAGAGTTTCATCAAGATTGGCTTGGCGGTTCTCAGGCGGCGTATTCAGTACATCGAATAGGCGAGCGATGTGCAATCCGAGGTCTGAACCGTCCTTGGCTGTGCGGTTTTCCAAATACAGATGAAATGCCTCGCGCTCGAAGATGCCTGTATCTTCCGCGAAGAGGCAAAAGAGTATCCGTACAAGAAAGCGTTCCAGCCGATGCCCTGAATATCCGCCCGTTCCCAGCGTGTCATGAAGCCGTCCCATGATCTTGACAGCTTCGATATTGATGGGGTCTTGTTCTTCAAATTTATGTTGCTTGTAACCGGGTATAAACGCAAAAGCATGGATATATTCATGAAACTGCGCAAGGCTTAATTCAACAGTATGCACACGGAGGCCGTGGAAGAGCGGCAAATCGAGTTGTTCTTCGGGTTCCAGATCGTGCAGGGCGATGCGCGCAAAATCGGAAACAATCACATAACGCGGAACCTCATCCATCCGCCCCTGACGTATGAGGTCTTGGATATATTGAAAAGCCTGAGACTCTGCTTTGCCGAGATCCTTTCCCCGGCTCTTGTGCTCAACGAGAACAGTCCCTGGCCAAAACAAGTCAATGTATCCATACTCGCCGGAAATCTTCTTAACCGGCTCCTCGAAAGAGGCGACAACGCGCCGGCGGACACCAAAGACCTCAAAGAATTCATTCCAGAAAGTCTGCTTTTCCGCACTCTCGCTCTTCGCGCTTGTCCATTCCCTCGAAAAGGCAATGGCGCGATGACGGATCTCATTCCAAGAAAGTGGCATGGATGGATAATACCAGAGGACCTAAAGGACTTAGAAGGATGATCGCAGGTGCTGTTTCAGAATTGTAAATTGCAGCTAAAGCTCATGCCCTACCGCCCCAGGTACTCCCGGTAGCGCGCCTCGAGGACCCCGGCGGCGCGAGCCAAAGCCAGCTTGGCCAGATTGTATTGGTAGAGGCTCTCGACCAGGTTGCTCTCGGCCGAGGCCAGCGTGGCCTGCGCGGTGACCAGCGGCAGATTGTCGTCCACCCCGGCGCTGACGCGGTCGCTCTCGTCGGCCAGCGTGCGCGTGGCCAATTCAACATTGGACCGGGCCACCTCGACCAGCCGGGCCGTGGCAGTCACGTCCAGCAGCGCCGAGCGCACCTGAAAGTCGATCTTGCCGCGCAGGTCGTCGAGTTGAGCGCGGACTGCCTCCATCTGCGCCTGGGCGGCATCCGAATCGCCGCGCAGCTTGGCCTCGCGGAAGAGCGGCATACTGAGCGTACCCACGGCGGCAAAGTTGCCATGCGCGCCGACGCCGCTCACCTGGCTGACGCCGTAGTAGCCGCCAAAGCTCAGGCTAGGCAGCCGCTGGCTGCGATAGGCCGCGTGAATAGCCTTCATCTCGACGGCCTGATTCTGGAGCGTTTGGTAGTCCTGGCGGCTGCGATAGGCCAGCGCGCGCAACTCTTCCACGGTCTGTGCGGCTAAATCGCCGTAGGGCGCCGCATCGCTGAGGGCAATCCGCTGTCCGGGATCGACGCCGATCTCGCGCTTGAGCAGAATCAGGTCTTTCTCGTAGGCGTTCTGGGCGGCGATCCGCGCCTGCTGCTGCGCCTGAAGCTGCACCCGCGCCCGCAGTTCATCCAGATTGGCCGCACTTCCAGCTTCATGAGCGGCTTGAGCCTGGCTGAGCGAAAGCTGGTCGGCCGCTTCCAGGGCCTTGGCGTTGTCCACCTCGCTGGCCGCGGCAATCGCGTGCAGATAAGCCGACGCCACCTGCTGGACCACCTCGCCGCGCGCCGACATCTTTTGAAAATGCGCCCCGCGCTCAGCCGCTCCGGCCGCTTTCCAGCCGGCGATCACCGGGCCGGAAAAGAGCATCTGGCCATAGCGAATCTGGCCGTCCACCACATCGTCGCGGGTGATAGGGGAAAAATTGCTGGGAAATTTGATAAGCTTGGAGAACTCTTGGATTGCGTCCGGACCAAAACCCATCGCGGTCAGATTCTGCTGGTGAACGCCCAGATCGCCTTGCAGGGTGATCGTCGGCAAAAAATTCTGGAGCGCCTGCTTCTTCTGCCCCAGAAGCGTCTTCTCGCCGTCTTCGGCTTCCTTGAGGCCCAGATTGTTCTTCAGCCCCAATGCAATGGCGTCATCAAGCGAGAGCCGTAATACCTCATCCGTGGCGAGATGCGCGGTCACGCTGCCGAAGAACGGGTTGGCCGCAGAGGAGGGGTTGGGCGCTTGCGCGCAAAACGGGACGGAGAGCCCAGCCAGAGCCAAGCCTGCGAGAAATCCCAGCGACGCCGTCCGCCGGACGGAATGTTGCGCGCGTTCCACTGCTTGTATTCTCTCAGATGGACAAGGCTGGATGAAAATCACGTCCAAAGAGCGGCATTCCCTTCCCTGGCGCGGCGCACAAACTCGCGCACCTTGGCGGCGTCCTTGCGCCCCGGCGCGGCCTCCACGCCAGAGACCGCATCCACGCCCCAGGGGCGCAGCGCGCGAATCGCCTCGGCCACATTGGCCGGACTCAGCCCGCCCGCGGCGATGATGCGCATCCGCGTCTCCGCGTTTTGGGAGAGCGTTTTATTCGCTATATCCCAGTCGAAGGCCACGCCCGTACCGCCGGCGGCCTTGGCCGTGCGAGAATCCACCAGCACCGCGTGTACGTGCGGATTCCGTGCGTGCTCGGCGATCCGCGCCGCGTGCTCCTCAGCCTGATCCGCGCTGAAGTGAACTACACGCAAGACGCGCGCCTCCGGCAGCCGTTCGCGCAGTCTTGCAGGCAGCTCGCGCGGCGCATCCCAATGAAGTTGCACGCCAGTCAGTCCGCTTCGTTGAACCGTGGAAACGATCTCCTCCAATTCGGCCTCGACGAAAACACCAATCTTTTCAATTTTGGGCGGCAGAAGCGGAGTAATCGCCGCCACTTGCTCTACAGTCACTTGCCGCGGACTGGCCGCAAAGACAAAGCCCAGCGCGTCGGCTCCGGCTTCGGCGGCCGCGAGCGCGTCGTCGAGCGAAGTGTTTCCACAGATTTTGATCCAAAGGCTCATGGGCGGCTCATTGCATAACGGGATCACCCGGCGTGGCGGCGTCAAGAAATGGATTCAGCAGCCGCGCTCCGGTTCCGGCAAAGTCGTTCGTGTTGCGCGTAATCACAATCAGGTTATAGACCAAAGCGATAGCAGCGATCTGCTTATCCACAGCATGCTGGTTGTTGGGAGCCATCAAAGCTCCCCACTTCTCGGCACATACAGAATCGAAGCTGATAATTCGTGTGCGATATGTCTCCAGAACGGATTGAAACCACTCTTCCAGCTTCCTCGCCTGCGAAAAATCACCTCGATATTTCAGATTTTCAACGCCTTGCCGCATTTCTCCGAGTACCTGAACAGGTAAAAATATCACCGGCTCGGCTCTAAGGAACAAGCTGCTTACACCCGGATCAGCCTTCGCTCCCTTGCGCAATTCACTGATGGCATTGGTATCGGCGAGAAACATCCCTATCCCTTGCTTCGCGCAAAGTCGGAGTCTTCGCCGACATTGGGCATGGAACATAACCACTCATTGAAGGCGCGGCTGCTGACCGTGGTCAGCCCTTTCAGCAGAATGGCACGATGCTCTGGCAAGATATTGGGGCTAATCAGCGCCTCCAACTCCTCGATAGTTCGCTCGTCTTCCTTGGGTGGATTGGGCGTAATTACTTCGGTCGCCATGAGACACCTCCGGCACAGGCCTGCATTGACCTTATTCTACGCTGATTTGCATTTACGTTACAGCTCCCCGCCGGCGTTCCGGCCCACGAGGCATGATACCGGTGTGGGCGAGGACGCCCACACGACAGCCGGTCTGGAGACCGGCGCTACAGGTTATTAACTATGGGCGTGGCATCAGCCGCCAGAAGCGCCCGGAGCGCCACGCCGGGATCGGCCTGCCGCATCAGGCTTTCGCCAATCAGAAAGGCGTCAAAGCCAGCGGCGCGCAGACGAGCCACGTCTTCCCGCGTCGCGATTCCGCTCTCCGTAACGCGCACCACGCTGGACGGAATCCGCGCCACCAGCTCCAGCGAGGTTTCCAGACGAACCTCGAAGCTCTTCAGGTTGCGATTGTTCACGCCGATGGCCTCCGCGCCGCTTGTGCCCAGCGCATCCAGCACGCGGTCCAGTTCCTCGGCCGTATGCACCTCGACCAACACGTCCAGCGCCAGCCCATGCGCCGCCTTGGCAAACTGCTTCATCTCGCCGTCCGTCAGCGCGGCGGCTATCAGCAGAATGGCGTCGCCGCAATGCGCGCGGGCCTCGGCGATCTGGTAGGCATCGACGATGAAATCCTTGCGCAGGCAGGGCAGCGGGACCGCCGCCGAGGCCAGCTCCAAATTGCGCAGGCTGCCCTGAAAGAACGGCTCGTCGGTCAGCACGGAGAGCGCAGCCGCCCCCCCGGCAAAGTAGCTGCGCGCCAGCGCCGCCGCGTCAAAATCCGCGCGGATCAGCCCCTTCGACGGAGAAGCCTTCTTGATTTCAGCGATCACGGCAGGGCCGCTCGCCGCCTGCGCGCGCAGAGCCGCCGCCCATCCGCGCGGCTGATGCTGGGCGGCCAGCCGCTCTAGTTCCACAACCGGCACGCGGGCCTTCGCCGCCGCCACCGTGGCGCGTGTTTCGGTCAAAATTCTGTCTAGGTGTGTGGACATACGCTAAGTCAAGTATACGAGGAACAAATCAGCCTAGAATTTCGTACTTCGTTCCGTCGGCCCCGTGTTTGCCTTTTGGCGGAAACCAAGGCCGCCGACGCAAGATTTTGAGCGAATTTCGGCAGAATATCTCCGCCGGAAGGTGACCAATCGCATTATTGCAAGTCTTGTTTGAAGAAGGTGTTATGAAGCAGTAGTCTAGTGTGTGCCGACGAACCGGCCGGTCCGCCGCGCTGAAACTGCGCCGCGCGGAAAACCCGTTCCCCTGAAACCGCAAGAAGAAAGGAACCCTCGTTTATGAGAACCATCCTGAGCGCCTTGATGTGCCTCTGCCTGCTCGTCTCCATCCAAGTTGCCGGAGCGCAGCAGAAAGCACCCGGCCTGCCGCCGCTGATCGATCGTGATTTGCTCTTTGGCAATCCGGAGATTGCTGGAGCGCAACTCTCTCCCGATGGCCAGTATCTTGCCTTCCTGAAGCCGTGGAAGGATACGCGCAACGTCTATGTGAAGGCCGTCGGCGAGCCTTTCAGCGCCGCGCGCCTGCTCACCACTGAGAGCAAGCGCCCCGTCGCCGGGTTCTTCTGGACGCGGGACAGCAAATCCATCCTCTATGCCAAGGACAACGATGGAGACGAAAACTTCAACGTCTATGCGGTGGATCCCGCGGCCAAGCCGGCCGCCGGCGCCGACGCTCCACCCTCCCGCGATCTGACCGGCCTCAAGGGCGTGCGTATCATGATTTATGAGCTTCCCAAGAGCGATCCGGACATCGCCTATATCGGAATCAATGACCGGGACAAGGCATGGCACGACCTCTACAAGCTGAAGATTTCCACCGGCGAAAAGACGCTGCTGCGCAAGAACACCGACCGCATTGTCGGCTGGAGCTTCGACGTGAAGGGACAATTGCGGCTGGGAATCCGCAATGCCGACAACGGCGACACCGAGATTCTGCGCGTGGATGCCGACAAGCTCACACAGATTTATTCCTGCACGGTCTTTGAGAGCTGTTATCCGATTCACTTTCTCCCTGACGGCAGCCGCGTCTACATGCAGACCAACAAGGGCATCGATCTGACCTCGCTGGTGCTGCTGGATCCCGCGACCGGCAAGACGGAGTTAGTGGAGTCAGACCCGCTAGGCAAGGTGGATTTCGGCGGCGCGCTCTTCCGGGAAGACAACGATGAACTGGTCGAGACCTGGTACACCGACGCTCGCGTGAAGACTTACTTCAGAGACAAGGCCTTCGGCGCGGATGACCATTGGCTGCAGGAGCATTTCAAAGGACAATTCGTCAGCGTGGTTTCGCGCACCGCGGATGAAAAAACCTGGCTGGTGACGGCGGACAGCGACACCGAGCCCGGCCAGACGCTGATCTTCGACCGCAAGACCCGCAAGCTGACTCCGCAGTACAAAATCTGGGAGAAGCTGCCGCGCCAGGATCTGGCGGAGATGAAGTCCGTCACTTATAAATCCTCCGACGGGCTGGAGATTCCCGCCTATCTGACGTTGCCCAAGGGTGTCGAGGCCAAGAATCTTCCCACTCTGATCATTCCCCACGGCGGCCCGTGGGGGCGCAATACGTGGGGCTATAACACCCTGGCGCAGTTCTTCGCCAATCGCGGCTACGCGGTCCTGGAACCTAACTTCCGCGGCTCGACCGGCTATGGCAGAAAGTTCCTGGACGCGGGCAACCTGGAGTGGGGCCGCAAGATGCAGGACGACATTACCTGGGGCGTGAAGTACCTGGTCGCCGAGGGCATTGCCGATCCCAAGCGCGTCGGCATTCTGGGCGGATCCTATGGCGGCTACGCAACCCTCGCCGGAGTGACCTTCACTCCTGACCTCTATGCGGCTGCCGTGGACATCGTTGGGCCTTCCAACCTGATTACGCTGATGGAATCGATTCCTCCCTACTGGGAGGCGGCCCGCAAGACCTTTGCCGTGCGCATGGGCGACGTAAGCACGCCGGAAGGCAAGGCGCTGCTGGCCGAGCGCTCGCCGCTGCACTCTGCCGACAAGATCAAGACGCCTCTGCTGGTGGCGCAGGGGGCCAATGATCCGCGCGTCAATCGCCGCGAGGCCGAGCAGATCGTCGTCGCGCTGCGCGATCGCGGCTTCCCGGTCGAATACATTTTGGCTCCCGACGAGGGCCACGGCTTTGCACGGCCCGTCAATAATCTGGCGCTCTTCATGGAGTCGGAGAAGTTTCTCGCCGCGCACCTGGGCGGGCGATTCCAAGAGGGCGGCTCGGCGGAATCCGTCGCGCGGCTGAAAGAGATCACCGTCGATCCCAAGACGGTCGTATTGGCCAAGACGGTGGACGCGGCCACGGTAGGCGCGCCCAAGCCGGCCAGCGATCTGCAAACCGGCGCATGGCACTATGCCGTGAAGATCGAAATGGGTGGCCAGCAAATGGCCCTCAAACTCACCAGCACCATCAGCGACGGCGGCGCTTCCTGGACGGCGGTCAATCAGATGGAGACGCCGGGAGGCACGGCCACCGACACCGCGACCATCGAGAAAGGCACGCTGATTCTGCTCAAGCGGAATATCGCTCAAGGCCCGATGTCCATTGATCTGGACTTTACCGGCGGAAAGGCAGCGGGCAAGATGAGCATGGGCGGACAGGACAAGCCCATCTCGGCCGATCTGGGCGGCTCGCTCTTTGCCGACGGCCCCGGTGGAGATCAGGTGATCGCCACGCTGCCGCTGGCCGAGGGATACACCACCACCTTCCGCAACTTCGACGCCATGGCGCAAAAAGCCAAGTTGCAACAGCTCAAGGTTGCTGGCTCGGAGTCGGTCACCGTGCCTGCCGGGAAGTTCGACGCTTTCCGGGTTGAAATCACCTCCGCCGACGGCGGCGCGGACAAGAAGACCATCTGGGTGGCCAAAGACTCCCGCAAGGTGGTCAAAGTCAGCGCAGTCATCGCCGCCATGGGCGGAGCGACAATGACCCAGGAGTTGAGCGAGTAAGCCAGCCGCCAGCTCTCCCAGCCTGCTGGGTGCCCCAGGTCTCGATTCTGAGACCTGGGAGAGCAGCCAGTACCCCGCGCCGTAGACGCAGAGTTTGTCAACCCTTCGCTGCTTTCGCAGTGTGGTTACTCTCGCGCCGTAGGCGCAGCGGTTATTAGCCCCGCGTTTCAACGCGGGGTGAGCGCCCTCGATATTCAAACGGAGTCCTGTAAGGACGGCGCTCTTGTTCGTACGCTCTATTTTCTAAACGGACCAAGAATGCCAAAATCTCGCATCTCCGTCAAAACTGTATGGAGCTCAATCGGCTGATCGTGAAACAACTATTCCTGGTTGCATTCGTCTGCCTGCCGGCGGCGCTGGCCCAGGCTCCATCTTCTTCCGCCCCGCAAATTCCTGTACTCACCAGCCGCACCACACTGGTTCTTGTTCCCGCGCTGGTCAAAACCAAAACCGGCGCGCCGGTCTTCACGCTGAAGGCCGAGGATTTCATCGTCACCGACGACGGCGTCGCGCAGAAGGCCAGCCTCGACGAAGATACCGGCAGCGAGCCGCTGGCGCTGGTCATTGTGGTGGAAACCGGCGGCGCGGGCGCTCGGCAGCTTGCCAGTTATCGCCATCTTGGCCCATCCATCGAGGCTGTCATCGGCGCGGTCCCCCACAAAGTCGCCGTCGTCCAGTTTGACGGCGAGCCGCAACTGGCCTTGAACTTCACTTCAGATCTGAACGCTGTCGGCGAGTCCCTGCAAAACCTGGAGGCCGGCGACCGCAACGCCGCCATCCTGGACAGCCTGCGCTTTTCCGTCGATCTGCTGCGCCGCCAGCCAACCTCCTACCGGCGCGCCATCCTGCTCATCAGCGAAACGGCGGACCACGGCAGTCAATCATCCCTGGAGCAGGCTCTGCGCGACGTGAGCGACACCAATACAGCCATCTACAGCCTGAACTTTTCTTCGGCAAAGTCCGCCGCCAAGCATGAGGCCGCGCAGACCTTCCAAGATCATAAGCCCGGACCCGCCGGTGGTTGCATGAGCCGTGGCCCGGATGCAGACCTCAGTGAAAGCCGCGTCGAACAGGCTTACGACTGCCTCAGCCTCCTCGCGCCGCCGTTGCGGATCGCCAAAGCCGCGGCGCTGCTGGCTGCGGACAGCCTCAAGCGCAATGCCGCCGAAAGCGTGGCGCTATTGACCGGCGGCGAATCCATCCCCTTCAAGGATGCGCGCAGCCTGGAGCGCGGCGTGCAAACCATCTCCCACCATCTGCCCAACCGCTATCTGCTCAGCTTTTATCCCGCCGCGCCGCATCCCGGCTTTCACGCCATCGGCCTGCGCTTGAAAGACTACCCGGAGTTAGTCGTAACAGGAAGAAGCGGCTACTGGGCCGACGAGTAATGTGCAGCCATAGCCAGTCCCAAACAGTGAATCTCATATTGAGTTAATGTTTTGAAAGGGCACGACTTTAGTCGTGCCGCAAATGCTACAAAAAGCGTTGGGCTTTAGCCCCTGAGGGAATGCAGCATCAGCTGAAATTTTGTAAAGTTCCTTTACACTTCATTTTCCGAGTGCTAAACTCACGGCATGAAGGCAGACTTTAACAAAAAGCAAATGGGCGATGCCGGCGAAATGTTGGTTGCAGCCGAAATGACATTGGCTGGCGTTCCAACATTTTTGGCACCAAGTAACTGGCCGACCTACGATCTTATTGGCGAATCAAAGGATTTTTTGGCTCCGCAAAGAATTTCAGTAAAAACTCGGACATTTATGCCTGGCGCAAGCCAGAATGTCGATTATTGCAAAGAACTAAAGAATAATTTCGATTGGCTTGCAATCGTTTTACTTGATTGTTCAGGTGAAATGAAACGCAGATTCTTTATTGTCCCCAAAGCTATAGCGGACGAAATTTTTGATTCTGGTAGGATTGGAACCAAGAATGAAGGATGGAAGTTTTTACAAGTCGATAAAATGGATAAGAAGTTACAGAAATTTGAAGACAATTTTGATTTGTCGCCAATAGGCCATACAAATCAAAAAGTCTAGATGCTATCTTTCAATTCTGTTGAACCCATGAACAACATCCTTCGGGGGCTAAAGCCCAGGTTCAATTTGCAATCTTTGCGGCACGACTAAAGTCGTGCCCTTTCAAAACTTCCCCCTATCCAAATCCATTGCTCTACCGCCATCCGCACCGCTTCTTCCGCATTCCCCGCCACGCGCAGCAGCCCGCGGTTCCTGGGCTTGATGAAGCCCGCCGCGACAGCCGAATCCAGAAAGCTCAGCAGCCCGTCCCAGTAGCCCGCCGTATTGATGGCAATCACCGGCTTCGAGTGCAGTCCGAGCTGCGCCCAGGTGACCACCTCCAGCAGCTCCTCCAGCGTGCCGTAGCCGCCCGGCAGCACCAGAAAGGCATCAGCCAGCTCGGCCATGCGCGCCTTGCGCTCGTGCATGGTGGGCGCCAGCTCGAATTGGCTCAACCCGTCGTGGGCAATCTCGCGGCTCACCAGCACCTCCGGCAGAACGCCAATTGCGTGCGCGCCGCCAGCCAACGCCGCATCGGCCACCGCGCCCATTAGCCCGATATTGGCCCCGCCGTAGACCAGCCCCAACCCGGCGGCGGCAATCGCCGCGCCCAGCGCGCGCGCCTCGGCAAGATAAGCGGGGTTGGTTCCATTGGCCGATCCGCAATATACGGCCACGCGGCGTGTAAGTTTGCTAGTTGAAGTCATCGTGCCCTCAGGATAACTCAGCAGCGGCGCGGCTTACTCCCGCTCCAGATACTCAGCAGGCGTGAGAATCGCAATCCCCCGAAATGGATTGAGCGCCAGCAGGTCTGTGTCGCCGGTGACGATCACATCCGCCCGCCCATGCACGGCAACCTCCAGAAACTTGTCATCCTTTGGATCGCGGCAGGCGCGGATAGGCGTGGGAATTGAGATAAGGGATGAATGTTCCCGAACTTTAACGAGATAGGGTCCTAGAGTTCCTGCCTGAATGTACCGAGCAAACTTGGCGCGCTTGAGAACAGCTTGCAATTCAAGCCATGTTGCATCAGAAAACAGAGTGGTTGCTTCCAGCCATGCTTTATCCACGGCCATCCCCGGCACTGATCCCTGGCGCAAGGCTCGACTCACGTACACATTGGTGTCGATGACGATTCGCGCGCTCATCCTTCATCGGCCAGAAGTTGCTGGAGCAGCTCATCGGTCATGCCTTGCGACTCGGCATATCGTCCCATCTCGTCGGAGAGCCGGATCAGTTCTTGAGCGCGTAGTCTGCGGAGTGCCTCATATTCTTCATCAGACACCACCACGGCAATATCCCGCTCATGACGGCGAATCTGTACCGGCTCCCGCTGAGACATGTCGAGCACGGCGGCGAAGTTCTGTTTGGCATAGGTAGCGGAGACGGTCTGCATACTCACAGTATAGACTAAATGTACATTTTGTGTAATTTGACTATTAAATAGTGTTTTTATGATCGCGCGAGGTACGCAGACGGCGTGAGAATCACAATGCCCCGGAAGGGATGCAGCGCCAGCAGGTCGGTGTCGCCGGTGACAATCACATCGGCGCGGCCATGCACGGCGACTTCAAGAAACTTGTCGTCCTTTGGATCGCGGCAGGCGCGGATGGGGAACGAAATATCGACCGTCACGGCGGCCCTCACAAACTCAGCAACCAGCCGCCGCCGCTTCTCTGCTTCGACATAACGGTCAAAGCGGCTTCGCCCCGCGACTTCTTTCAGTTCCTGCAACGTGAGTCTGGAGGCCAGGACCACGCTTCCCTGCGACCGATCAAGCGCACGACCGGGAACGGAGTTGGGGAAGAGAATGGCACTCAAAACCACATTCGTGTCCAGCACCAATCGTCCAAAGTCGTTCATGCTTCAGCCAGTATCTCCGCCAGAATCTCTTCCGTCAGGCCGTTGGCCTTGGCTTCTTCCGAGGCGCTGGCAGACAAGCGATTAAACTCCGCCCATCGTTCCCGGTTCATCCGCTCATACTCTTCGGACGAGATCAGCACGGCAACATTCCGCTCATGGCGCTGAATCCGCACGGGTTCGCGCTGTGCTGCGTCCAGCATGGCGGCGAAGTTCTGACTGGCCTTGGTAGCGGAGATCGTCTGCATAGAGAAATTATCCATAAAATCCATAAAATATGCAAATTATGAGTTGTCCTTTTAGTCGATTGCTTGCATCTAAATGACTTTTCATCAGAGGGATCAGGATTCCCAGTAGACCGACCAGCTGTCTCTATGTTGTTTACCGGTTGGTAATCGCCAGTTTGGCGATAACATGAACGTGGCACTACTATTATTGATGGATGAGAGCAATTTAGGGGACAGTGCTGATGCATGGGCAGAAGAAAAGACGCAAACGCACAATGGATGGGCAGATAATCGTTGATGAAAACAAGTTGAAATGGGCACTTCTCAGCGAGCCACAAAGCACTACAGAGCACGGTCTCGTAGGTCTTCGTCTCATTGTTCGTTCCGATGATGATAAACACCGTGAACTGATTTTGGAATATCCTTTTCCCGACAAACACACTGGCAATGGAGCGTTCCAAATCCCGCAACGGCCGAAGTTCTCGGAGAAGACAGTGGAATCTGACGTTCGACGCGCAATTGCGTCTGGCTGGGATCCACTCTCTCGCGGCAAAGCAATCGTCTATCGAGTCTGTTGAACCAGACAAGCGAGGCGTTGTCAGTTCGAGAGCATAACCGGCCACCGGCAGTTACTCTCTCGTCAACAATCGGCGTAGCAGGAAACCGCCGGCGCACTTGACGGGCGATTTTCTCTCCACAAATGCGTCTCTCTACTTTCGCTCCAGGTACTCGGCAGGCGTAAGAATCGCAATGCCCTGGAAGGGATGCAGCGCCAGCAGGTCTATGTCGCCGGTGACGATCACATCCGCCCGCCCATGCACGGCAACCTCCAGAAACTTGTCGTCCTTTGGATCGCGGCAGGCGCGGATAGGGAAAGGAATCGCCACAACGGTGGAAATGGACCGGATATGCCGCAATGCCGTCCTGCGTTTGGCTCGACTCACATATTCGTCAAATTTCGGTAAAACAAAAACTTCGGCGAATTCGGTCAGAACAGAATCAGAGACGAGCAGGTTGGCTTCCTGCTCCGCTTTGCGAACAGCTTTGTGTGGAAGGGATCGTGGACGAAGAAAACTGCTCACATATACATTCGTATCGATGACAACGCGCGGAAGATTTCTTTGGCTCATGGTCCGGCGCTATCTTTCCGCGAGAATCTCCGCAAGAATCTCATCCGTCAAGCCATTTGCCTCGGCTTCCGCACTCATTTCCTCGCACAACTTGATAAACTCTTCGACTTTCCGCTGGCGATCCTTCCAGAACTCCTCGTCGGAGAGTTCCTCGCGCAGCCGATCCTGCTCAAGCGCAGGCACGCTGAGGACCGCTGAAGCCGCCGGATCGGGTTGGGTTTGGACTGCTGCTCTCATAGGAAAAGTATACTCCCGAAGTTGCTCCCCCCAACCGGTACACTAGAGATCCCTTCCGGACTCGCCTCGTGCAGCAGCTGATTGCCAAACTGAATCCTGAACAACGCGCCGCCGTTATTGAGTCCGCGTACGCAAAATTGATTTCCGCGCTCCTCTGTTCGAACTGGGAGCGCGGAATCTGCTAGTAACGTCTTCCGAATTACTCGAGGACGGTGGCCTTCACCAGTTGCAGCTTGCCGTCGCCTGCGTGCGCGCTCAGGAAGGTGTACTCTCCGTTATTTTCGCAGGCGGGCTGATAGCCCGAAGAAGGAAGTTCAATCTGCCGCTGAACACTGCCGTCTTCGGGGTTGAACTCCATCATGACACCCTGCGTAGGCTGCACAGACCATGAATCCTTTGCAGGGGGCTTGGACTCCTGATCCGGTGAGGTCGAGGCCGCCGGCTTTTCCTCAGTAACATCGGGAAGCATGAAAATCTTCCAGCTTCGCCGGCTGAGTGAAATAGGAAATCCGCCCACATAACCTTTCGGAATGTGAAGCGTATGGGTATTTACCACGCCTGACTCATTCACTTCCAGGATGGGCTTGCTCAGGTCGTTAGGAACAAGAAGCAGGTTCTTCCCGTAGGGGTGAATCTGCACGCCAACAAGTGATAATTGGCTCTCCGCATCGCCGGGGTCGTTTTCCTGCAGACGAATTTCACGTTTCAATGTTCCGGTTTTATCCGTGACGTTAAGAAACGTCTTCTTGCGCAGATCATCCCAGGCCACAAGCAACAGATCGCCCGATTCATAGGCGGCAATCTGCTCAATATTCAAACTTGTGTCCAGCGGCACAGTGGATTGGAGTGCGCCCTTGCGGTCGAAGATAAGCAATACCGGCGATGAGTTTTTGGAGTCTGGACCAACCGAGAGATCGCCGTGATCCATGCCTGTGCCATGGGCAAAACCAAAGACCTGCGTGTCCGTTACGAAGTACCTTATGATGGGAGATATTGCCTTGTAGCCGGGTGCAAGATTGGGGTCAAAGCTTACGATGTCGGTTGGGCTTTTCACCGCAAAGAGAGTTATACCTCCTCGATATGATGAAGCAGTGCGAGGCATTTCTGGCGGCGTTATCACCTGTAGAAAGACTGAGCCATCTTCGGTGCAGCCGAAGTGTCCGCCGATTGGCGATCCTGCCTTTCCGATCGGCAAAGTCACCGGATCGGCAAGCCGAAATTGATAGCGCGGAAGCGAGTCTGCAGGCCCATCCTTTTTGCTAGAGGATGTGGATTGCGCAGCCGAAGTCAAAGACACTAGAGCCAAAAAGCAGAAAACGAGGATGGATTTCACCGACTACTCCCCTTCTTCCCGTTTGGGCAAAACCTTGGTGGGTTGATCTTTGCCAAACCAGGCAGGATCAAGTTCGAATGGATACAAGCCACCTTTGCAGGAGTTGATCAATAACTTCCTGGGCATAGCCATTGCTAAAAACTTGTCCTGGATCGTCTGTTTCGTGGCATTGTGAGCAACACAACCTAATGTACTGCTTTTTGCCTGCCATTCGCCGCAGAGGCTACCCTTAGTACAGCCATACATCCCCATCGTCTTACCTTGTGAGTTTTCTATAAACCACTCTTGTTGATTACCACTACAGGCCCCACATACATTGCCTCCACTAGAAGTTGTTACTAAATCTCCACAAGTAATTAATTGTGCTCTGGATGTAACGCAGGTCAATGCCAGTCCGAGGACGAGGAGAAGGTTGGGTATCAAAATTCGCATTCTGGTTCCTTTCACGTGAAATGTGTAACGCAACTGATGTTACCCCCCCCCCAAAAAAAATGTCAAGTAGGTAATCGTTAGCGATTTGAAAATGCACCGAGGTAATCGCTCTCGTTCAGATTCTATACCGCCGCGGCGCCCAAGCTGCCTGGCGATTCGATCTTTCCGTGCAGGTACACTAGAGACAGGACACTTCCCGCCTGGACTCGCCTCTTGCAGCAACTGATTGCCAAACTGAATCCTGAACAACGCGCCGCCGTCGAGGCCACCGAAGGCCCCCTGCTGATCCTGGCCGGGGCCGGCTCGGGCAAGACCCGCGTCATCACCAGCCGCATTGCGTGGCTGATCCGCGAAAAAGGCGTCGCGCCGGACTCCATCCTGGCCGTCACCTTTACCAACAAGGCCGCCAAAGAGATGGCCGAGCGCGTGGACAAGATGCTGGACCACTCGACGCTGGCGAAGCCCTTGCTCTGCACCTTCCACTCGCTCTGCGTGCGGATGCTGCGCCGCGACATTGAAGCGCTGAAGGTGAACGGCGAGGGCCTGACCCGCGACTTTACCATCTACGACGAGAACGACCAGCAGGCCATCGTCAAGCAGATCATGAAGCGCATGGGGCTGGACACCAAGCAACTGACGCCGCGCGCCGTACTGGGCAAAATCTCCTGGGCCAAGAATCACATGATCGACCCCCAAGAGTATTACCTGGCCTCGAAAGACCCCAACAGCGAGCGCGTCGCGCACATCTTTCAGGGCTACAAGGCCGAGCTGCGCAAGTGCAACGCGCTGGACTTCGACGACCTGCTGCTGGAGGCCGTGCGTCTGCTGAAAGTCTCCGCCGAAACTCGCCTGCGCTATCAGCGCCGCTACCATTATTTGCTTGTTGACGAGTACCAGGACACCAACCGCCCGCAGTACGAGTTGATGAAGCTGCTGGCCGGCGAGCGCAAGAACGTCTGCGCGGTGGGCGACGAGGATCAGAGCATCTATTCGTGGCGCGGCGCCGATATCCGCAATATTCTGGATTTCGAGAAGGAGTTTCCCAACGCGCGCATCGTCCGCCTGGAGCAGAACTACCGCTCGACCCAGGTGATTCTGGAGGCGGCCGGCGCGGTGGTAGCCAACAACCTCAAGCGCAAGGGCAAAAAGCTCTGGACCGACCGCCAGGGCGGCTCGCTGGTCGGCTACTACGAGGCGCCCGACGGCGAAAACGAAGCGCTCTTCATCGCCGACCGCATCCAGAAGTTTCTGCGCGAGGCCGAATCCAGCGGCAGCGCCGACCAGGCCCACTGCGCCGTCCTCTACCGCACCAACGCGCAATCCCGGCTGGTGGAGGAGTCGCTGCGCCGCTTCAACATTCGCTACACCATGGTGGGCGGCTTCAGCTTCTACGAGCGCGCCGAGATCAAGGATCTGCTCTCTTACCTCCGCCTCGTCCGTAACCCGCATGATTCCATGGCCTTGCAGCGGGTCATCAACACCCCGGCGCGGGGCATCGGCAAGACTTCGCTGGAGACGCTGGAGCGGCTGGCGCTGGAGACCGGCTCCTCCACCTGGGAGGCTCTCGGCGCAGCCATCAAAAACCGCCTCATCCCCACCCGCGCGCTGATGGCCATCGACTCCTTCCGCCAACTGATTCTCGACGCCCAGGCGATGATGGACCCCGACTTTGCTGGAAAACTCGCCGCCGACGTAGCCGCCAGCGCGGATTCGGCAGAGGAAGCGGACACCGGCTTTGACTTTGGCGCTGTTGAGCCAGAAGCTACCAGCGGCGATTCCGCCACCAGCTTCGACTTTGGCGGCGAAGAATCGTCTCAAATCCCGCTCCTCGACACGGCCAGCTTTTCGCCCTTTGCCGAACAACCCAAGCGCCCTTTCCTCGTCATGCCCAAAAAAGACCGGGTGCCCCAGGTCTCGACTTTGAGACCTGGGATCGATGAACCCAAGTCGAAAGATGAATCGGAAGAAGTGAAGCCCTTCCGCGCCCCCAGCGATGCCGCCACCCTTCCGGAGCTGATCCGCTTTATCATCGACCGCACCGGCTACATCAAAGCCTTGGAGACCGAAGGCTCGCCGGAGTCCTTCAGCCGCATTGAAAACCTGAAGGAACTGGCCAACGCCGCCCACGACGCCGAGGTCCGCGGCGAGACGCTGGCCGAGTTCCTCGACAATGCGGCCCTCGCCTCGGACTCCGACCAATTCGATCCCGAAGCCCGCGTCACACTGATGACCCTGCACGCCGCCAAGGGCCTCGAGTTTTCGCTGGTCTTCCTGGCTGGCCTGGAAGAGGGCTTGTTCCCCCACTCGCGCACGCTGAACAACCCCGACGAGTTGGAAGAAGAGCGCCGCCTCTGCTACGTCGGCATGACCCGCGCCATGCACACGCTGATCCTCACCCGCGCCCACTTCCGCCGGCGCTACGGCAACGACGCCCCGGAGATGAGCGTCCCCTCGCGCTTTCTGGAGGAGGTTCCCAGCCAGTTGATTGAGAATCTCGGCGGGCGCGCCGCCCAATCCCTGGCCTGGGCCACGCCCAGCTACTCGAAAAGCTATGGCCGCCGCCCGGAGGCCTCCAGCGACTTTGCCGACAAGCATTTCAACTACGAGGACGAAAACCAGGACGCCCCCCGCGCCCCCGGCAACAGCTATTCCCCTATTGGAAAGACGGGAAACGGAATCAAAAACCCATCGAACAAGCCCTTTGTCGCCTCCTGGATGACGCCCAAGGCAAAACCTGGCTCATCCAGCCAAGAGACTCGGACGCCTCAGGTCTCGACTTTGAGACCGGGGAACCAAGCACCGGAAAACGCGCCGCCGCAATCAATCGACAATATCGCCCGCTTCTTCGGCGGAAAATCCGGTCACGGCAAGCCCGACTCGCTCCCCCAGCGGGTGCCCCAGGTCTCGACTTTGAGACCTGGGAGTGCGGCCATGGACCTGCCTTCATCCAATGGCGCCACCGACCTGAAGAAGGGTCAGCGCGTCCGCCACGCCAAGTATGGCGAAGGCACCATCCTCCTGCGCGAGGGCGACGGCGAAGATGCCAAGCTGACCGTCCTGTTTTCCCAGCACGGCATGAAAAAGCTGATGGAAACGTTCGCCAACCTGCGCAAAGTCTAGTTATTTTCCCATGCAACGCAAAACGGCGAAGGGCTCGATTCCATGCCCCTCGCCGTTCACAAAAACCTTTGATGCCCCAAAAGTTTACAGCACGCCTTGCTGCGCCTTCTTCCAGAAAAGAATGCCGGCCGCCAGAAGCAGGCCTGTACCCATCAACAGCAGGGAGGAAGGCTCCGGAGTCGCCGCTACGTCGTTGCTCGAGTTGGACGGCCAGTTGATAACTATATTGGTGCTAGTATCCCCGTTCGCATCCCCTAAATCCAAGATCAAGGGGTGATTGACACCCCCATCCCAGATTGCCAGATACAGATAGGGATTGCCTGCCGAAAAATCTCCCGCGTCGCCTGAGATGGCGAAGAGCAGTCCACTTACCACCCCATTCGACGGATGAGGGTCGGTCGGATCCGCCACACCAGGAAGATAACCATCCGCTAAGTCGGTCGGATTCAAAACATCCGAGTACCAAAACGAAACATTGCTATTATTGCCGTATCCTGGGCCGAGACTGACCTGGCTGACATCCGAGGAGGCCGTATTAGCAATAATCGTTCCGCTGAAACTGTATCCGTTCACGATAAACGTGCCGGTTCCAGTGTTGATGTTATAGTCACCAGTCTCTCCGGCAACTCCAGTCGGATCGCCACTGACGGTGATGCTGCCACTGGCGCCGCCGCTGATATCGAAAGTAAACGAGTCAGCCTTTGCGGCCGGTGTAGTCGCAAAAGCGGTTGCCAAGGCAAGTGAAACAAACAAAATCTTCTTCATCATTCCTCCAAAACTTGCCTTCTTGGGCAGCTGTTCTGGTTAAAAACATTGTGTTTAGCCGCGGAGAAATCCCAAACGCCCTGAAATGCGTCCAAGACCTCCACGTTAATCCATCGAAACATCTCGTCTCATTGGAGAGCGTATCGCCCCCAGCCATGACTGGGAATACACCCTCCCCCCCCGACCGTAGTGCTCCGATTCGATTTGTTATCTTATTAAGCACGTTATGCTCCAAAATAAAAACATATATATCAATGAGATGCGATTCCCAAAAAGATGAAATGTGCAATCTTTTTCACATACTTTCCTAAAAAAGTTCCCATCTTCTCCCCTGCGAATCCAATCTGGGAACCAGCTCCTGGTTTTTTTGAACCATCCGCCAACCGACTCCGCTGCCCGATTCCGCACCCGATCAAGGCCCGCCTCTCGCTGGGAACAACCAAATTTCTCCCTCGCCTTTGACCCACGCTCCCGTCTACGACGCCCTGTGAGACGTGAAAATCTCAACTGGACTGCCATTTCGATTTTCCACCAGACACGGAACGGCGAAGGGCTCAATTCCATGCCCTTCGCCGCTGATGAACGATAAAGATTCGCGTGTAAAGTTACAGCGTGCCTTGCAGCGCCTTCTGCCGGAAGAGGAAACCGGCCATGAGTAGCAGGCCTGTGCCCATCAACAGCATGGAAGACGGCTCCGGAGTCACCGACGATTGATCGGAGGGCTGCGACAAACTGACGGAATAGGCGTCGCTGGAATTTCCAGAAGCATCGGTCAAATACAAAACGTCGCTAGTGCCGTTAAAAAAGAGCACCAGGTACACATACTGATCGCCCGCCGTATAACTTCCGGCATCGCCTGTAAGAGAGAAGAGCAGTCCACTCACTGACGTCGGATTGCCCGCGCCGGAGTCTGACACTGCGGGAAGATAACCAAGGGCTGTGGCGGTCGGGTTTAGGACGTCGGAATACCAAGCGGCGGCGCTATCATTGTTGCCGTACCCAGGGCCTGCGGAAGTCGCGGAGGCAATGTTGGCGACAATGCTTCCGTTGAAGCTGTAGGTGCCCACTGTAAACGCGCCGGTTCCTGTGTTGATGTTGTAATCCCCAGTCTCTCCGGCAATTCCAGTCAATGCACCGCTGACGGAAACGCTTCCGCTGGCGCTACCGCTGATATTGGAGCCAAACGTGTCAGCCATCACGGCTGGCGCAGTCGCAAGAGCAGCCGCCAATGCGAGTGTAACTACCAAAATCTTCTTCATAACCCCTCCAAAAATTACCCTCGCGGGTATCTGTCCTGCAAGGCAATATTGCTTCAAACCACAAAGAAAAACCAAACGCCCAAAGTGAAGCGTTTAAGGACCTCCGCACCCAATCAGCGAAGCGTCTCATATCATCGGAGAGGCCATTTGATCTCAAGTGTAGTCAGGGACACACCTAGACCCAATCGCCGTAGTACTCCAATTCAGCTCGGTGTTGTAGATGCACGTTGCGCGCCAAATCACGCCGATACGTATCAACAAGATCGATTCACCGGAAATTACCAATGTGCAGTACTTTGCACACTTTTCTCCAAAAAGTTCCAACTCTTTTCCACTTCTCGCCCGTCGATCAAACCACTCCTGAACCTCCTAAGCCGCCCGCCAAACCGCATGCGTACTCCGGTTTCGTGCTGCATCCTCCCCGCCTTCGACCGCGCGCTCCCGTTTGCGCTACCATAACAACAGGATTGAGGCCGCGAATGTTCGTCATCATCTGGCAGTTCGAGATAGCCGAAGATAAAATTGCCGCTTTTGAGGCCGCTTATTCGCCGGAAGGTGCGTGGGCTCAACTCTTTGCCGCTTCCCCCGACTACCGCGGCACGGAGCTACTGCGCGACGCCTACATCCCCGGTGCCTACCTCACCATCGACCGCTGGACCAGCGAAGAGGCCTTCCGCGCCTTCCGCAAGCAGCACGACGCCGCCTACGAAGCCCTCGATCGCGCCTGCGACGAATTGACCGCTCGCGAAACCCGCATCGGCGCCTACACCGCCTGAGTGGCCGTTCTCCTCACTGCAGGATCAGAACATTCTTGCTGAACTCCGCGCCCGCCAGGTATTGGATGCCCTTGTCGAAGGTAACCAACTGGCCGTTTTCTTGAATCGCCAGTCCCAGAAGATAAGCATCGGTCACCTGTTGATGGCCGTTGATGCGCGTGGCGAAAGGCGCGGTCAGGGTTACCCAGCTTTCAACGATCGGGCAATACCAATAGTCGTCTCGTTCCTTGAGCGCCTTGAGGATTGCGATTGCTTGCAGCATCGAACGCGGACTGGAACGGAATGCGGAATTGGTTGTCACGCGCAAAAATCCAGCCTCCGTCAAAGCACAGATGCCTAATCGCTTTCCTCTTGAGGAAGCAAGCCAGCTCCGCGCCTTTTGATGATGCATGTGCTCCGTATCCGATAGCGCAATCAAGACATTCAGATCAAGCAAAGAATTTCGGATCATACTCTTCTTCCTCGATTTTCTTCACCAACTCGGCTGTAATCACCCTGCCGCTCCCGGAAGGAGGAAACATCGGAAAACCATCTGGTGAAAATACGATTTCGGGTTTAGGTTCCGGAGCGGCCTGCGCCTTGCGGATCAGCTCGTCGATGGCCGCGCTTAGAGTGAGTCCGCGCGCATGGGCGTAATAGCTGGCAAAGCCATGGGTTGCATCGGGCAATGTGATCGTAGTTCTCATCTCTCCATGGTACATCATTCTCCATTATCTGCATCAAAACATGAAGCGATGCTGGCTGGAGATTTATATGCAATTCAAGGATTGTGGTCACTCTGTAGCCACTTTCCCCATCTCTTCGCTATTATTTTCTTCCAATCTCCCTTCAGCCCTGCTACAATCCCTACGAAATCTAATCCGCGCCGCCGCGCCGTCCATTCATAGACCGCGCCGCGCCGCACCTTCAGGAGACCCTCCCCATGGCTATCGCCGATGACCGCAGCAAAGCCGTAGAACTCGCCCTCGCACAGATCGAAAAACAGTTTGGCAAAGGATCGATCGTCCGGCTCGGCTCCAAAGAGGCGCTCGTCCCGATCGCCGTCATCTCCACCGGCTCCATCAGCTTTGACGCCGCCCTCGGTGTCGGCGGCTTCCCCCGCGGTCGCGTCATCGAGGTCTTCGGCCCCGAATCCTCCGGCAAAACCACCATCTGCCTGCAAGTCATCGCCGAAGCGCAGAAGCATGGCGGCCTGGCCGCCTTCGTCGACGCCGAGCACGCCCTCGACCCCGCCTACGCCCGCAAGCTCGGCGTGGACATCGACAACCTCCTTGTCTCCCAGCCCGACAGCGGCGAGCAGGCCCTGGAAATCACCGAGGCCCTGGTCCGCTCCGGCGCCATCGACGTGCTGGTCGTCGATTCCGTCGCCGCCCTCGTCCCCAAGGCCGAGCTGGACGGCGAGATGGGCGACTCCCACATGGGCCTGCAGGCCCGGCTCATGTCGCAGGCCCTGCGCAAGCTCACCGGCACCGTCTCCAAATCCCGCACCGCCCTCATCTTCATCAACCAGATCCGCGAGAAGATCGGCGTCATGTTCGGCAACCCGGAGACCACCACCGGCGGCCGCGCCCTCAAGTTCTACTCCTCGGTCCGCGTCGATATTCGCCGCATCGCGGCCATCAAGGACGGCGACGCCGTCACTGGCAACCGCACCAAGGTCAAGATCGTCAAGAACAAGGTGGCCGCGCCCTTCCGCGAGGCCGAGTTCGACATCCTCTACGGCGAAGGCATCAGCAAGGAAGGCGACGTCCTCGACCAGGCCGTGGCCAACAATATCGTCGAGAAATCCGGCGCCTGGTACAGCTACGCCGGCGAGCGCATCGGCCAGGGCCGCGAGAACACCCGCACCTTCCTCAAGGACAACAAGGAGACCTTCGCCAAGATGGACGCCGAGCTGCGCAAAAAGCTGAACATCGGCGCCAGCAAAGCCGAAGTCCCCGAAGTCCCCCCCGCCGGCCCCGCCGAAGCCAAAGAAGCCGTCCGTGGACGCAAAGGGTGATTTTTCTGATTCATAAATCTCCTAGGCCTGGAAAGCCCGACCTAGGGGATTTTGTGATAGATTTAGGAGCTAAGTTTTATGGAAAATGAAATTTCGGTAGATTCACTTGGAAGTTTCATCGACACTGTCTCGTATATTCGTGATGTCGAATGGAAGGTCAAGGCCAAAAATGAACTCTGGTTTAGGGGTGAGGGAGATGACTACAAAGAATCGAAACTTCGACCAGGGCTCTACCGACGTTACGATTCAAAAACGCTGAAATCCCCTCTGGATTTAATTGATATCGAGGATGAGCTTTTCGCACATTTCAGACGATGCTCAACTGAGTTGGCGAGAGCAGAAACAGCTGGAGATGAGTCTGGCGATCCTTGGGCAGAGTATTTTCAAATGCAGCATCATGGTGGACCTACTCGACTCTTGGATTGGTCAGATGGGGCTTTGGTGGCATTGCATTTCGCTCTTCGTGAAGAACGAATCTGTGATGAATACAAGAGGAATCGAAGGGTATACGTCCTAGATCCCTATTGGCTGATAGACCACATTAAGACTGAAAGCAACGACCATATAGCAGCCAAGAATTCTTGGAAAGAATATTGTCATAAGTATTCAACGCAAAAACTTGATGAAGATGATTGGGATGATTGTTACCTTCCAAATGGTGATGGGCATGAATACTTGCCAGTTCCAAAATATCCTCTTGTATTGGAGTATGATCATTTCACCCGTCGAGTTTCTGCGCAGCGCAGTAGATTCCTAGTTATGGGGTCTGCACCGGATTTCTTTAATCAACTTTTGCTTAGAGTTGAAATCAAAATCAAAACTATTACTATCGATCCAAATTCAGTTGCAAAAATGCGCGTTCAGTTGCGAGATGCTGGACTTACTGAATCTGTGATTTTTCCCGATCTTGATGGACTCGGCCGGGAATCAAAACATCTTTGGATTGAAAGACTTCAAGAATCCACATAGAATAATCAGGTACCACATCCTTCTCGCGCATTTTGCGGGCAGGGTAGGAATCGATGAACCTCAACCCGCCGCTTGGTAGCAGCGCCGTAGGCGCGAAGTTTACTAGCCCCGCGTTTCAACGCGGGGTGAGCGCAACCATTATTTCCACCGGAGTCCTGTAAGGACGGCGCGCAAACCCACCAATCAATCCGGACAGGCGACGAAGGGAGCAGAGGCCTTCAGGCCTCTGAATGCCGGCCATCATAAGATGCGGCTTTAGTTCCCCACCGCCGTTTATGACCCGCGGTACATGAAATTGTAGCGCCGTGTATGACAGCGTCGGCTTTGTCAAGGCTCTTTTTCAGGCTT
>CAYVGW010000031.1:0-31827 GCA_964450895.1 uncultured Occallatibacter sp. | reverse complement strand
CAAGCGCGGCATCCCGCGAGCTTTTTCAGGCTCGATCACTCAGGTTTTTCTCTAGAACCTCATTCGCAGGCCGAATTGGAATTGGCGCTCGCGGTAGAAGTTCGTCGCGTTGACGTTGAGCGGCTGGCCAAAGGCGGTCGAAATGGAGTGGAGGATGGTCCCGTTGGCCTTGGTGAAGGGGCCAGTCATGAAGTTCAGCGTGGGCAGGCTCGAGGGCGTGCCGGGTTCCAGGTAGTAGCCGGTGGTTTCCAGCTCGGTAACGTTCTGATGATTGAGCAGGTTGAAGCTCTCAGCCAGCAGTTCCAGCTCGCGCATCTTGCCCAGATCGAAGCGCTTGCCCAAGCGGAGATCGGCCTTCCAGGTCGGGGGGTAGCGGTAGGTGTTGCGGCCTATGTTATAGAAAATCTTATCGTTTCCCGCGCCGTAAACGCGATTGTCGCCGCCCGATCCGTTCATGCCCGGAGCCAGGCCAACGATGGCCTCGCCGCCCGATGTGAACTGCTTGGCCAGTGAGCCGGAGGTGCGCATGGTGTAGGGCAAGCCGCTGCGGGCCTGCAGAACGCCGGAGATCATCCAGCCGTTGGCGAACTTCCCTGCCCTGCCGGCGAGCTTCCACGGCGGCTCGTAGATCGCTATCGCGCTGAAGGAGTGGCGAATGTCATCATTTCCGACGCCGTACTCCAGGCCAAAGTCCGCCGGGTCCAGCACGTCATTACCCGCAGCCTGCGCGCTTTCGTTGGGATTCCAGTCCATGGCGTGGCCGTAAATATAATGCGCGTGCAGGGTCAGACCACGGCGGCCATAGCGATCTACCCTTAGCATTGCCGCCTCATACGTCGAGTTGGCGCGGGACTCGACGGTGGTGATCTGCTGATAATCCGGGCAGGGGCGTCCGGAGAGGGTTGTGCTTCCGGGCGTGTAGTAGGGGCAAATGCCCTGCGTTCCCGGCCACGAAGCGTAGAAGGGGACTGTAATCTGCGTAGCTTTGATCGGCCCAGCGCCGGCGGGGTCTTCTACGGCATAGGTAATGGTCTGCGTGGAAGCCGGAGGGTCAAGATTCGTGTCGATGGAGATGGGCAGGCGGCGGCCTAGGCTGAGGAGCGCGCTGGCGGTGACTTCGATGTGGCCGGGGAGCGTCTCTTCTGTGGCGGCGACGGCCTGGTGAATCTCCGGATTGCGGAAGACGCTGGCCAGTTCGACCGCTCCCGGCTTGATGGCGCTGGTTGGCTCGCCGGCCAATACGTAGGGAAAGGGTGGAGCGCCGCCGCCGTGGTTGGGCAGATCGTCAGTGGGGCGCATGAAAAAGCTGAGATCGCCGTTGAGTGAGCCGGTCTGGGTGAGTACCGTCTCCAGCGTCCGGTTTTCGGTCCGGCCATAGTAAATGCCGTAGCCGAAGCGAAAGACGGGCCAGTTCTTTTTGCCGGTTTCGACGGCCAGACCGAGGCGCGGGCCGAAGTTATTGCCCAGCGCGGGGAGGGTCTCCGTCAGCGGCAACTGCGGGTTCCTGAGCTTGGCCAGGGGCGGTGGCCTCTGCTCCCGCTCCCAGCGCAGACCGGCGGAGAGAACGATGCGCTTGCTGGGCTGCCATTGGGCGGTCGAGTAGATCGCCCAGTCGTTGGTCGTCAGATGCCAGACATTCGGCCCCATCATCTGCGAATAGGAGGAGTAGCAGGGCAGATTCCCCAGCCCGCGCAGCCCGCCGCCGGAGTCGCGCCAGACTTTGCCCGTCTCATCGCAGTTGTGCTGGTTATACGGGTCCAGAGCGCCGGTCAGGCCGAATTTCTCGAAAACCAACGCATCGGAGACGAAGTTTTCCACGTTGGAGTAGGTGTAGGCGCCGGTCTGATTGCGCAGCAGGCTGGTGGTATCGGCGTTGTGGCTGACAGTGAAGCCGGAGCGGACGAGCAGATTGCCGCGAATCCAATCGACCGACTCCTGGCCCAGATAGAGCCGCTCGTCGGGATAGCTGCCGGAGCCGAAGCGCGACGGATTGCCGATAGTAAAGCCGTAGCGATTATCCACCACAATCTGCGGCAACTGGTTCCAATTGCTGCCGGCGAGGAAGGTCTGTTCAAAGGCCGAAGGCGTCTCCGGACGCGCCTCTTCGAGGACGCTTCCAGCCGAAGCTTGCGTGACGGCCAGCAGATTGGGAGTAATAAATGCCTCCCAGCGGCCCAGCAGCCACTCCTCGCTGGCTTTGGTCGTTCCGAAGCTGTGGTTTCCGTAGTTCTCCGAGACGCGGGTCAGCCCGCCGCCCGGGGAATTCCAGTGCGCGCCAATCGCCTCCAGCGTAAAGCGATGGCGCTCGGCGGCCTGCCAGTCCAGCCGCCCAAAGCCGGTCCATTGCTGGGCGGTGCGCGAAGAGGGACCGAGCAGCCCGGCGAGCGTCTCCTGGAGGGAGGAATAGGCCGTCACGCCTTCGGCCACCGGGTTGACGCTGCTCAATCCCAGTTGCGCGCTGAGCACTTGCATCTGGTCGTTGGTGGGCTGAGCAAAGAAGCCAGTGATTTCGGTACAGGGGGGATTCGCGCACGTACTCGAAGACTCTTGCTGGAGAAGATACGGATGTTTCACCATCGAAAGGCCTGGATCGTTGCGGTTATAGCTATCGAGCGCGGCGAACCAGAAGAGCTTGTCGCGGCGAATGCGTCCACCCACGCCGAGGCCCCAGGTGGTTTCGCGGTCTGGCGGGGTATAGAGGACGGGCGTAAAAGACGGGACGGCGGTCAGCGTGGCTGGCGCGGTCTCCTTGATCCACTGCGTGAATGGGTTTTGCGCGCCCCAGCTATTCTGGCGATCAAAGAGAAAGCCTTGGCCGTGCAGATTGTTGGCGCCGCTCTGCGTCTCTACGTTCATGCGTCCGCCGGCGGCGCGGGCGCTGGCGGCTTCCACGTTGCCCGCCGCCGTCTCCACCGCGCGGATGGCGGACTCGCTGACGGCCAGTCCGTGCCCCCCGGCCCCGGGCTGCGGATGACCTGCGGGTTCAGCTCCGCCCCCACCCAGCGGACCCTGGCCCGGTGAAATCTGCCCGGAGCCGCTGGTTGCGCCAAAAGCCAGCGACCGGCTTACCCCATCCACGGCGCTCTCGACGGGCTGACCGGAGCCACGCAGCGAAATCTCCGCCTGACCGCCGGCCGGGGTAGCGGAGGTGGGCGCATTGTCCAAAACAAAATCCTGCCAGCGCCGCCCGCTCACCGGCAGGGATTGCAACTCGGGGGCGGTGGTGGCGGAAGAGACAGCCGGGGGAAGAGGGCCATTCACCGGCGAGGCCGGCAGGGGTGGTTTGGCGGGCGGTTGAGGCGCGGGCGCGGTTTCTGCTGAAATCGCCGCCGGAATCGTTGAAAGCCGCGCATTCAGGGGCAGCGGATGCAATGGCTCCGCGAGCAGACCGGCGCTGCTCACCGGCGTGGTCTCCAGCGCCGGGATAGACCGGTTGATCGCTTTGGCTTGGGGATGCTCCTCGCCATGCGCCTCTGCCAAGAGCGGAGCGGAAGCCAGCGGCTCCAGGCGTATCGCCGCCTGCACACGCGCCTCGTGGCCGGCCGAGATGAAAATATCTTCCACCCGCCCGCGGCCCAACTGCTGGCTTGCAGCCTCCAGCGTGTACTCGCCCGGATCAAGATCGCTGAAGTGGTAAGCCCCGCCCTTTCCCGTCACGGTACACGCCACTTCCGCGCCGGTGGCCTGCGCGCGCAGAGTGACGATCACGCCCTCCAGCGGTTTGGAGTAAAGATCCGTGAGTTTGCCGGTGAGCGATCCAGAGGGCGCGTCCGAGTCCGATGGAGTTGCAGATTGAGCAGGAATCAGCGTCCTCGTACTCAGAAGGAGCACGGCGGCGATAAGCGCACAAATCCGACCACGGCGCGAAGCTGCCATCGAGATTCCCGCTCGCGGCAGATTCTGGGAAAAACCAATCTAGGCAATGAAGCCGGCCCGCTCTTGCGGCGAGTCCGGATGGGGTGAAGATGAGCAGCCATCTCTGGCGGCTTGGAAGCCGCCAGTACAGCCGGTCTGGAGACCGGCGCTACAATTTGTGAATCAGCTCAAATTACCCCAATCATTGCATTCCATGCGATTCTACCCCCTTCTCCGGTAAACTGAAAAGAAGGCGACTTGGATTTAGCCTTTTCTGTACGGATTGGCAAGCTGTTCCCTGTTCCCTAATCCCTGTTCCCTCGGTGACCATGTTTATCGATCAAGCAAAAATTCGCGTCAAAGCGGGCGACGGCGGCAACGGCTGCATGGCCTTCCGGCGAGAGAAGTTTGTTCCGCGCGGCGGCCCTTCGGGCGGCGACGGCGGACGCGGCGGCGACATCATCATGGTCAGCAGCCAGCGCCACAACACGCTGATTCACTTCCGCTACAATCCGGAGCACAAGGCACGGCACGGCGAGCACGGCATGGGTTCCAACTGCACGGGACAGGACGCCGAGTCGATTACACTGCAAGTGCCGGTGGGCACGGCGATCTACGACCAGGAGACCGGCGAGCTGATCCACGACTTCCAGGAGCCGGACGAAGAGGTCATCATCGCCAAGGGCGGACGCGGCGGGCGCGGCAATCAGCACTTTGCCACCAGCACCCATCAGGCGCCGCGCGAGCACGAACTGGGCCGCCCCGGCGAGGAACGCCACTTCCGGCTGGAGCTGAAGCTGCTGGCCGACGTCGGCCTGGTTGGCTATCCGAACGCCGGCAAATCCACGCTGATCTCGCGCATCTCCGCCGCGCGCCCCAAGATCGCCGACTATCCTTTCACCACGCTGGAGCCGAATTTGGGCGTAGTCACGGTAGGCGAAGAGCCGGAGCAGCAGTCCTTCGTCGTCGCCGACATGCCGGGCCTGATCGAGGGCGCGCATCTCGGCTCCGGCCTGGGAACGCAGTTTCTGCGGCACATCGAGCGCACCCGGCTGCTGTTGCATCTGGTGGATGTTTCGGATGCATCAGGCCGCCCGGACCCCGTGGAAGACTTCAAAGTCATCAACAAGGAGCTGGCCGGCTTTACCGGCAGCACCGCGCCCAAGGAATACGACGCCTTCGCCGATGAACCCGAAGACGACGGCGAGCCTGACCATCCTTTGGCGAAGAAGACGATGGTTGTCTGCGCCACCAAGATCGACAGCGCCAACCCGGAGAAGCTCAAAAAGCTGGCCGCGCACGTGAAGCGCCGCAAGCTGGAGTTCCACGCCATCTCGGCCGTCACCGGCGAGGGCATCGAGGAGTTGAAGTGGTCGCTGGCGCGGCAGGTGCGCGGCACTGAATCTAAAAAATAAAGACACGATCCATATCGATCTGGTCCGGCTAGTGAGGAGGGTGATATGATTGCGTCCGTTACACCACAATCCATAGGGCTGCATGGCCTTGCGGTATGGCTTGCAGATCAAAGGCATGATCCAGAATCTGACCGCCGTCCAGTTTGCGCGATTCATGACGAGTGGGAGAACTTCTCCCGCACTCTGCGTCTGTGAAGATGAATCTGGTGCGACAGTCGGGGAGTACGTTGTAAAACTACGGAACACCGTTCAGCCAAGAGGTCTGCTGAACGAATTGGTAGGGATCCAACTCGCAACTCATTTTGGGCTTTCTACACCCATTCCGGCATTGATTTTTCTGGAGCCGCAACTGGTTGAACTGATTGCCAGAGTCGATCCGTCCAAGGCAGATAAGATCAGAGGAAGCGCTGGACAAAATTTCGGTACGCAGGAATTGATTGGATTCAGCACGTGGCCGGTTGATAAGCCGCTTCCAGAAGTGATGCGAAGTGCAGCTGTTGACATCTTCGCATTTGACGCTCTGGTGCAAAATCCAGATCGAACCCACAGCAATCCGAATCTATTATCCAGAGGCGATTCGATAATGGTTTTTGATCACGAAGTCGCGTTTTCATTCGTGAGAGACATACTTCCATCGCCTGAGCCTTGGAAGTTGGATCGTCAGAGGTATCTGGCTGACCATGTTTTCTATCGGAATTTGAAGACGCAAAGGGTTGACCTTTCAAGGTTTTCTGAGAATCTGGGTCTACTTTCGAACGGTACGCTTGAAGAGATTTTTGCTGACGTTCCCCCAGAGTGGAACAATGGTGACGAATCGAGAATCAGCCAACACCTCTTGGCGGTACGCGAACACGCCGAGGAGTTTGCTGAAGAGATCAGGAGGTTTCTGGCATGAGAGTTGGATACAATTTTTGCGTACTGCGCTATGTCCACGACCCGACAACTCAGGAATTCGTGAATATCGGTGTGGCTGTTTTCTCTCCAGAGGCGGGATACCTACGTGCAATCTGTACCCTGAATTACAGGCGCATTACACATGTATTCCAAAAGATCGACGGCCATCGTTTTCGGCAAATCTCACGATTCATTCAAGATCAAATTAACATTGCAGGACAGTTGAGCGCATCCGCCCTGCCTTTTGAATCCGGTCAGAGTATCGAACAAGTTTTGGCCAAGGTACTACCGCCAGATGACAGTGCAATCCAGTTTTCAAAATCTGGAGTGGGATTGAGCGCAAACTTAAATCAAACTCTGGAAGAGTTGTATCGCCGTTATGTGGAACAATACACCTCCCGCATTGATTTGCCAAGACGGACCGACGAAGACGTGTGGCGAGTGTTTCGGGAGCCTTTGGACCGCGTCCAAGTGACACCTTGGCTTAATCCAAAACGTATTGTCGCATCGAATTGGGATTATGAATTTGAAAGATCATGGAAAAATGAAATCTGGCACGTTTTGGAGCCGGTTTCCTTCGACATGGTCGAAGCTGGATCAATGCTGGACAAAGCGAATCGTTGGGTTGGTCGAGCGACTAGCCTACTAGATAGCTCTGAGCCCTTCCGCATTCATATGTTGCTTGGTGAACCGTCCGATGATCGCCTAAAGGAGACTTTCATCAAGGCTCAGAACATCTTGAACAAAATGCCTGGGAGGAAAGAATTCATTCGTGAATCTGAAGCCGATTCCTTTGCAGAAGAATTGGCGCGAGAAGTTGCCAAGCACCAAGACTAATTGCTAGGGTTCCCCACCCTCGCCGTGTTCTTGTTTTTGCGTCTAGGGTGGGAAGCCAATGGGATTTCGGACCACACGTTTTCCGAATAAGCTCTAAGTCGCTGGCGCGGCCTCAATATGAATGCCGCATTCCACCTTGCGGCCAGCCCAGCGTCCGGAGCGCGCATCGTTGGGATCAACGGGAAGCGTCGTGCAAGGCTCGCAACCTATCGACGAGTAGCCGCGCTCATAAAGCGGCAACAGCGGAATCGAGAGCGCTTCGCAGGCGTACCAGACATCGCGCGTCGTCCACGCCGCCAGCGGAGCCAGCTTGAGCACCTGCTTGCCGCCGGGAAGCGTGAAGAGCGCGGACTCTTCCAGCGCGGTCCGGCTCTTGGCTTGTTCGCGGCGCATTCCGGTGATCCAAACGCGGTACTCTGCAACGGCCTTGAAGAGCGGCTCTACCTTGCGCAGCTTGCAGCATTGATCGGGCACGGATTGATAGAGCAGGCCATGCTCGGCCTCCTGCTCGGCGACGGTCTTTTCCGGTAGCAAGTTAATCAGGTTCAGCTTCCACGCGGCGGCGATTTGATCGCGATACGAATAAGTCTCGGCAAAGTGGTAGCCGGTGTCGAGAAAGAGAATCGGAATCCGCGCGTCTAACTCAACCGCTAACTTGGCCAGCAGCACATCCTCCGCCTGAAAGCTGCACGTGAGGCAAACGCCGTACTGACCGGAGATGGCTTGGGCAAGCGTGGCGCGGAGTTGGTCGAGTTTGTTTTTAATTCCGTTTTGGATTTCCGCAGTACTCATCGATTCCCTCAGGGGCTAAAGCCCGGATCTTTTTGTTGGCCTTTCGGCACGACTAAAGTCGTGCCCTGTTACAAAACATTCCAAAATCAAATTTGCCGCAACCTCTTTTGCCGTACCACAAATAGAGCGATTAAACCGCAGGTCCTTCGACTCCGTTTGCCGCAAAGAACGCGGCAAACTTCGCTCAGGATGACAGTGTTATTGTTGAAGGAAATAAAGACGCAGGATACTAAATCTCCCAATCCACATTTCCCGGCGAGAGAAGAATTTCGTTGCGCGCCAGTAACTCATTGACTGCCGCAATAGTTGCTGCCGGATCGCTTATGTCCTGCGTGATCTGCTCGCCCTCCACGCGCGCCGTTAGCGTCTCTTCGCCGGTCAAATTCACGACCAGTGCAAGAATCCCCGAAAGAGCCTTCGCGCGGATCAGATGCTCCACCACTCCGGCGTCGATTCCCGCTTCAGCGTTGACTTCAATGCGCGCGGTAATGACTCCGCGCGCAAAGAGCGAGCGCTCGATGCGGTCAATCAGCTCGACGGGGCCGGTCAGTTCCAGCACGCCGCCGCGATGCCCCCAACGCGCGGCTCTCTCTTCCGCCGTCACCGGACCGGTTGATGCAGCAGCTCCAGAGGCCGCGGTCATCATGCCGGCGGCGACGGTGCTGTTGGTCTCCGGATCGATGAGAATGAATGCGCCGGTCGCGCGATTTTCACCGTAACGGTCCATCGCCATGGGGCGCAGCAGATCAATGTTCACCACGCCAATGCCGTTCATCTCCAGCGACTCGGCTGGCTCGTGGGCCAGTGTGCCGATGTTGGTGCGATGCTCCAGCGAAGTGACAAAGGCCGGCACGGTCTGGCTGGTGTGCTTGAGCAGATAGCGGCGATTGCGCTGCAAGGGGCGCGCGTCCATCCAAACCAGCGCAGCCTGAATGTGCTTGGCAACGGTGGCCGGGGCCTGCGTGGCGACGATCAGATCGCCGCGGCTGATGTCCAGCTCGCGATCCAGAACCAGCGTGACCGACTGCGGCGCTTGCGCCTCGGTGAGGTCTCCGTCGAAGGTGACAATGCGTTCCACCCGCGCGTTTCTGCCGCTGGGCAGCACGGTGATCTTGTCGCCGGGATGAACGGTTCCCGAGGCGATTTGCCCGGCAAAGCCGCGGAAGGTATGGTCGGGCCGCAGAACGCGCTGCACCGGAAAGCGGAAGTCTGCGTTGCGCGTTTCCAGAGCCGAGGGCAGCCGCTCCAGCAGTTCCAGCAGCGAGGGGCCGGTATACCACGGCATCGCTCCCGTGCGATGAACGATATTATCCCCAGCGAGCGCACTGACCGGAACAAAGACGGCTTCGACCGGCGAGCCGGTGTCGGCGGCGATCTGATCGAGAACGCGTGTGAAATCCAGCTCGATGGCGCGAAAGGCAGCCTCGTCGTAGCCGATCAGGTCCATCTTGTTGACCGCAACAATCACGTGGCGCACGCGCAGCAACGAGGCGATATAGGCGTGGCGGCGCGACTGAATCAGCACGCCCTTGCTGGCGTCGATCAGCACCACGGCTGCGTCGGCGGTGGATGCGCCGGTGGCCATATTGCGCGTGTACTGCTCGTGGCCCGGCGTGTCGGCGATGATGAACTTGCGCCGCGGCGTGGAGAAGTAGCGGTAGGCTACGTCGATGGTGATGCCCTGTTCGCGCTCGGCGCGCAGGCCGTCGGTGAGCAGCGCGAAGTCGATCTGCCCCGGCGCGGTGGTTCCCTTGCCTTCAATCGAGCGCACCTGGTCCTCGTAGACCGATTGCGTGTCGTAGAGCAGGCGGCCGATCAGCGTGGATTTGCCGTCGTCCACGCTGCCCGCCGTGGAAAAACGCAGCAGGTCTTTTTCGCGCTCGGTGGCGAGATATTCGTTGACGGAAAAAGGCAGTTCGGTTAGTGTCGCCATGGATGGAACCTCGAATTCAATCTTGTTGTGCGGCGGAGTTTCCGCAGGGGCTAAAGCCCGGTGTCTGTTTGCGACGCTAGCGGCCCGACTAAAGTCGTGCCCTTGTTACAAAGCCATAGATGAACCCCGTAAAAGTCCCTAGCCCCGTAGTCCCTAGTCCCTGTTCCCTGTTCCCTAAAAATATCCCTCCCGCTTCTTGATCTCCATGGAGCCTTCCTGGTCGTGGTCGATGACGCGATTGGCGCGCTCCGAGGAGCGGAATTGCAGCAGCTCCGCAATGATCTTGGGCAGCGTGTCGGCGTCGGAGCGAATCGCCCCGGTGCAAGGGCTGCAACCCAGCGAGCGCAGCCGCGATTTAACCATCTGCGGCTGCTCGCCCTTGCGCGCCACAAAGGCCTGCTCAATCGGCAGCAGAGCTTCGCCGCGAACATACATGGGGCGCTCCTTGGCGAAGTAGAGATCAACGACGGGGATGTTTTCCTCGTGGATGTACTGCCAGACGTCCATCTCCGTCCAATTCGAGAGCGGAAAGACGCGGATGCTTTCGCCCGGATGGACGCGGGCGTTGTAAAGATTCCATAGCTCGGGGCGCTGATTCTTGGGGTCCCATTGGCCAGCCGCGTCGCGGAAGGAGTAGATGCGCTCTTTGGCGCGGGATTTCTCTTCATCGCGCCGCGCACCGCCGAAGGCCGCGTCAAAGTTATAGTGGCGCAGCCCATCCAGCAGCGCCTGGGTCTTCAGCAAGCCGCAGCAGCGCTTGGTGTCCAGTGCGATGGGGTTGGTTCCGGCGGCGATGGCCGGCTCATTGCGCCAGACCAGCAGCTCCGCGCCCACCGAGCGGGCCATCGCATCGCGGAAGCTGATCATCTCTTCGAATTTGAAGCCGGTGTCCACGTGCAGCAGCGGGAAGGGAATCGGCGCGGGATAGAAGGCCTTCTGCGCCAGCCGCAGCATCACCGACGAATCTTTGCCAATTGAGTAGAGCATCACCGGACGCTCGAACTCGCTGGCCACCTCGCGCAAGATGTGAATGCTCTCCGCCTCCAGCAGGCGCAGATGGCTCAGCCGCTGCGTGCCGGCTGGCGGAGAGGAGAGAGAGCTGGTTTCGGCAACTATCATGCAAGACCTCTTTCAGTGTGTGTGCTGAAGGCCCATGCGGCGGCTCCGCACACTGGCTTTTCAGCGAAGGGTGCGTCGTCTGATGAAGTGCTAAAGGGGAATCAGAGACTAGTTCATGCACCCGTCGAAGATCATCGACAGGCGACAACAAGAGCGGCTTTGGGAGGCGCGAATCATGTGTATTTCCATAGTAACAGCACAATTGGATGCGAGCAATTCAAACAGTCTCCCCTAAAAAGATGCTTCAAAGAGGAATTTGATTCGTAAAACATGGAGCGCCGGGCGAAATTTACCTGCGCACGCAGGTCTTGCAGACCTGCGCCGGCGCTTTTCAGTTTGATCCGCGGTTGGCTACTTCTTTCCGTTGTCTTTGAAGTTCAGCGCAACGTAGTAGGCCGTGTACGAGTGGCTGGTGGAGACATTCGTCAGGAACTCACCCGCGCCAAAGTAGCCGAAGCCGCCGCCCACGTTGAAGTGCTTGTTGAGTTCATACCAGGAGTAGCCATCGATTTCCGCGCCCAGATGGCGGCCATGGGCCGTTTTGTTGTAGGCGATCGAACTGCCCGAAGTGTTGTAGATCGAGTCCAGCGCCGAAGCCGCCCAAAAGTCCAGTCCCTGTGCAGAGAAGGTGAGCCGCCGGCGAGGCTCAATGGTTGTGCCTATGCGCACCGCCTCGATATTCTGCCAGCCGAAGAGGTCAGTGATGCCAAAGCGATCGTGGGCTGACGGGTAGATGGTGTCGAAGGTGGAGTGCTTGGCGTTCGTCGCTGGAGCACTGTTGCCCGAGGCGTAGTCGTATTGAGTAAAGAAGCGCGGCTTGGCCGCCACTTTGAGGAACTGATAAGCCGCGCCTGCCTGCCACGCCCAGGCGCTAATGCTTTGCGTTCCCACCGTGCCGCCTTCGTAGATCACTTCGCCGCCGTAGTCGAGTGCATTGCGGGCTAGCGCCTTGAAGCGCAAACCGCCAGCCTTCTCGTTTTCCTTGCCGGTGGTCTTGCTTTTTGCGGCTTCCACCACCTCTGCCGGCTGCACGCGCCACAAAAAGAACGGCTCAATGCTGGAGTGCGGCGCCAGATCATCGATCCGGCCATAGGCTCCGTAAATGTTGTTGCCCTCCTGATGCGGGCTTACGCCATAGGCCTGCGGAACCACAGCCGAGGCAGCGAAGAGGCCCAGATGCTCGCGCTTTGCATTCAGGTTCACGACCGCCGCATCGTAGGAGCGGCCCTGGTTGCGCCACTCGGAGTTGCTGAGGATGGTGTTGTTGTAGTTGATAAGCTGCCGGCCCACGCGCAAGCTGAACCAGTGCTGGTCAGGCGCGCCAACCTCGGCATAAGCCAGTTTCAAATCCCAACGCACTGTGTTCGGCGGGCCGATCGGCGCGTTCTGCAAGCCCGCGCGCGCATCCTGCACCTGCGCTGTAATCCGGAACCAACTGGGCGTATGCAGATTCACCTGGAACCGGAAGCGGTTCAGCAGGTAGGAGTCATCATTTTTCGCTTTGAAACTATTGTTGTCGTACGCTTCGTAGCGGAAGCGCTCCTCGCCCTGCAGATCTATCCACTTGGGCAGCTTTGAGTCAAGATCGGTGAACGGGGCAAAGTCGTGAAAGTCGTAGGGCGCAGGGTTGCCGGTAGTGCGCCAGGCCGGGCCGTTCAGGTAGCTCAACGGGTTGTTTGCCGGACCGGTGAGGTATGCGCCATTGAACCCGGAGGTCGCGTGTTGCGTGGAGACGTCGTCCTGCGCGGCCAAGGGCAGGCTGGCCGCTGGAACAATCAGAAAAAGTACAGCGATCCTTTGCGGCCACCGGCGCGAAAAAGTTGACAGAACAGCATAAAGGGCATTTTGCACTTAGGATTCTCCTTTGAATTATGGAAACTGAAACTGGATTTTGAAATTTGGACGAATTGGGAGAAAAGACCTTGGTCCGCTCGAAGCAAGAGACCTTTATCGACAAGCGGGAACACAACAACAATGCGCCATTCCCGGCCTGCGCGCTGCGCGGGCAGAGTCCTCAAAAAGGCAAGCAAATAAAGGGATAAACAGGGACATCGTATGCTCGGAAAATCAGTGGGCTTTGAGGTTGGGAAAAGACAGGATCGCGGACCGGCCAGCGGGCGCTAGCGGCAACAACAACACGCGAATTGGAAGATGAATCTCTGCATTCGTGAACAACCCTGTTTTTTCAAACTACAGGAGACTTTGCCTCCTGTCAACCAGCGCAGTGAATCAACTTGATGGGTAAAGAGTTCTATCCTTACTGTAAAGAAGCGAGGTAAAGATTTCGCTATTCAGCACCATCAGCGATAAAGGGCAGTTCACCGTGCCCATCGAGGTTCGCCACCGATTGGGCCTTAAAACGGGGGACCGCGTGGAGTTTGTCTTCGAGGAGGGCCGGACCATGAGGCCTCCGTGCGCGAGTTCCTTCAGACGACCGGCGTCGTGGTTGACTGGAAACTGGAAGGAAAATTTGGAGTATCGCCGGTCAGCGCTATGCTCAATACGCTGCTCGTCGCAGAAATGCCACTGGCGAAAGCCCGCGGCGCATCCTGGCCGACTTTCTGATTGGCGCGCACGCGCTGGTGCAGGCGGACCGCATGCTCACGCTTGACCCGCGACGCTATCGGCAGGACTTTCCGGAGTTACAGCTGTTGTAAGTCGTGGCCATTTCTTCAAACTCCATATCGAGATTGAAGCGCGTTAAGTAGTTCGGTTGCCGTTCTTTGATTTTCGCCCCATTCCAGATCAAGCAAGTAATACGCAGCCTCCTCGATGCAATTCGACAATATATCATCCTGAAGTAATTCGATCAGAGTGGGTAGGACGCGAAGATCCTTGCGTTTGGCAAGTGAAGTCACTGCTTCTTCACGCGCATCGGGGAAGGGGTCGCTGAGGCGTTCAATGAGTGCTTCTCGAATCGCCGGAGAATCGGCATCTCCCAGCGCGCCTAAATTAAATGTTGCCCAATCCCGGACATCTTCATCTTCGTCACACATCAATTCCAAGAGCGTTTCGATTGCCATAGGGTCATTGGCAAATGGAGGTCCAAGCGAATAAGCCACGAAATATCGAATTTCAGCGTCTGAATCGCTGCGAAAAGAACAAATTAATGGAATCGCGGCGGGATTTTCCAAGTGATGCAGCGCGGTAATCGCCGAAGTTTTCATTTCATTCGAAGGATTCTTCAGCAACAATGCTTCGATAACTGGGTAGGATTCATCGGCAAACTCAGTCACACGATGCTCAAAAGTCCTGCCGATCTGAGCCAGAATATCGACTCCACTCAGTAGCTTGCGCTTATCGTTTGACTTGCACCACTTCATTGCTCGATTAAAAATTACTCTTCCACCGGCGCTTCTCAGCGCATGAATTGCTTCCCAGCGGTCATCATCTTCAGGGTCGTCCGCAAGAGTACGAACAAATAGAACATCAATCTCCGCTTCACTGATCTCATGCTTTTCTAGTTTTTCTGTTTCTGGCATACGTTCTCTCTCGACTTACAATTTTCAACAGCATCACTGTGAATGTCAAACTTCTATGCACTCACAGCAGAAAGACATACCCGTACCAGGAAGGCACGGTGACCGTCAGCGAAGCGCCGTCCGAAAGAACATTCAGCGTGATCACCTGGTCGATTTTCTCAGACCAGTTACCGGCCTTCGGAAATGGAATCGTGATGTTTCCCGCGTCTCCGCTGAAGTTGAGCAGAACAATTGCATATTGCTCCGCCGTGGCCGCGGTCGTCGGAGCATGGCGCTGATAGGCCAGAATGGAATTGCCTTGCTGCGATTGCTGATAGAAGAAGTAGGATTCGCGGCTGCGCAGAGCTGGGCTGGCGGCGCGAAGCTGGCCCAGGATGCGATAGAGGCGGATCAGCGGCACGCCCTCATCGTCGTAGAAATACTCCCAGTTCACGTCGCGGCGCAGATTGATGCGGGCCGCGCCGGAGGAAGGCAGCAGATAGTTATCCGCGAACTCCTCGCCCTCCCAAAGCATCGGCACGCCTTGCGCCGTATAGAGCGCGATGGCGAAGGGCTGCAGCATATAGAAGTTATTGCGATTGCCCCAGGGCAAAAGGCCGTCGCCGCTGGTTCCGGAGAAGCAGATCAGATGACTATGGTCGTGGGAGTTGAGGTACTGAAAGGGCGCAACCGGCATTTCGACAGGATCTCCCGCTGCATCCACGACCGTCTTGGTCGCCGGATAGACGCCGCCGAAGTATGGGTCTAAGTTATGCGCCAGTCCGGTCAGCGTGCCGGCGTCCAGCGCGCCGGCGATCGCGGACTCCGCGCTGTTCAGCAAGGCATCCTGCCAGGCCGCAGTGGTATAAGTGGACTTCAGAACCGTGGGCGCAATGGAGAGCGCCTCGGCGCACTGAATAATCCGGCTGTAAGTTCCGGGAGCGCAGCCGAAGCGCGGGATCGAGCGCGAATAAAGATAGGTCTCATACGTCAGCAGCGCGTAGCCGGTATCGGTGGGCGATTGATAGAGGTCAGTGACTTCGTCGTAGCGGAATCCATCGACATGATACTCATTCAACCATTGCTGATTGGCTATCTGAAAGAACTGCTGCGCAAAGGCCTGTGAAAAATCCACCACTGGTCCGAAGTTTCCGCCGGCGCCGATCATCGGGCTACCGATGCCGGAAATGCCGGCGGCGGCAATATCCTGATAGACCTGGCAGTACGGGAAGGACGGATCGACGTGCTGATAGACAAGGTCGAGAATAACGGCAAAGCCATTCGCGTGACAGGCATCGACCAATTGCTTCAGGCCCAGCGGTCCGCCAAACTCGGAGTTAGGCGCAAAGTACTGGATGTCTCCGTAATCCCAGTCGAATTCGAGTTTTGTGCTGGTAACCGGCATCAACTCCAGGCAATTTATGCCCAAGCTTTTCAGATAAGTCAACCGGTCAATAACTCCTTGAAAGTTACTGTTGAACTGGTCCACATGAAGCTCATAGACCATCAGGTCATCGAGCTGCGGAGTCATCCATGCGGCGTCTGTCCAGGCGAAGGGCGCGGCGGGAACGCGGGCGCAAGGCACGGCAGCCAGCATTCCCACGTCGGTCTGGGCGGCGAAGGGATCGGTAAACCAGCGCGAGATGAGCGTTCTCTCGCCGCCCGCCGGAGTCCACCATAACTGGTAGCGATAAAGATAGATTCCATCCTGGCCGTAGTGACTTTGCGGGTCCGGTTGCAGCTCGGCCGTGGCCGTCCATAAGTCAAGGCCGCTCAGCGGCGAGAGTTGCCATGCAAGAGTTACATTCACCGGATTGATCCCCGGCGTGAAGCGGTCCGCTTGATGAATGATGAGCGCATCCACTTCAAAGCCGGCGGCGCTGGTTACTCCGGGAAGATAGAGACCAAAGCGGATGGAGATAACTCCATGAGCGTCAACGGAGCTGACAGCGCCAACTTCACTCAGATTGATCTGCATGACGGAAGACCTCATTTCTGCAGGTTGCGCAGCGGGGAAAGAGAGTGCGAAAGCAGCCGCCAGAGGCAAGCGGGATTAAGCAGCGCGGCTGATCGCATGGATGCCCGCCGGTCTGTATGACCTATCGTAACCCAGAAAAGAACCATTTCGATGAAAGTAGTTGGAATTTTTCAAGGACGGCATAGTGTTTAGACCACATGAATTGGAAATGAATCATCGACAAGTGCGAGCGAGGACGCCCGCACGACAGCCGGTCTGGAGACCGGCGCTACAGTCTCATGGCCCGTGGGCCGGCAACGACGGTGGAGGACTTATTTGCGGAAATGCTCCCAGCCGCGTGGTTCCAGCGGGTGGGGGCCTTGCTGGGTGAGGAGGATGAGGCCGGGCTGGCCTTTGCGCGGTTTGACGATGCGGCCGATGCGAGTAACCGCGACGCCGGCGAGGACGCGGGGCAAACGCGCGGCCGACGGCGCGGTAAAGAGCAGTTCGTAATCCTCGCCGCCGTGGAGGGCCTGATCGAGAGTCGCAGTTGGGTAAACCGGCAGGAGGGCCGCATCGACCTCGGCGGCGACGCCGGACTCTTCGCAGAGATGGGTCAAATCGGTGGAGAGGCCGTCGCTGATGTCCAGTGCAGCCGAGGCTAGCCCGCGGCGCTGGAGCCAAAGTCCCTGGGCGATGCGCGGCTGGGGAAAGAGGTGCGGGGCAAACGTTGCAGCCAGCTTTTTGGAAATGCGCGGCGGCTTGAGGCTCGCTATCGGCGCCAATTCGGCCAGACGCGCGAGTCCAGCAGCGGCTCCCCCCAGGGCGCCCGTGACGTAGAGCAAGTCGCCGACGCGCGCGCCGGAGCGAAGCAGCGCGCGGCCCCTGGGAACCGCGCCCACCAGGACAATGTCCGCCAAGGCAAGGGGCGACTCGGCCAAGTCGCCGCCGGCCAGCGGAGTTTTGTGGCTTTCGGCCAAGGTGAGCAGGCCGTCGAGGAAGCGCTGCACCCAGGAGCGCGTTCCAGGCTGATTGGCGACGGTCAGCTCGCGCGGCACGCCCAGCGAAAGAAAGGCGGCCACGGGACGCGCGCCCATTGCCGCCAGATCGCTCAAACCGCGCGCCAGCGCACGATGGCCGACGGCCTCGGGCAGATGCCAGTCCAGACGGAAGTGACGGCCGGCAATAGACAGATCGGTCGTGACGGCGATCTCTTCGCCGTTGCGCGCGGCCAGCAAGGCGCAGTCATCGCCGATGCCCAGGCGGAGTCCGCCGCGCATAGCACCCTTGCCGCGGGCGCGAATCTCCTGGAGCAGAGCGAGTTCGCCTTGAACGGCATGGCTTCCCGAATTGAAACGCTTCATGCCCACACTCCAAGGATAGGACAGCGATGCACGATTTTTGGTGGAATTTGTTTCACGCAAGGCGAATTTTGCACCGATTCTGTAACAATATGCCCGTCTTTCCTAAGGCGAATTTCATTGACTGAGATTGGGGCAGTTTGTTACCCTTGGTAGACATTGCAGAAAGTGCGCCCGTCCGGGGGCGTATGTGTTGTTTGGGAGCGAATCGGCTCCGTTGCCTTGGGCTTGGATCGAGTACACGGCGAATTGCGGCCCTGCAAACGGCAGGAGTGAGAGGCAAAGATGCTGCGCAAGCGCTATTACATTCTGTTTGTTGCGCGGGATGATGACGGGGAGCTACGCAAGATTTCCCTGCCGCTTCGTTACGTCTATTGTTTTGTTGCTGCCGCCCTGGTGGGAGCCTTCACGATTGTTGGCTTGGCCGGTTCCTATACCCGGATGCTGCTGAAGACCGAGAGTTTCAATCAGCTTCGCCAAGACAAAGAAAATCTGAGCAAAAATTACAAGCAGATGGCGCAGATTGCGCATGACCGCAATGTGCAGGTGGCTTCGCTGGGTGCGCTGGCCAATGAAGTGACCGCGCTGTATGGATTGCGTCAGAGCAAGCTGGCCACGGCGCCAGCCTCCGCCGCCGTGGCCATGCCGACGCCCGCCGGCACTGCCCTGACCGACGATCCGGACCAGCAGCAGGTGAAGCTCTCCGTGGACCAGTTTTATCAATTACGCAGTCAAGCTATGTCGGGACGCATCTCCCGCGCTTTGGAGAGTGGCCTCTCACCCAGCTTTGCCGGCGACTGGACGGAGCTGGCCGACGCCCCCTCGCTCTGGCCGCTGGAGGGCCGCATCGGCTCCAGCTTCGGGGTGCGGCAGGATCCGATCAACGGCGAAGGCGCTTTTCACACCGGCATCGATATTGACGCGCCGGTTGGCTCGCCGGTGCGTGCCGCAGCGGACGGAACCGTCACCGAAGCGGCCATGGCCAACGGGTACGGCCGCCAGGTCAGGATCAATCATGGCCACGATGTGGTCACGGTCTATGCCCACCTCTCGGCGATGGCGGTGGTGCCGGGCCAGCACGTCATTCGCGGCCAGGTGATCGGCTATGTGGGCTTGTCGGGCCGCGTGACCGGACCCAATCTGCATTATGAGGTGCGCTTGCATAATGTGCCGGTGAATCCGTACAAGTACCTGCGCACCACCTACGCACAGCTCGCTTTCAGCGAACCCGGCAAAGCCGATTCACAGACTAATTGAAGGCCTTTTGCGCTGATTCCTCACGGCTCCCGGCACTTCGGGAGCCTTTGCTGTTTTCCGGAGCAGAGATACGAAAAATCAGCCCGGCCAAGGCTGGCAATTTTGTGGTATCGTTACCTCGTATTTGCCAGCCAAATTGCAGGAGAATCCGCCATGCATCTCCGTCTTCCCTGTCTTGCAGTATTGCTTTCCCTGACACTTCCCGCCGTCGCGCAGAATCGCGCCGCTGAACTGCAAACCGCCTTCCAGCGCGCGCAGCACTTGAAGCGGGGCATCAACGCCTCGATGTGGTTTGCGCAGTCGCCGGCCGACTATTCCGCCGCCCACACCGATCGTTATACCGACGCCCAGGACATTGCGCTGATGGCGCGGCTGGGCTTTGACAGCGTGCGGTTGAGCATTGATGCGGCGCCGCTGGTGCAGTACCCGCACGGGCAGGATGGGCTGAACGCCGAGTTTCTGGCCCGGCTGGACCGCGCCGTGGACGCAATGCTGGCCCAGGGGCTGGCGGTGCAAATCGATCTCCACCCCGAGGACAGTTTCAAGCAGCAGTTGCGCTCCGGCAGCGACGGCGTAGACCGGATGACCGCGCTGTGGCGCCGGTTGGCCGCGCACTATGCCACGCGCGACCCGGAGCGGGTCTTCTTTGAGATTCTCAACGAACCGGAGGTCAGTGACCCCTATCGCTGGGCCGGCATTCAGGCGCAAGTTGCGGCGGCCATCCGCGAGGTTGCGCCTAAAAACACCCTCATCGCCACCGGACCGAATTACGCCGACATTCAGGATCTGCTCACTCAGCATCCACTCCCTGACGGCAACGTGATCTATACCTTCCACTTCTATGATCCCCACGAGTTTACCCATCAGGGAGCCGGTTGGGGCGTGCCTTGGTGGAGTTACACCCATGGAATTCCCTATCCGCCCGCGGAGGCTTCCATGGCCGAGCTATTGAAGGAAGTTCCAGATCCCGCCTACCGCTACGACCTGGAGCAGTACTGGCTGAATCACTGGGACGCGCAGCGCATCCGGCTGATGATCGACGCGGCCGCGGCCTGGGCAAGCGAGAACCGCGTGCCGCTGCTCTGCAACGAGTTTGGCGCGTATCGTGAGCATACTGACGCACGGTCGCGCATGAACTGGATTCACGATGTGCGGACGGCCCTGGAAGCCGACGGAATCGGCTGGACCATGTGGGATTATCGCGGCGGCTTTGGCGTGGTCTTCAAAGAGGATGGCCAGCCGGCGGTGGTCGATCAGGCGGTGGTGGAGGCATTGGGGCTGAAGCGACGGTAAATCAAAAACTTTTGGAAGGAGCGTTTACGCTGGCGGCGGCGCTGAAGAGCGAGCGGCCCACCGTGGCCGTCACCACCACCCGGTCGCGCTTCTGGCTCACCACGGCGGTCTTCAGCAGTTCTCTCAAGCTATTGTTCTCCTTGTTGCCGGCCAGCGGAAGCGTGAAGCCGCGGGCCAGCGTCACCAGCACGGTAAGGGCGGCGACCTGGCGGGCGGCAATCTCCTCGCTGGGGGTCTCCTCCTCGATGCGCAGGCGCAACGCGCCCTCCAACGTTGGAGCCGCGCTGGCCACAATCGTCGAGTCGGCCTTCAGCGGCAGGGAAAGCCCCAAAATACTGATCGAGCAATGGCTGGGCACGGGCAGGCCCAGGATGCTGCCAAGCGAGCCGGGGCGCTCTTCGCCCGAGGTTGCGTCGCAGCCGTCTGAAAAAGGCAGGCCGATCTGCCCCACGCCCCAGGCCAGACGGCGCGAGAGCAGCGGCACGGTCGGCCGAGGCGGGGTCCAGAAGAGGTAATCCCAGTGGCGGGCCAGCAGGGTCGAGCCGGCAAAGGGCAGCGCGGCGGTGGCGTGCCGGTCGAGCATGGAGTGAATCATCTCCGGCGTGGGAAAGTTGGAGACGGCCACCATGTCGTAGCCGATCTGCGCCACGCGGACGGTGCGGCCCTCGGAGGGAATCGCGTAGATGGTGTGCCCTGCGTAGGACTCGCGGCTGGCCGCGTGCGCCTCCAGCCAGCCATTCAGCCGCGCGCCGGTGGTCTTGCCCACCAGCACCATCGAGTAAGCCACGGGACCGTTGGGGCCGCTGGGGTCCGTCATACGGTGCAGCGCGATGGCTGCCTCATCCACGTTCTGCTCCGGATCAATGCCGACTGCGTCGATGAATTGCTGATAATCGGCGGCGTGCCGCGGCGGCTTGAGATCCCTGAAGTGCGCAAACTCCCGCACCGTCTTCACGTTGAAGTAAAGAATGCCGTCCGACTCCGGCAAGAGGCGCGCGGCCTCCGGCGGGGCAACGTAGCGCAGGAAGATGGCCGCGCCCAGGACGGCCAGGACGGCGGCGACGATCCAAATTGTTCTGCGCGTGCGTCTGTTCATGAAAAGCCGTTAGAAATAACCTATCACCTGAAGCCGCTGGTTGGTGAGAGCCTGCAAGAACGGATATGAGTTGGCAGATCGATAATCGAGGAGCGAGAGAGAAGTGTCCATCCTGCTTCTCGGAGAGCGCAGGGAAATCGCATTTGAAATCATTTGGAGGGAGCAGGGGCATTTATGCCCCTGAATTTACGCCTGAAACCACATGGCTTCAGCCCCGGGCCTAAAGGCCAGACTGCCCAAGCCTCGCTTCAGGGGCATAAATGCCCCTGCTCCCTCCGATAAGCCGCCTGCATGAGTATCGCGACAAAGATGAGCGTTAGGCGAAGTTCAAATGCAATTGCCCTGTCGGAGAGCGTGTGAGGAAAGGCGGCGTGCTCTCTCTCAAACCGTAAACAGTTTTTCGCTTGGTGGCGCTAAACGTAAACACTCTTTCGGATAGCGCGACTAAACGTAAACAGATTTTCGTTTAGTCGCGCTATATGAAAATACACTTGCGTTTGGACGCGCTATATGAAATTATACTTGCGTATGGTGAATCGTCTCGGTTGGCACGCTCTGCTGGAAAAGGCCTGGGAGAAGCGCTCTGTTCTCTGGCTCACCGGAGTGCGCCGCGCGGGAAAAACCTTCCTGTGCCAGAGCCTGCCGCGAATTGAATACTTTGACTGCGAACTGCCCAGCACGCGGCGGAGGATGCGGGATCCAGAAGCTTTTCTGGATGGAATGCGCGGCAAGCGCATCGTGCTGGACGAGATCCATCGCCTCGGCAACCCCTCTGAATTGCTCAAGATCGCCGCCGACCACTATCCCGATATACGTGTGATCGCCACCGGCTCGTCGACGCTGGGCGCATCGCGCAAGTTCCGCGACACTTTGACCGGCCGCAAGCGCGACATCTGGCTGACGCCGATGACGCTTGCAGACATGAACGAGGCCAAGGCGCCGGCGCTGGAGCATCGCCTGCTGCGTGGCGGCCTGCCTCCGTTTTTCCTCGAGCCGGAGGTGGAGGAGCGGGAGTTTCAGGAGTGGATGGACGCTTTTTGGGCCAAGGACATTCAGGAGATGTTTCGCCTGGAGCGGCGGGATTCCTTTCAAAAACTGACCGAACTGATTCTGGCGCAAAGCGGCGGCATCTTCGAGGCTACGCACTTTGCCGCTCCTTGCGAGGTCAGCCGCCCCACCATCGCGAACTATCTGCGCGTCCTGGAGGCGACATATGTGGCGCACGTCATCCGGCCTTACAGCGCGCGCAAGTCGAGCGAGATTGTTGCCGCGCCCAAAGTTTATGGATTCGACACCGGCTTTATCTGCGCATACCGCGGCTGGCGCGAGTTGCGGCGGGAAGACCTGGGCAGCCTTTGGGAGCATTTCGTGCTGAATGAAATCATGGCGCGGATGCAGACGCGCGCCATCTTTTACTGGCGGGACAAGCGCGGCCACGAGATTGATTTTGTCTGGGCGGCGCGCGGCGGCAATCCCCTGGCGATTGAATGCAAATGGACCGCCGACAGCTTTGACGCCGCAAACCTGGAATCCTTCCGGCGGCAGCATCCGCAGGGGGAGAATGTGGTGCTGGCGGCGGACGTGAAGGCCGCATTTCAGAGAAACTATGGCGCGCTCAAAGTTCGTTTTGAAGGGCTGGAGGGATTCATCTCGCGTCTGACGGGCGGCGGAGAGGCAGTCCATGCGGGACAAGGCAGGGACTCCCAGTCCTGAAAAACCAGAGCCGGTGCGGCCCATCTTATAGGTTGATTGAGAAGCGGGCCAGCCGCCCATCCATATCTGAGGTTATAGTTATTTCACCTCACCAACTTGGAAAAAATGCGTTTGGGCGAGAAAAGGCGCATATCCTATACCCGGACCGGCGCGATCCTTGTCGGTGTTTGTCTTACAAAAAATATTATTTACCTGTTTTACTGACAATCATTCCGAGCCTCTTGTGTTACAGTGTCTTCGGTACATCCCAGTCACTTTCCAATGGTCTTTATTCTTCTGGCTCGGAGCATACGATGCTCTGCCGGACGGCGATTCCGGCTAGGAGCCTTACACACCACGGTCCGTGCAATGCGGCTCAATGTACACGAAGAGGAGTCTTCCAATGTTTGATTACAGAATCTTTGCCAGCTTGAAGCGCCAGCCGAGCCACAGTGCTTCGGATGCCGCGGTCTTCACTAGATTTTCAACCAGAATCTTGCCGAGTTTGCTGGCGCTCTGCGCCTTTGTGCCGCTGTCTGCGCTGCCGTCCGCGGCGCAAAGCACTGCTACGGTTACGATCTTTACCGACACCAACTCGACGGATAGCTCGGGCAATCCGGGGCTGGGCGCGGGATACATCGACTACTCCAATGACGGCAAGGATCTGCGTTATGCTCTACAGCAAGCCATTATCTATGGCGGCGACTGGATTATCAAATTTGATTCCAGTTGCACAACGGCGAATCCCTGCACCATCAGGTTGACCAACCCGTTGCCGCCAATCACCTCCAAGTCGTCCAACCCGCTCAATCTGACCATCGATGGCGAGGAGTTCGGCCAGGTGATCATCGACGGCGCGGGCGCATACCGGGTTTTCTTCGTCGATGACGCCACGGTGACCTTGGCCAATCTGCAAATTCAGAATGCACTGGCGCAAGGCGGATCGGGGGGATTGGGTTCCTATCATGGCGGCGGCGGCGGTTTAGGCGCGGGAGCTGGACTCTTCGTCAACCAGTCCTCGGCCACCGTAACGATTCTGAATACCTATTTCTACAACGATCAGGTGATCGGAGGGAATGGTGGCTGGGGCGACGGGTACGACACTACGGCTTCCGGCGGCGGCGGCGGAATGGCATACTCCGGCGGCTCTGCATGCTGGGGATGCTTAAATGGCGGCGGCGGCGGCGGCATTCTCTCCGGGGGCGGCCAAGCGGGACTCTGGGGCGGGGGATATGGCGGCAGTGGTGGCGGCGGGGCCGCCGGAGACTATGTGGTATCCGGCGGTTATGACGCGCCAGGCGGAAGTTCTTATGGCCACAACCCTGGTGGTTTGGGTGATTATGGAACTGATTTGGGCGGCATTGGCGGTTTTGGCGGCGGCGGCGGTGGCGGCGGCAGTGAATGGTTGACTCTATCAGGCACCGGAGGAAGCGGCGGCTTTGGCGGCGGTGGCGGCGGCACTTATTTCACTAACACTGGCGGTTGTCCCAGATGCACCCCGGACTATGACAACTGGGGACTCGGCGGCTTTGGCGGCGGGGACGGCGGTGGCGGTAAATACAATACAGCGAACAATGGCGGCGCAGGTTCGGCCTATGGACCTGCAATTTTTAATCGATCCGGAAGCACGATCATCGTCAATAGCGGCTCCTACAATGACGATTCTCATGTGGCTGCCACTGTCGGATCTGGTTCTAACTTAGGAATGACAGCTCCCGGCGCAGACAGCAGTCCGGTTTACAATTACGGCGGGAATCTCACTGGCGCGCTGCCCGCCGCGCGGCCCGCGACGAGTTTCTCCGTCACCGTACCCACGTCGATCTACTCCGGAGCCGCCGGATCCATCTCGGTCACCGCGGTGGACTCCAATAGCAACGCGACTAGCGCCTACAACGGCACGGCGAATCTGAGTGTCAGTTGCAACGGTCAATCCGCGGCCGTCTCGCCCACCTCGCTGACCTTCACCAGCGGCACGGCATCCAGCGGCAGCTTCGTTGTGAGTGGATCGGGCACTTGCGCGGTTACCGCGGCGGATTCGTACTCGTCGTACATCACGGGAACTTCCAGCAGCTTTCAGGTACTGACGCCGGTTCCCGCAGTGCTGAGCAGCCCCTCGCCCGGCTCGGCCTTCAGCAGCTCCAGCGCCACCTTCCAGTGGACGGCGGGCAGCGGCGTCTCCGCCTATATGCTGTTGGTGGGCACGACCGGCGCAGGCTCGAAGAACCTCTATAACGGCGCCGCGACGACGGCCACGCAGGCCAGCGTCTCCGGCTTGCCCACCAACGCCACCAAGGTGTACGCGCGTCTTTACTCGGAGATCAACGGAAGCTGGACGCAGTACAACGACTACATCTTCAACCCGGACATGGCGGCGACGCTGATCTCTCCCACGGCCGGCACAACGCTGGCCGGCTCCAGCCAGACCTTCACCTGGACGGCGGCGGCGGGGGCTACCACCTATACCCTGTATCTGGGAAGCACGGGCGTGGGTTCGGGCAATCTGCTGGACGCGCATACGACATCGACCTCGGTGACGGCCACCGGCCTGCCGGTGAACGGCGAGACGATTTACGCGCGCGTCTGGACCGAGTTGTACGGGGTGTGGAAGTATTACGATTACACCTTCAAGGCGCAAACAGCGACCACGGCAAGCCTGCTGGCGATGTTGAGTTCGCCGGCGCAAGGCGCGACGCTGTCCGCCTCCGGACAAACATTTACCTGGACGGCGATCAGCGGGGCGACGAGCTACAACCTTTACCTGGGCGCCAGCCAGGGCGCGGGCAACCTCTACAATGCGGGCCAGACGACGGCTACCACCGTCACGACCGGCAACCTGCCCGTCAACGGCGCGACGATCTATGCGCGGCTGTGGACCAATCTCAACAACTCCTGGAAGTATGTGGACTACACCTTCACGGCGGCCACTCCGGCGGCGCTGACCTCACCCACGGCGGGCGCGACGCTGGCCGGCGCAAGCCAAACTTTCACCTGGACGGCGGTGAGCGGAGCGACGAGTTACAGCCTCTACCTGGGGACCAGCGTGGGCGCGGGCAACCTGCTGGACGCGCAGACGACCAACACCACGGTGACGGCCAATAACCTTCCGGTCAACGGAGGAACGATTTATGCGCGACTGTTTACCAACGTGAATGGAAGCTGGACGCACACGGATTACACCTTCACGGCGGCCAGTCCGGCGGCGCTGACCTCTCCGGCGGCGGGCGCGACGCTGGCTGCTACTGGCCAGGTCTTCAACTGGGCGGCGATACCCGGAGTTACCAGCTACACGCTTTACCTGGGGACCAGCGTGGGCACGGGCAACTTGCTCGATGCTCACACAACTTCCACCTCCGTCACGGCCGGCAAACTGCCCACCAACGGCGAGACGATTTATGCTCGGCTGTGGACCAATGTCAATGGAGTGTGGACGTTCACGGACTCCACATTCACGGCGCAATAAGCAGGGATCAGTAAAAACGCTGTTGGGGTTCATGAGATCCCAGGTCTGAAAATCCAGACCTGGGGCGCCCCCGGCAATCCACTTCTACCAGAAATAACAACTGACCAGATGGGGCGGGCCGGCGTGGTTGTCCAGGATCTGGGTGCGCAGAACAGCTTCCATGTTCAGGCGGCGCCAGTCGCGCGGAGCGTGGACGCCGAGTTCCGCGGTGCGGGCGGGATCAAGAAGAAACTGCGCCGCGGCGTTGGTTCCATTGGCGCCCAGCCCGGCGGCTATGATCACGGGCTGGCCCGTCGTCTGGTCGAAGATGCGCGCCACTATGGCATAGTCTTCGGTGGCGCGATCTTCCGGCAGAGAGAGATCGACGCTCCATCCGCCCTGGCCGGGATGCTGCCGGTCTTCAATGGAAAAGGAATACGGAGAGCCGCGCTGCACAAAGTGAAAGCGCAAGGGGCCGGTGACGCGCATGGTCCACAGATTGTCCAGACCGCCGATAAGAACGCTAGGGCTGCGCTGCAACTCGGTATAGGTGGCATGAGTGGAGAGCACCAGCGAAAAGGGCTTGTTGTGGCGGGCGAGGAAAGCCACAACCTCGGTTTGCGCAAGGATGTCGCGATAATTGACGATTTCCCCCATGCGCAGCAAGCCGGCGAGATCCGGCGACGGGTATTCATGATTGGATTGGCTGACCGAAGAGGAAAGGTCAGCAACCACCAAATACACCTGACCGGGATCGGCCAGAAACGGGGCCCAGAGCTGGCGGTCGGCTGTCAAAGCCGAGCGGCTTTCATGCCAGGTTGCAAGAACGAGCGAGGAGACGAGGACGACCACCGCCGCGCCGAGCCAAATCCATGGTCGAGGCGAAGGAAAGGCGCGCACCCCTGAGCGGCGCATTGAGTTTGGAAGCGGGACCGGCTGCGAGGCCGAGGCTTCGCCCACCTTTATGGCGGCTCCAAGTGGCTGCTCTTCGGCGAGCGGGAAATTGGCGGCCTCTTCCGCGGGTCTCTCGGCCTCCTTCTGCGTCAAGCGGCGAAAGACCGGCACATAACTGCCCGGGCGCAGGTCGATTTGCACCGTGGCGGCTTCTTCGGATTGGTGATAGAACTGGGCAATCCGCTTGCGAATCTCACCGGCCGTCAAGCGGACGATGGTGTCTTGATTGGTATCGTAATCCGGGGCGCGGGAGAAGACGGCGATGCCCAGAGTTCTCTCCTTCAGTTGCGCCTCACGACCCGCCAACGTCTCCTCGACCAGATACTGCAGAAGCTGCGGGTAACGGGAGCTGTTGCGGAAGAGCCTGTCGGCAAGCATGCGCCTCAGCTCGTTGCGGATGGTGTTGCGGTCGGCCTCGGAGCGGGGAACCCAGTCGTCGAGATGTTTTGCGTCTTCCACAGAGGAGCCTTTGCCTGCGCGGCAGATTGATTCGGTGGGGGAAAAACCGCAATTCCGCTTCGTTTAACGTAGCATACGCCGACCGAAACTTCAGAAAAAACGAATCAACTTCTTTGGAATGAATAGAAATCTGCTCCTATAGCTTATGCCACTGTAGCAACCTTGTTCCCATCAGCAATCTGCATCTACTATCTACGACAGGTTTTGGACTGTGCTGAGCGCTGCCCATGAAGGGCATTTTCGCGCAATGAACTGGTTGCAGCGGGCCGATGCCTACTGATGGAGAGAGGTGGATTCGCATGAGGATGCAATTGAATCGCCGGAGCACTGCCGCGTGGGCGCTGACTCTGGCCGCAGTATTTTGTACGGCGCCGTTGATGTTTGCGCAATTTCCCGGAATGCCGCAGCCCAAGCACTTTGCGTGGTCGGAGGTCAGCCTTTCGCCCGATGTGCGGGCCGATCTGGTCATCAAAGAGATGACGCTGGACGAGAAGATTTCCCTGCTGCATGGGCAGGGAATGCCATTCTTTGTGAGCGGTCCGAGCGAATCAAATGGCGGTGCAGGCTACTCGAACGCCATTCCGCGGCTGGGAATACCGGCGGTCCAGATGGCCGACTCGGCGTATGGCGTGACGCGCGGCGAGGCGATGGGACGGTACTCGACGGCGCTGCCCAACGATCTGGGCGCGGCTTCGAGCTGGGACCCGGAGGCCGCGTATGAATATGGCGCGCTGATTGGGCGCGAGCTGCGCAATCTGGGCTACAGCATGTCGCTGGGCGGCGGCGTGAACCTGGCGCGCGAGCCGCGCAACGGACGCACCTTCGAGTACCAGGGCGAAGACCCGCTGCTGGCCGGAACGCTGGCCGGCAACTTTGCCAAGGGCGTGCAGTCCGAGCATATTATCGGCGACCTGAAGCACTACGCGATCAACGACCAGGAGAGCGGGCGGAATGCGGTGAACGCCAACATCGACAAGCGCTCGATGCGGGAGACGGATCTGCGGGCCTTTGAAATCGCGCTGGACATCAGCGACGCGCAGGGCGTGATGTGCTCGTATAACCGCGTCAACGGCGACTTTGCCTGCGAAAACAGCTACCTGCTGACCGATGTGCTGAAGAAGGCCTTCCATTTCAAGGGCTTTGTGCTGTCGGATTGGGGCGGAACGCACTCGGCGGTGAAGGCCTCGCACGCTGGGCTTGACCAGGAGCAGCCGGACAAGTACTTCTTTGGCGATACGCTGAAGAAGGCTGTCGAAAGCGGAGAGGTCTCGCAGGATGAGCTGAACGATCACGTGCATCGCGTGCTGCGAGCGATCTTTGCGGTTGGACTTTTTGACAACCCGGTGCAGATGCAGGTTCCCGACGTGGAGCATGGCTACGCCGTGGCGCAGGGCTTGGCGGAGAAGAGCATCGTGCTGCTGAAGAACGAGCATACGGTGCTGCCGCTGGGCGCAACGCAGCGGGTTGCGGTGATTGGCGGCCATGCCGACAAAGGCGTGCTGTGCGGCGGCGGCTCGGCGCAGGTTGATCCGCCCGGAGGGTCGCCGGTTCCGCCGCCTCCGCCGGGTTCGGGGGCGTTGGACGCCTTCATTCGTCCGGCGTGGATGCCTAGTTCGCCGCTGCGCGCGCTCGTGGCCGCGCTGCCGGAGGCCAAGGTGAGCTTTACTTCGGGCGACGATCTGGCTGCTGCCGTGGAAGCCGCCAAGCAGGCCGATGTGGCTATTGTCTTTGCCTATCAGTGGGAGTCGGAGGGTCTTGACCTGCCGACGTTGAGCCTTTCGGCGGACCAGAACAAGCTGATCGAGGCCGTGGCCGCGGCCAATCCCAAGACGATTGTGGTGCTGGAGACGGGCAGCCCGGCGACGATGCCTTGGATTGGCAAGGTTGCCGGCGTGGTGGAGGCCTGGTATCCGGGCATTCGCGGAGCCGAGGCTTTGGCCAATATCCTCGCCGGCAAGGTGAACCCGACCGGCAAGCTGGCGATCACCTTCCCCAAGAGCGATGCAGACCTGCCGCATCCAATACTGGTTCTGCCGCCGCCGGCCTCGGACATCAATGCGCTGGCCGCATCGGGTGGGGATATTTCCAACCTGATGAGCGTGCTGGCCAAGGGGATGCCGGCCTTCCAGACGACCTACGACGAAAAGCTCAAGGTGGGCTACAAATGGTACGACGCGGAGAAGAAGGCGGTGCTGTTTCCCTTTGGCTTTGGGCTGTCGTATACCACGTATGCTTACTCCGGCCTGACGGTGAAGAGCGGCGATGGGCTGACGGTGACGTTCACCGTGAAGAACACCGGCGCGCGGGCGGGTACGGAGATTGCTCAGGTCTACGCCGAACTGCCGGATGCGGCGGGCGAGCCGCCCAAGCGGCTGATCGGCTGGACGCGGGTGGCGCTGGCCGCGGGTGAAGCGAAGACGGTTACGGTTCCCGTGGCGAGCGACCGGCTGACGGTCTATGACGAAGGCGCGGATGCGTGGAAGCTGGTTCCCGGCAGTTATACCGTTCTGGCGGGAGGGTCGTCGCAAGAGCTTCCGCTGAGCGGGAAGGTTGTTCTGAATTAGCGGACAAGGATGATAGTAGTTCGTGGGATCCCCGATTCCGAAGTTCTGGAACGGGGATACCCTTTTATTTTGGCTGGTTGATCTGGGTCACTGACCAAGCCTATACGAGAACTGGGGTTGGCGACAGAGCGATCAGCCCCTTTGAAATTGGTCTTTCGGGTAACATTTCCGCACGGCCAACTGCCGCACTTGCTTTGTTCAGTTCACGCTCAATCCATGCCCGTTGCACCTCATCAGTTTCCCCTTCCATTGGATTCAGTGATTCCAGAATAGCGGGAGAATCAGTTGGAATCATTGAAGCGATCTCCGAGAACGCCTGGATCGAACCAAAAGACAAAGGGAAATGATGTCCGGCTGAATCAAGTTCGCTGATATGCAATTGGCAGATTTTATTTCGGAACCTTAAAAGAATGCGGTAAGCTTCCGTCATGGTTCGGTCGCACTGATGCGCGTGAGCAAGATCGAAACACAACCGGGCTTCTGGGAGTTGCTCAAACCAGCGGCATAGTTCTTCAGCGCTTCGCCCTTGATTCTTTCTCCGGTCCATATTCTCAATCGCGAGCTGGCTTCCAAACACTATCCACTTACTGGGATCATGAATTGTGTCAGGATGAAGGATGATTGGGCATTCAATCGGAAGTTGACGGAGCAATTGAATAACTTCATCTTCTTCCACAGCGGAAAAGCGGCTCGGCGCATGAAAGGAAACATAGGCGAATTGGGCCAAATCGAGTTCCGGCAATGCATTTACAAGCAAAGGCAATTCCGGCATGCGCAAGGCGGAGAGTTCCACCGCCTTCACGGATGTTCCATCCAGCAGGCGAAGGGCTTCATGAAAATTGCCAAGTGATAATGCGCCGGTAGAAAACCCGATGTATGCCATTAGAAGACCCCTTTTTCAATGCTGTGCTGACGCAATGGAGAACCATTACCCAAAAACATATCCTGAATGGCTAGCCTGAATTGCTTTCGCGTGATCCGCGCTTCCTGGAAAACACCGTCTGTTTCTTCTTCTTCAGGCTTCAGATCATTGAGGTGTTTTCGCTTATCCGGATCGTTCAGTAGGCCAAGAAAATCATCGTACGCATCAAATAACTCTTTTGCAGTCCTGTGCAGGAATTCCGAATCCGCAGTTCGAATTTGTACCTCAAAAAACAATGCCACACGTTCCAGAGGCGTCATGGAAAGAAATGTATCCAAGCAATCGACTATGCTCTGCTTGCCGGGTTCCTGATCTTCATTTTTCGAAACTCTCGGATCGCACCAGAAACATGCCAGCAATCCAGAAGCATACAACAGCTTTCTGGATACTCCCAGCTTGATGCTTCTCAGCGCATATCCCTTGCCGCCTCTGTCGAATTGTTTGTAGGCAAAGTCTACCGCCATCGTTCGCCAATAACGAGCGAAGTCGTTCAACAAAAAAAGCGGGACCCATCGCACATTTTGATC
>CAYVGW010000030.1:0-32287 GCA_964450895.1 uncultured Occallatibacter sp. | reverse complement strand
CATTGAGCCGGTAGAAGAGGTCTTCGCGGAAGTTGCCCTTGGCGATCTCCTCTTCCAGATCTTTGTTGGTGGAGGCGATCAGGCGCACATCCACGCGGATCGGCTGCGTGCCGCCGACCGGCGTGAACTGCTGATCGTCCAGCGCCGAGAGCATCTTGGACTGCGTCTTCAGGCTCATATCGCCGACTTCGTCCAGGAAGAGCGTCCCGCCGTCGGCGCGCTCCAGGGTGCCGCGCTGCTCGGCCAGTCCGCCGGGTTGCACGCCGTGCCGGTAGCCAAACAGTTCGCCCTCGATGTGCGCCTCGGGGATGGCGGCGCAGTTCAACTCAACAAAAATCTGGTCCTTGCGCAGGCTCTCGGCGTGGATCGCTCTCGCGATCAGTTCCTTGCCGGTGCCCGACTCGCCGTAGATCAGCACCCGGCCGTTGGTGGGCGCCATCAGGCGAATCTGCTGGCGCAGAGCTTTGACCGGAACGCTTTCGCCGGTCAGCGCCGAAGCGACGCTGAATTGGCGCTTGAATTCCAGATTCTCCGTGCGCAGGCGGCGGGCTTCGACGGCGTTCTTCAGCACAATCAGCGTGCGCTCCAGCGAGAGCGGCTTCTCCAGAAAGTCGTAGGCGCCCAGCTTGGTTGCCTTGACGGCGGTCTCGATAGAGCCATGGCCGCTGATGATGACCACCTCCGGGCGCGTGTCGGCGGCTTGGCGGTGAATATCGGCCAACACATCCAGGCCGTCACGGTCGGGCAGCCAAATGTCCAGCAGGACCACGTCGTACGGCGCGTCCTCCAGCAGCACCGTGGCTTCTGAGGCGTCGGCCGCGCAGGCTACGCCGTAACCTTCCTCGCGCAGAATCTCTTCAAGAGAGTTGCGAATCTCGGCCTCGTCGTCTACCACCAGAATGTGATTCATCAGTGCGATTCTCTCATAGAGTTGGACGGAGCGGCAGAGTTCTCTTGCGTATTCGTCTCCACGGGCGCTTCCGCCGGCTCCTCCGCTTGCGCCAGCGGCTCCAGAATGGGCAGGCGCAGCAGAAAGCGGGCGCCCTTGGGCGTATTGGCTTCGGCGCTGAGGCTGCCTCCATGCTCCTGGACGATCTTGGCCGCAATCGAAAGTCCTAGACCGGTTCCACGCTGCTTGGTGGAGTAGAAGGGCAGAAAGAGGCGCTCGCGGATCTCTTCGGTGAGGCCGTGGCCGGTGTCGGAGACCGTAACCTCGACTGCCGAGCCGTCTTCACTGAGGGCGGTTTGCACGCCCAGCACGCGCAGCAGGCTGCCGTGCATGGCCTCGGCGGCGTTGTCGATGAGGTTAGCCAAGGCGCGGCGCATGGCCTCCGGATCGGCCAGCACCAGCGGCAAATCCGGCGCCAGCGAGCGCTCGACGGTGATGCCGTCCAGGCGGCCGGCGAAGAGCGCCAGCGCTGCCTCGGCCACCTGATTCATCTCGCAGGCGCGCGGTTGCGAGGCGGGAAACTGGGCCAGCGCGGAGAACTGGTCCACCAGCGTGCGCAGCGTACCGACGCAGCCTAGAATCACCTCGCTGCACTTGCGGATGACGGCGGGGGAGTCGGCCCCGCCGCGATCCAGGTGCCGGCCGATACGCTCGGCGGAGAGGGCGATCGGGGTGAGAGGGTTCTTGATCTCATGGGCCACGCGCTGCGCCACTTCCTTCCAGGCCAATTGGCGCTGGGCGCGCAGCAGTTCGGTTGTATCCTCGACCACCAACACGGTTCCAGGACGCCCGCGACTCTGCTCAAAACGCGCCGCGGTAATGGCCAGATGCAGAATGCGGCCTCCGGAGTGGAACTCAATCTCCGTGAAGGCCAAACCCATGCGGCGGCCGCGGCGAATCACCCCGGTTATGTCGTCGGTGCAATCGGCGGGAAAGAGGCTTTCAATCTTCTCGCCGCCCAGGCCGCTATCCACCGGCCGGCCCAGCAGCGCGGCAAAGGCGCGATTGGATTGCAGAATGGTTCCCCGGCTATCAAGGGTTACCACACCGGAGGGGATAGTCTCGACAATCGTCTCCAACTCGCGGCGGCGCGCCTCGATGGCCAGATTGGCCGCAGTCAGTTGCGCACTGGAGCTCTCGGCCAGTTGGCGACTGGCGTCCAGATCGGCGGCCATGTGGTTGAAGGCGCGCACCAGTTCGCCCATCTCGGCGGTGGCGCTCAGATCCACGCGATGGTCGTATTTGCCGGTGGCAATCTCGGCCATGGCTACGGCTAACCCCTCCACCGGACGAGTAATCTGACGGGAGAGGAAGCGCGCCACCCACACGCCCATGAAGATAACCAGAACCGTAAGGACGACCAGCGTAAGGAAGAGGATGGTGCGAATCTGATTGCGCTTGTGGAAGAGCACCCAGTAGGTTGCCGAGCCGGTGCGGATGCGCATCGCCGGCTGGCTGAGGCCCTGCGGCATGGGCAGCGCGGCCACCACGATCTTTCCGGAGGGCGTGATCGAGGTGCCCAGCGCGAACTCCCGGCCTGCCACACGAATCACGGGTTCACTGCTGCTTTGCGAGGCGGTCAGAAGACTGACCGGCAAGGGCCCTTTGAGCGCAATCGCGCTGCCCTGCCCGCCCTCCTCCAGCCAGGGAATCAGGCTCGCGGAGCTGGCTTCCGGCGGTGCCTGAAAGCTGGCCATCACCCGCTTGTCCCGGTCGTAGACAATTACAAAGCCATTGTCCAGCGTGATGCGGCGGGAGAGCAGCACGGCCTGAAGCGCCGGCAAATCGATCTCCGCCGCGCCGGTAGCGGCAACCGACTCCGCTTCGCCCCGCGCATTATCAGCCACATAGTGCGCCAACTCCACCACTACCCGGGTCGAGTCGTCGCGCAACTCCGAGGTATTGGGCGAAAACCAGCGGTCCATGGAGCGGTTCATCAGCAGATAGCTGAAGAGGAACATGCAGACCGCCGGAGCCAGCGCAATCAGCACCGCGCCCAGAATCATGCGGGAGCGCAGCCGGACGCCCAGGCCGCTGCCGCCCTGGCCGGCGTAGAGCTTGAGAATGTTTCTGATCAGAAGCACCAGCAGCAGCAGCAGCAACAGGAAAACCAGCACCATCAGCGCGGTGGAGAGCAGCGTTCCGCCAGCCGTCTCCGGATTCAAAAAACCCACGTTGAAGGTGTAATGCCAGATCCTTACCGGAAGCGTGGTGTTGAAGGCCTGAAAGACGCCCAGCGCGACTAGGATCAGCAGGAACGCGCTGGCATACAGAGCTACCGTGCGCCGCCGAGGATCGCCGCTGAAGAACATGGGGAGATTATAGTGCCGCCTGATGCTGGGATAGAAAGTATTGTTCGCCGCGCAATCAGGAGGATGCGCGAGCAGCCACGAATGCAGCGAGAACGGCATGTGCAGGAACAGTCTGCGAATCCGGCGCGCAGCGAGCACAGGCAAGTTCGACCCGCTCCGCCTGCATCTGCGGATCGCCCTCCAGCGCAATCAGCGCGGCGGTGAGGATAGAGGCGGAAACTGCGTCGCCTGGGGTGCAGATGCTGTAGTGCATCCATTTGCCCTCGCGGCGCGCGGTCACCACGCCGGCCTTGCGCAGGTAGGCCAAATGGCGCGAAATCTTTGGCTGGCTCTGGCCCAGAATCTCGACCAAGTTGCAGACGCAGACCTCGTGGTCGGCTATCAGGTTCAACAGACGCAGCCGGGTTGCGTCGGCCAGAGCGGCGAAGAGTCCTGCCAAATCTAACGGTTGGGAGCAGCAGCTCATATTTTTATTATATACGTCTTGACAAATATAACGACAGCCGATATATTCGTTTTAGCGAATATGAGGTGCTTTCCATGGAATCGTACATCGATACGAAAACTTTGGTTCAGCAGAAGTACGGAGCGGCGGCACGGGGGGTGCGGGAGGGTGGTTCGGTAGCCTGCGGCGATCCGACGCTGCGCTGTTGCGACCCAGTCACCACCAACCTGTACAACGAGGCCGAAAAGAGCGGGCTGCCGGCGAGCGCCGTGCTGGCTTCTCTGGGTTGTGGCAACCCAACGGCTTTGATCGAGTTGAAAGCAGGCGAGACGGTGCTGGACCTCGGTTCCGGCGGCGGCATTGACGTGCTGCTCTCCGCCCAGCGCGTGGGGCCGGCGGGCAAGGCCTACGGCTTGGATATGACTGACGATATGCTGTCCTTGGCCCGCGAGAATCAGCGGCAGGCGAAGCTGGAGAACGTCGAGTTTCTCAAAGGCGAGATCGAGAAGATTCCCCTGCCGGATAACTCCGTGGACGTGGTAATCTCCAACTGCGTGATCAATCTCTCGGCGGACAAGGATAGCGTGCTGCGCGAAGCCTTTCGTGTACTCAAGCCAGGAGGCAGGTTCGCCGTTTCGGATGTTGTGACGCGCGGCGAGGTAGAGGCGCAGGTGCGCCAAAGTATGCTGCTGTGGGTGGGTTGCATCGCCGGCGCGCTGGAGGAACAAGAGTACATTGCCAAGCTAGCCGAGGCGGGTTTTGCAAAAATCTCTGTTGAGCCGACCCGCATATACACCGCCAAAGACGCAAGAGCATCCCTGCTCTGGGCTGGTCTGGATGTGGATACCATTGCGCCACAGATTGACGGCAAGTTCATCAGCGCCTTTATCCGGGCGACGAAGCCGGGCGGATGCTGCGCGCCGGGCTGCTGCGGCTGAGAGTTTGAGGAATAGACGATGCAAAAGCCGTATAACATTCTTGTTCTCTGCACCGGTAACTCGGCGCGCAGCATTCTGGGCGAAGCGCTCTTCAACACCATGGGCGCGGGGCGCTTCCGGGCTTACAGCGCGGGCAGCCGCCCCAGCGGCAAGGTGAATCCCCTGGCCATCGAGCAGGTGCAGGCGCTGGGTTACCCAACCGAAAACCTGCGCAGCAAAAGCTGGGACGAGTTTGCACAGCCCGGCGCGCCAGAGATGGATTTCGTGGTGACGGTCTGCGACAACGCGGCCGGCGAGGTCTGCCCAGTCTGGCCGGGCCATCCGGTGACGGCGCACTGGGGCTTTCCCGATCCTGCGGCGGTCAAGGGCACGGACGACGAGAAGCGCGCCGCCTTCGCACAAACTCTGCGCCAGATTCGCACCCGCGTGCAGCTTTTCCTAAGCTTGCCGCTGGAGACGCTGGACCGCATGGCCATCGAGAACAAAATGCGGGCGATTGGCAAGCAGGCGCTATAACTCAAAGCAATGGAGAAATAGGATGCAGAGTAACTCGGAGTTATGCTGCCCGGTTCCGGACGGCTCAAAGCTATCGTTCATTGACCGCTTCCTGACGCTTTGGATCTTTCTGGCGATGGCCGTGGGTGTCGCGCTGGGCCGATTTGTTCCGGCCTTTCCGGCGCTGCTGCAACGCTACCAGGCCGGAACCACGAACATTCCCATCGCCGTGGGCCTGATCCTGATGATGTATCCGCCGCTGGCCAAGGTGCAGTATGAGCGGCTGGGCGAGGTCTTCCGCAATCGCAAGGTGTTGGGCCTTTCGCTGATCCAGAACTGGCTGATCGGACCGGCATTGATGTTTGGCCTCGCAGTTGTTTTCCTACGCGGCTATCCGGAGTACCGCACTGGCTTGATTCTGATTGGCCTGGCGCGCTGCATCGCCATGGTGATTGTGTGGAATGAATTAGCCAAGGGAGATACAGACTACGCCGCCGGACTGGTTGCCTTCAACAGCGTCTTTCAAGTGCTCTTCTACAGCGTCTATGCGTGGTTCTTCCTGGCCGTGCTGCCTCCGCTTGTCGGCCTGAAGAGCGTGGTCGTGGAGATTCGCATGAGCCAGATTGCGCAAAGCGTCTTTATCTATCTCGGCATTCCTTTTCTGGCCGGAATGCTGACGCGCTTCGTCCTGGTGCGCGCCAAAGGCCGCAATTGGTATCAGACGCGCTTTGTGCCCGCTATCAGCCCGCTGACGCTGGCCGCTTTGCTCTTCACCATCGTGGTGATGTTCAGCCTCAAGGGCAATCTGATTGTGCAGCTTCCGCTGGATGTGCTGCGCATTGCCGTGCCGCTGCTGATCTATTTTGTGGTGATGTTTTTTGTCAGCTTCTGGATGGGCCGCGAAGTAGGCGCGGATTACTCCAAGACTGCCACGCTCTCCTTCACCGCGGCCAGCAATAACTTCGAGCTGGCCATTGCGGTTGCCGTGGCCGTCTTCGGGTTGAACTCCGGCGCGGCCTTTGCGGCGGTCATCGGCCCGCTGGTCGAGGTTCCGGCGCTGATTCTGCTGGTGCAGGTCTCGCTTCGGCTGCAGAAAAGATGGTTTGGCGAGCGAGAGCGCGTTGCGGCTTGAGCCGCGGAGTGGATTTTCAAGTCCGAAAATTCGGATTTGGGCCGCTCGCTCCAAGGAGGCCCTTCCGGAGGGAACGAATTGTCAAGAGGAGAGAAGAAAGTCGCGGGAAATGGGCGAAAAAACGGCATTTTTTCCTGAAAACCGCCACTTTTTTGGCTAAAAATGGCTGTCTTTTGAGGGTTTTGGTTACTGGTTAATTAACAGCAAGAAAACTATCTAATTGATACCATGAGTTTTATGAGAAATTCTACGCGAAAAACTGTGCTTCACAGTGAGGGGGGGGGGTGGGTAAATAGCAGGGTAATCGCCTCCACCGTATTTGTTGGCATATCTGTACATACCGCACTGGCTTTTCGGCTATGCATGTCTTTCACCTGAGATGATTGTGCGCCAGGAGACGGAAATTATCTGCATGCGCTGGAAAAAAGAAAATAATCCTAAAAACGGCAACCTAAAAACGGCCGTTGAAGTGTGGCCGGAACGGTCAACTATATCCAACGTAAATGTGTTGCAGACACGAAGGATTTCACCGTTTGGGTGAAGTGCGGAGCAGTTCGGAATTCCACCAGAACACTCTTTGGCCGTTCTGCAAGAACCTTCAAGGAGCGAGGCATCCGATAAAGCGTATGTGGAACAAAAGCAGCGAGTCAGCTTCCGCTTCGCGGAAATCGCGAGTTAGCGAGTTGGCGGCTGTGCATCGTATTTGCAAGTGAACGAGGCGAGCAGGGCCGTTCCCAACTGCCGTTTATAGTTTGAAAAGCCGTAGAATATGACCAACTGATTCAAATCAAGAGGATTTCACCATTTGGGTGAGGTGCGGAGCAGTTCCGGAGTTTGAGAGGGAGCCGAAGAAGCAATCTTCTCAACCGCGGAATTTTGCAGGGGCTGAAGAGGCTGCGGAATAAGGGCTGAATTTGCGTGAAACCCTCGAAAAACATCCCGCAGGGGCTGAAGCCCATCCTTTATTATCAGCGTCTTGCGGCCCGACTAAAGTCGTGCCCTTGTTACAAAACCTGCCTGAATTGAGTTTTTCCACAGCCTGTAAAGCCCGGCTTTCTATTCAGCCCATTGCGGTCTGACTAAAGTCGTGCCCTTGTTACAAAACCTGCCTGAATTGAGTTTTTCCGCAACCTGTAAAGCCCGGCTTTCTATTGATCCGGCACGAATGCAATGCGAGATTGCCGCCGCAAAGCAACCGCAGGTCCTTCGACTCCGCTGCGCTCCGCTCAGGATGACAGATTTTTAATTGCGCTCCACTCAGGATGACAGATTTTTTGTATCGCAATCCTTTCAGGCCGGATCAATAGGATCATGGGTCAAGGATCAGAACAAGACGGATGAGGATCGTGGACTCCCACCCTTCCCGCAAAGTACGCGGGAAGGGTGGGAGTCCAGCTTTCTGATATGGTTTACAGCATCTCTCCTTTTGCTATAGAGTGCATCGTGGACCGGGAGGTCCACGACCCAGCCGACCAGGAGGTTGCTACACTATTCCATTCGGAGAGATGCTCTAGATTCGGAAAAACAGAGGAGCGCCACCCGCCAAAATGTTTTGGTTCCGCTTCCGCGCGAAGGGTCGTCCGCGCCCAATCTGGTCTGAAGCGCTACAATTCGCGTGCTTGAAGGGCTTTTCGACGGAAACCTTGATAAAATCGGAGGAAGTTCATCCCGAAATCGACCGGGCATGATGGTCACCGTCCGGCCAGTCGTTTCAGACTTTTATTCCCAGTGTGTCGCTTGGTTGTCAAAGAGCGTAGCGGAGACAGGCATTTATGCAGCCCACATCGACCAAACCGTTTTCTTACGAGACCTTTCCCATGTCGGGCGTGGTCGCATACTTTTCCATGGAGATCGCCATCCACCCCGCCATGCCGACCTACTCGGGCGGTCTGGGCGTTCTGGCCGGGGACACGCTGCGCTCGATGGCCGACCTGGGCGTTCCGCTGGTGGCGTTTTCGCTGGTGCATCGCAAGGGCTATTTTCAGCAGCATCTGGACGTAGCCGGGCGGCAGACGGAAGACATTCAGCCGTGGAATCCGGCGGATTTCTGCGTCGAAGAGAAGGCGCGGGTTACGGTGAGCGTGGAAGAGCGCGTGGTGACGGTGCGCTGCTGGCGCTATGACCATATGGGGCGCTATGGGCACGTGGTGCCGATCTATCTGCTGGATACGGATTTGGAGGCCAACTCGCCCTGGGATCGCGGGCTGACCGATCACTTGTATGGCGGCGACACGAACTATCGCTTGCAGCAGGAGATTGTGCTGGGCATGGGTGGGGCGCGGATGGCGAGCGCCTTGGGCCACCGGGTGAACGTCTTCCACATGAACGAGGGGCACGCGGCGCTGCTGACGCTGGCGCTGCTGGAGAGCCAGTTGGGCGGCGGCCCGCTGGGTTCGGCCACGGAAACCGATATGCAGCAGGTGCGCAAGAAGTGCGTTTTCACGACGCACACCCCGGTTCCGGCCGGGCACGACCGCTTCAGCACCGAGCAGTCGATTCGCATCCTGGGCGGCGACCGCAGTGCGCGGCTGGAGAAGCTGGGCTGCTTTCGCGACGGAATGCTGAATATGACGCTGCTGGCGCTGCGCTTTTCGCGCTATGCCAACGGCGTGGCGATGCAGCACGCCAAGGTTTCGCGGGCCATGTTCCCGGAGTTTGTCATCGACTCGATCACCAACGGCGTTCATGCGCCGACGTGGGTCTCAGAGCCGTTTCAGCAGATGATGGACGGGCACTTCTCGTCCTGGCGGAGGGACACGCTTTACCTGCGCAATGCAATCGACATCCCGGAAGCGGAGATTCTGGCGGCACATGCGCACAACAAGGCGGCGCTGCTGGAAGAGGTGGCCCTGCGCACCGGCAAGGTGCTGGACCCCAAGGTGCTGACGCTGGGCTTTGCCCGCCGCGCCGCCACCTACAAGCGGGCGACGCTGCTGTTTACCGATCCCAAGCGGCTGGCGGAGATTGCCACCAAGGCCGGCGGCTTGCAGATTCTCTACGCGGGCAAGGCGCATCCCCAGGACGATCCGGGCAAGGCGCTGATTCAGCAGGTGGTGGAAGAGGCGGGCAAGCTCTCGAACGAGTCGCTGCGCATCATTTATCTGGAGAATTACGACTGGAAGCTGGGCGCGCTGCTGACGGCGGGCGTGGATGTGTGGGTGAATACGCCGCGCCGGCCCTACGAGGCCTCCGGCACCAGCGGCATGAAGGCGGCGCTGAATGGCGTACCCAGCCTGTCGATTCTGGACGGCTGGTGGATCGAGGGCTGGATCGAGGGCTTTACCGGCTGGGCGATTGAGGACGGCGCGGATGACGCCGCCGAGGCCGACTCGCTGTATAAAAAGCTGGAAGCGGCGGTGGTTCCGCTCTATCTGGATGCGCCGGAGAAGTGGGCGGCGCTGATGCGGACGACGGTGGCCTTCAACGGCTCGTACTTCAACACCAACCGCATGGCGCGGCAGTACACGCGGAACGCATATTATCCGGTGAAGCTGATCGAGAAGGCCAAAGAGAGCTGATAGCGATCAGAGCATCTCTCCTGTTGCTGTAGTGTGAAGCGTGGACCGGGAGGTCCATGCCACAGCCGGCCAGGAGGCAGGCGCTACATTGTTCTACCGCCGCGAGCGTCCGCGGTCGCCATAACCCCGGCCACGATCCCTGCTGCCGCCGCGGTCGCCACGGTCGCCGAAGCTGCGCGGCTTGGCCGGAGCGGCCACCGGCAGATGCGTCTGGCCCGCCGGATAGACGGCGAGGAAGCGGTCCGAGCCTTCGCCGTTGCTGGCCGTCTCCACGCCTTCGATGCCTTTGAAGGCCATGTGCAGCAGGCGGCGTTCGCGGCTGTTCATGGGCGGAAAGGCGTATGGGATGCCGGTGCGGATGACCTTTTCGGCGGCGATCTCTGCCTTCAGTTGCTGCTCTTGAGCGCGCAGAGCCTTGAAGTTTTCGGCGTCAAAGCTGATGAGGTCGGCATCGCGCTGATCCAGGCGGAGAATCTGCGCGGCGATGGTCTCCAGCGCCAGCAGCAGTTCGCCGTTGTGCTGCGTCACGAGCAGCACATCCGGCCCGCCCAGTTCGACGCAGAGAGCGGGAGTCTTTCCCTCGGCGTCCGGCGCGCCGTCGCCGGCGCTGATGCGGTACTTGAGGCGTAAACCACCCAGTTTGTTCAGGGTGGCGAGGAATCCGGCGATCTTTTGGGCAGCCTGTTGCAGGTCTTCGATGGGCATGACTCTCCAGTATCGCAGAGACGGGCGGGGGTTGGGCAGTGAATCGGAGGAAAATTGTCGGGAACGGCGTCTGGATTCCGCAAACGGGAGGGTTCGTTTGGGAGCATAATGGGTTTATGGCGACGATGCCCATCTGCGAGGAACTGTGGACCGTGGAAGAATACCTCGCCACGAGTTGGCACCCGGACCGCGAATTTGTGGAGGGCCGGATCGAGGAGCGGAACTTGGGCGAGAAAGAGCACTCCATCATCCAGCGGTATCTGACGGTCCTCTTTGCGATCAAGCGTGACGAGTGGTCCGCCGAGGTCTTTCCCGAACTGCGCACCCAGATTGCCGCCCGGAACTTCCGCGTGCCGGATGTTCTTGTGGTGCGCAAGGGAGATTCCTTTGAGCGCTACATCACGCGTCCGCCGCTGATCGCCGTCGAGATTCTCTCGCCGGAAGACAGGCTGAGCGCCATTCAGAAGAAGTCCGCTCAGTATTCCCAGTTCGGCATTGAAAACATATGGGTCATCGACACGGATCGGCGTATAGCTTATAAGTACACTTCATCCGGACTGGAAGAGGTCTGCACCGGCGAACTTACTGTGCCGGGTACGCCCATCCGCGTGGTGCTGAGCGAGATGTTTGCGGAGCTGGACCGGGTATAGGTCATTTCTCAATCATTGATTTGCTTTTCTCACCCTTCCCGTACCTTGGGGGAGAGATACTCCGGCCCGACGGGGTCGGTGACTGACTCCGCGACGATGCGGTCGATCTCGGCCATGGCTTCGGCGTCGAGCTTCCAGCCCAACACGCCGTTGACGGCATCGAGCTGCTCTGGGCGCTTGGCTCCCCACAGGGCAACAGAGACGCCGGGGCGGTCCAGCACCCAGCGGGCGGCCAGTTCCAGTATTGATTTGTCATACTTCTCTCTTGCCAGGACGGCAAGTCCCTCGACGGCAGTCATGTACTGCGAAAAGCGCGGCTCGCGGAACTTGGGATCGACGCGGCGGATGTCGCCCTTGTCGAAGCTCATGCCGCGCTGGACCCGTCCGGCCAATAAACTGCGGCAGAGGGTACTCCAAGTGAGGACGGCGACGCTGTTCTTTTCGCACCACGACAAGAGACTTTCGCCGTGCGCGCAGCACTCAATTTGCCGCTCGAAGAGGTTGTAGGGCGGTTGATTTGACGCGAGCGGCGCAACGGCGCGGAACTCCTCCATCTGCGCCACGCTGAAGTTGCTCACCCCAAGCGCGCGCACCTTGCCCTCGCGCTGGAAGGCGGCCAGCAGCGCGGCGGATTCGGCGATGGGCGTGCGCGTGTCCGGCCAATGGATTTGGTAGAGGTCGATGTAGTCGGTGGCGAGGCGGCGCAGGCTGGCTTCCAGTTCGGCGCGGAGGCGCGCGGCGGTCGAGTTGGCGAAGACGCCATGATCGCGCCAGTCGAGGCCGCATTTTGTGGCGATGAAGAAGGCGTCGCGGTGGCCGTGCGCGCGCATCGCCTTGCCGATGATTTCTTCGGAGCGGCCATGGCCATAGATGGGCGCGGTGTCGATGAGGTTGATGCCACGTTCGAGGGTGCCGAGACAGGTGGCGATGGCCACCTCATCGGGAATTGCACCCCAGTCCAGCCCGCCGATGGCCCACGTGCCGAGGCCGATCCGCGAAACCTGCACTCCGGCAATAGTTGTTGTTTCCATATTCATCCCCAAATAAATTCGATGGGCATCTGCACGTCCGGGTGAAGGCTCTTGTGTACCGGGCAGGTGTGGGCGGCGCGCTCGAGTTTTTGCCGGTTCTCGGCGCTGATGGCGTGCGGGACGTGGATTTTGACCTTGAGGCTGGCAATCATCCGGGGCGGCGTGGCGGTCATCTCCTTTTCGACGGTTGCCGTGCTTCCGGCTATATCAATCTCCAGCGTGCGGGCCAGAATGCCCATGATCGTCAAGATGCAGGAGCCGAGCGCGGTGGCGACCAAGTCCGTGGGTGAGAAAGACTCGCCGCGCCCTTGGTTGTCCTTGGGAGCGTCGGTGCTGAGTTCGGTTCCAGAGGGTCCGTGGACGGCTTTGCAGTGCAACTCACCTTGATATTCGAGCTGGATGGCGACCATGATTGCCTCCTTGATGGATGCTGGAATGGGCGGGGGCCGGAGATGCTCACTCCCCATCCATCATAGGGCAGGCGCGCCGTGGATGATACCTTGAAACTACTGGAGCCTATTGCAAAATTGTCTTCAGTTAGCCGATATGCGTCAGGGCACGACTTCAGTCGTGCCGCAGATGGTCTAAACTGATTCCGGCTTTAGCCGCTGCGGAATTGTAAACACCTGAAAACAAAACCGCAGGGGCTAAAGCCCAAAATACTTTTGTTGCTCTATCGGCACGACTGAAGTCGTGCCCTGGCGCTTTTTGCAATCTCCTTGGAATTTTGCAAGTAGTTCACAGGTTACAGATTACCGGCAAGGCCCATTCACGGAGGATTTCCATCCCCAAGATGCGCGGGTTCCTTCATTTGTTTCTGCTGCTCGCGCCGGTGCTTGCCGCCGCGTCGCTGGCGTGCGCGCAGGGTGGCCCGCCCTTCATCACCGACGACCCCGGCATGCCCGGCAACCGGCACTGGGAGATCAATCTGGGCTGGATCGCCGACCACAACCCGGCGCACGCCAACTAACAGTTGCCGGACATCGACATGAACTACCGTTGGGGCGACCGCTTGCAACTCAAGTACGAGCTGCCCCTGGCCGCGGCCACCGACGCCGATCACACCACGCGCGCCGGACTGGGCGAATCGCTGCTGGGCGTGAAGTGGCGGCCTTACGAGCATCACACCGCCGGCGAACCCAAGAGCGACGAGAATATGACCTTCTCGCTGGGAACTTTTCCGCAGGTTTCCATCAACAACCCCACCAGCGCGGTGCGGCGAGGGGTTGTCGAGCCGGGGCCGCAGTACTATCTGCCGGTGGAGTTCACGGCGAAAACGGAGCCGATCAACTTCAACGGCGAAGTGGGCCGCTGGATCGGCAACCGGAATGTTCCCAGCCGCTGGGGGCGCGGGCTGATCGCCGGCCATGAATTCAGCGAGCGGCTGGAACTCTACGGCGAGATTTATGACTTTCAGGACGCCAATCGTATTGGACCTCCATCCAATCTGCTACCCAAGCAGCGCGAGCTGACGCTGGACTTCGGCGGGCGGCAGACGCTGGACCGCGCCGGACACTTGCGGCTGCTCTTCATGAGCGGACGCGGGATTCAGGCCGTCACCCGCCAGAATAGCGAGCCGAATTGGATCGCTTATGTGGGCGTGCAGATTTTGCTGGGGCCGAAAGAGGCGGGAGACATAGGAGAGAAATGAAATACAGTTATGAAAAACAACATAACGTCTGCCGTTATTGCATTGAATAGCGAAGAGCCTGCAGAATATCCTCGCGCTCCAGATACGGATAACTGGCGAGCAGTTCATCGATGCTGTGTCCGGCGCCGATCTGGCCGACGATCATATTGACGGTGACGCGCATCCCGCGAATGCAGGCCTTGCCGCCCATGACTGCGGGGTTCCGGGTGATGCGATCCATTTGTCCCATAGGCCGCTCCCTTCCGATGCCTATTATGATGGTAGCCGCTTTTCTGCCGGATTTCAAAAAACTGATCGAGAGTGTTCTTTCCCTGATATGGGGCTGATGGCGTTTAGACGAATTACTTCACCTCCCACTCAGCCAAATCCCGTATGTCGCCGTCCGCACTCCAATCCGGTCCATCGCCGTCCCCCCAGGCCCCGGGTCTATTTTTGAAATGAAATTCTCCTCCTGAATAGGCCTCTCCTGGAAGATCGGACAAGCCAAAACGCATTACAACTCCTCCGTCCGGAATAAACATGGATGGATCGGGCGAGAGCGACAGATGCTCCAAGCCGGAGATGGTCTCCACGCCGTGCGGATCGCCGTCAATGACGCGGAGGACCAGCTTCATCTCTTGCGAAACCCACACTTCATGAATGGTCTTGGATGGAGCTTTGCCTGAGGATTCTGGCAATTGCTCGGTCGTCGTTCGCACGCCAGTCGCGGTTACGCCTTCGATCTGCTTCTGGCCCAGACTCTCCCAGGTGACGCTGGAATCCTCTTCCTCCGGTTGATTCATATTTTGATGGATGTTCAGAGTCAGTTCTTCAGCCTCCGCTACCTGTACTGGCGTCATCTGGATAATCACTTGGTAGAAGACGAATTTTGGGCCGACGACCGCCCAATGATTCATGGTTTGCGTCCCAGGATCATAGAGCAGCATACCCCAGCCCGCGCATTTGGGCGACTTGGGAAAATCCTGTTGGTTGCATTCCCCAGCAAGTTCAAAAGGGCCGGTCTGAAGCAGTACGCGCCCCTTTGCATCCCGCGCTACTTGAACGGAATACTGCTCATTGCGAATGACTTGCTGCGTGCCGTCGGGCATGATCTTCACGGTGCGCGAATACTTGATCGCCGAGAAGGGCTGGCCGAGGATCGCGAGCGCGCCGGTTGTCACGGGTTCAGTTGTGGCGGCAGGCGGCTGATCGCCTGGTTCCATTGGGTCTTGCGCCAGGCCTGTCATCAGCCCAAAAAATAGCATCGCGCAAAGAATCTTGATCGTCCGTGGCATTGCATCTCCTTGAAATTCAGGCGCATGAAAATGCTAAACCAATTTTCTATTCAATATGACGCTCATGGAATTGTTTCGCTCATGGTTTGATCCATGACCCGAAGCTGTCCAAATACCAGGGAGTATGCGTTCCCAGGTCCGAAAATCCGGACCTGGGGCACCCGGCTGATCTCAACTAACAGAAAACAAACACAGCAGGGGCTAAAGCCCGTATTCATGAATGGCATTTGCGGCACGACTGAAGTCGTGCCCTGTTACAAAGCCTTTCAAACCCTTACTTTCGCCATGGACTGCTTTTCTCCATTTTCTGTTTTGTAAGCCCCACTCGCCGCACCCCGGCCTGATGTTGTATTGTTCAATCCGTATGGAATACGCAGCCAACAACGCACCCCGCCCCGCACCGGAGGCCGAAGAGGTCTACCGGCGCTGGATTCAGTTTCTTGATGAGGAGTTCACCCGCCACCAGGCGCCGGAGCGGCGCGCGGAGATTGTGCGCGACCAGCTTTGCCAGCTTTACCTGGGCCGTCCGCATGGCGGCAAGCTCAATCTGACGCTGACCAGCGAGCTTCCCGGCAACGTGGTCAGCCTCTCGCTGGACCCGGAGAATGTGACACTGGAGGCCGAACACTTTATCGACGTCGACCCGGAGCAGTACGCGCGGCGCAAGCCGCTGCTGTGGTTCTGGCAGATGTTCGACCGCTCGCCGGTGGGGATCAACCACTGGCTGGGACTGCGCTTCCGGGCGATGCTGGGGCGGCACATCTTTGCGCGCATCGGCGCGGGGGTCAAGATCTACCACGGCGTGGAGCTGACCTACGGCTACAACCTGACCATCGAGGAGGGCGCCACCATCCGCCATCACGCCCAACTGAACGACCGCGGCGGCATCACCATCGGCAAGGGCGCGGTGATCGGCTCCTTCGCGCGCGTCTACTCGCACAGCCACGCGGTGCATGACTTTGGCCAGGTGTCGCTGCTCCCGACGGTGATCGGCCCTGTGGCGCGCGTCGCCAGCCACGCTATTGTGCTGGCCGGGCAGCATGTCGCCGCCGGAGAGCTGGTAGGCAGTTTCCCGGCTGACCGGCTGTGATCCCTGCGCAAAGATGAAGAAAATGTAATTTTCTTCCGCGGCATTTCGCCCCGCTGTCCGTCAACATTCCTACCACAACTGCGTCTATACAAAAGCTAGTAGGTTCGTCTTCCGTTCTGGAGTGGAAGGGCTGTTTCCCGTCCAGAAGTCAAACTGCCAATTTATGCTTGCCCTGTAGCCCGCGTCGAGACTGGCGTACAAGCCAGCATTTTTTCAGAGCTTTTCGAGTGAAAGCGCATCTTATTGTTGAGTCGGAGGGCTTCCTCCGAAGAAGGGTTCCGGATGACCACCATGCATTTGATGAAGACATTCCCCTCAAGAAATTTGACTGTCGCTTTGATCGGCTGGGCAGCGCTCCTGTACGCTTCGGCGGTGGCGGCGCAGAGCTTTGCGCCCCAGCAGCGCATCACCGGCAAGATCGACGAAACGCAGTTGGTGACGCTCAAGGGCAACACGCATCCGGCGGCGAACGCCACCCATGATCGTGGCCGAGTCAGCCCTGATCTGCCGATGACGGACATGATTCTGGTACTGAGCCGCGACGCGGCGCAGCAGGCGGCCTTCGAGCAGTTTGTCGCCAGCCAGTACGACGCCAACTCGGCGAACTATCATCAATGGCTGACGCCGGAGCAGGTGGGCGCGAACTTCGGCCCTGCCGAGGCCGATATCGCCACGGTCTCCAACTGGCTGACCAGTCATGGCCTTTCGGTAGATCAGGTGAGCAAGAATCATCTGTCGATCCGCTTCAGCGGCAAGGCCTCGCAGGTGGAGAGCGCCTTCCACACCGAGATGCACAACCTGCAAGTGAAGGGCGTGGCGCACATCGGCAATATGAGCGATCCGCAAATTCCCGCCCAGCTCGGATCTGTCGTGGTGGGCGTCAAGGCGCTGCACAACTTCTTCCCTCGGCCGTTGCATCACATGGGCAACGCAGTCACGCGGGACTCAGCGTCCGGGATGTGGAAGCGCGGCGCCGCTGCATCCGCCCAGTCCCAGACGCTAGCGGCTTCTGGCCGCTCCGCCGCCAACCCGCTGTTTGGCATCAGCGTCGGCGGCTCATCTCCTTACCTGGTTGAAGATGTAGCGCCTTACGACTTTGCCACCATCTACAATATCCTGTCGCTGTGGAATGCCAGCACGCCCATCGACGGGAGCGGGCAGACCATCGCCATCGCCGGAACCAGCGCGATTGTTCCCAATGACGTGGCCACTTTCCGCAGCTTCTTTGGCCTGCCTCCGATGGATATTACCGGGAATTCCGGAACGAGCGAGCCAACCTTCACCATGGTCTCCGGCAACAGCCAGCCCCTCACCGTATGCACCAGCACCAGTTCGACGGCGATATGCGGTGAAGGCGATTTGATTGAGAATTCTCTGGATGTGGAGTGGTCAGGCGCGGTTGCCAAGGGCGCGAATATCGTGCTGGTCTCCTCTTACCCAGCCTCGACCACCGACGACAACCTGTATGATTCCGAGAGTTACATCGTCAACCACCTCACGGCGCGCATCATGAATGTGAGCTACGGCCAGTGCGAGCTGGGAAACGGCACCGCGGGCAACGTGGAGTATTACAACCTTTGGCAAACCGCGGCAGCCGAGGGCATCGCTGTCTTTGTGGCCGCGGGTGACTCCGGAGCGGCAAGCTGCGACCAAGGCCAGGACTCTTCGGTCGGCGTTCCTTATCCGGCCGAGTTTGGCCTTTCAGTCAGTGGGCTGGCCTCCACGCCGTTCAATACAGCCGTCGGCGGCACGGATTTCAACTGGTGCCCGCTGATGACGATCTGGAATGGCGGGGTGTGCACGGCCTCTCCTTACTGGAATTCGGCGAATGGTTCCTCCAGCGCAGGCTCCGCCAGCGCCCAAGGCTACGTTCCGGAAATTCCCTGGAATGATACGTGTACCAATCCTCTGGCGCTTGACTACCTGAGCGCTTACGCGAGTTACTACTACAATGTTTCCGGCATCAACAATGCCGAGGAGGCCTGCAACTTCGTGGTCGATTACTCCACGGGCACTGGCTCCATCGGGCAAGACAATTCAGGCCTGCTCTACATTGTCGATACGGTGGGCGGCAGCGGCGGCGCCAGCAACTGCGTGGTCAATGATGGCAATTATGTTTCCAGTTGTCTTTCCAGCACGACAACCACAGGCTCGGCCAACGGCAATATCCCGCTGGTCAACGACGGCTGGCCCAAACCGGTTTGGCAAAAGCAAAGCACCAACAACATTTCCGGCTTGACCAGCGACGGTGTGCGCGACATACCCGACGTCAGCTTCTTCGCCTCCGACGGCTTTCTTACCAGCAGCGCCTATCTGATCTGCGTCTCCGACGTTGCCGCGTGCAGCTATTCCGCCAAGAAAGAACCGGTGGCACAGGAGGTGGGCGGAACTTCAGTGGCCACGCCGGCCATGGCCGGCGTGATGGCGCTGATCAATCAGAAGGCTGGCTCGGCGCAGGGCAATCCCAACGCCGAGCTGTACAAGCTGGCCGCCAAGCAAACCTACTCGAATTGCAGCGCGGAGAATGGCACGACCAGCAACGGCTGCTACTTCAACGACATCGATCAGGGCACCATCGCCATGGCCTGCGATTACGGGGCATACGGCTATCTCTCTCCCAACTGCCCCGCGCCGTCTTACTCCGTGCATGGCGTTACGGATCAGGTCGGCATTCTCTCCGGCTACAGCGCGGGCACTGGATACGACCAGGCTACCGGGCTTGGCTCGCTCAACGTGGCCAACGTCGTCAACGCCTGGCCGGCGACATCCGCCGGACAGGCGACGGCTACGGTCACGGTTTCTCCTGCCGCGGCGAGCACCTTTGCGAACAACACGCTCGAAGTGACGGTGACTCTGCAAGGCGCCAACGGAAGCCCGCAGACCTCACTGGGAGCCATCATAACGCCGACTGGAAGCGTGACGCTGACCATTTCATCGGACTCGAACTTTTCCGCCATCGGGACGCTCTCCGCAATCGGCAACGTGACTTTCAGCATTCCTGCCAACATCCTCACCGCCGGAACCAGCCCAACTCTCACAGCCAGCTATGCCGGAGACGCGGTCTATGCCGCGGCGACGGGCAGTGCGAGCGTGCAGATCAAGGCAGGAACCGCGCCCACGCCGACCATCACCATCGCCCCGGCGTCGAACACGATCAACTCCAATGCGAGCCTGGCCGTGACAGTAACCATTGGCGAGGGGGGCAGCACGCCGCAAGGAACGGTAACCCTGTCGAGCGGCAGCTATAGCGACGAGGTTTATACAGGAACTGGCGGCGTTTATAACTTTACGATCCCGGCCAACAGCCTCACTGGTTCGGCCAGCGGCCAGAGTGACACCCTGACGGCCACCTACGGAGGGGATGGCAGCTACGGCTCCGCGACCGGGACGCAGACCGTGACGGTGATGGAATCCACCTTCAGCATGGCGGCCTCCGCCACAACCGCCATTGCACCGGGGGCTAGCGCAACTTCCACGATCACCGTGAGCGCGCTGAACGGCTACACGGGGACGGTCACCCTGACCTGCCAGCTTTTGAGCACCACGGCCAGCGGCGGGGACGGAGCCAACTGCTCGATTCCCACCACGGCCGTCGCCATGGGTGGAACGGCAACCGCAACAGTAACCACCACCGCGCCCGCAACCGCCTCGCTGACCCATCCCATGCTGCCCGGCAGAGGCTGGGAGGGCGCGGGCGGAGGAGCGATTTTGGCTCTCCTGCTCTTCTTCGGAATTCCGGCGCGGCGGCGTAGTTGGCGCTCGATGCTGGGCGTTCTGTTGGTGATGGCCGCGCTGGGCAGCATGGCCGCTTGCGGCAGCGGCGGAGGCAGCGGGACTACCACCCAAACGGATCCCGGAACCACCGCCGGAACCTACACATTTACGGTGCAGGCAACGGGAAGTCCCGCGGTGACTCCAGCCGTCTCCACCACCTTCGCGGTGACCGTGAATTAGCCAATTCCGCAGAAGATATTGGGCGCCCCATCCATTCCGCGTTTTTTGCGGAATGGATGGGAAACCGCCGCTCAATGAATCATCCTAAAAACGGCAGTTGAAGAGTGGCCGGAACGGTCAACGACATCCAACGTAAATGTGTTGCAGACACGGAGGATTTCACCGTTTGGGTGAAGTGCGGAGCAGTTCGGAATTCCACCAGAACACTCTTTGGCGTTTCTGCAAGAACCTTCAAGGAGCGAGGCATCCGATAAAGCGTATGTGGAATAAAATCCGCGAGTTAGCTTCCGCTTCGCGGAAATGGCGAGTTAGCGAGTTGGCGGCTGTGCATCGTATTTGCAAGTGAACGAGGCGAGCTGGACTGCTTCTAACTGCCGTTTTTAGGATAACTGCTTCAAGTTCGCGGCTTTGTAACAGGGCACGACTAAAGTCGTGCCCTGACGCTTATTCGCAATCAAAATGGAGTTTTGCAGAAGGTTCACGAAAAACGCCGAAAATCTCTCAGCCGCCCACCAGCGTCAGCGCGGCCCGCCCCTTGCGCGGCGGGAGAAAGCTCGGCGCGCGCCATGCGATCGTCAGCTTCTCGCGATCCAGCAAGCGGCGAATCTGCCCCCGCGCGTGCTCCGCCCAGGGGCCGTCCTTGTCCAGCTTGGCATAGGCCTGCCAGTGGCGCAACGCATGCCGCGCCTCGCCGCGGCGTTCATAGGCCAGCGCCAGGTTATAGTGGGCGTCGGCGTAGCCGGGAGAAAGCTCGACTGCCCGCTTGTAGGCGACAATCGACTCCTCCGGCCGCTGCAACTCGTCCAACACATTGCCCAGGTCAAAAAACGCCAGCACGTAATTCGGGTCGATCTCCGTGGCGCAGCGGTACAGCTCCTCTGCCCATTCAAACTCGCGCAGATGAAAGTGAATCGTCCCCAGATTGATCCAGGCCGGAGCATAATTCGGATCGCGCTCCATGATCTCCCGGTAAAGCTGAATGGCGCGAATCTTTTCGCCCGCTTCTTCCGCCCGGACCGCCTCCAGGAACAGCTCCTGCACGCCCTCTTGCTTGCCCACGGGCGCACGTAACAGCAGCGGCTCGGAGGCCACCGAAAGCCCGAAGCCATCGTCCAGCCGCTCGAAGTCAAAGAGCATTTGGCGGCTAATGGGGTCCACCATCGCGCCACTATGCCGGAAGGCGAGTCTGGTCCCGGTCCGTACCAGGCTCGCCTCCAGCATCGGATTCTTCATGCCTGCCACGGCCTTCATCGCCACAATCGAGTGGCGGATCGAAGCCAGCGGCACGGCCTCCTGGCGCAGCAGGCGCAAGGTGCGCAACTGCCCCAGATCCTGAAAGCTGTAGCTCTGCTGCTGGGCAATCAGTTCCGCTCGCTCCCACCTTTGCAACTGGCGGGCGCCGATCTGCAAGATGCGCAACACGTCCTGACGGCTATAGCTGGTCACTCTTCCGTGCTCCCTGTCTGCTTCCGGCAAAGCCTCATGGCCTTTTTGGACCCCGATCTTCCTGGACTCGGTTCTTGGAAGTTCTCCTGAGAAACCGCTCTTGCTCAGATTATGACAAGACTTTACGTGGATAAGCAGACTTAAACTACCATCACAATGAAAAAATACGTGGAAATAGGTGTCGAATATGGTTCGTTTTTTCCTGAAAGTCGCTTAGCCTGTGGATAACTGAAGGGAAATGCACAAATTCCAGTGATTCCGGCAGGATAACCGAAGATTCACGGAAGCAACGGCCAACTCCCGCAGAACAATCCACCCACAAAACGCTAATCGCTCAAGGATCGCACAGTTTTACGCGCTGCACGGGGTTGATTCGGAGACGGGCGGCCTGGCTCCGGCCAATCAAGCTGGGTGCCCCAGGTCCGGATTTTCGGACCTGGGATGCCACGAACCCCAACCCGCGTTTTTTTGACCACTGACCACTATGACGAACCCCAAAGCGCGCCAGCGTCAGTTGGCCTCACGCTGGCGTCCCCATTCTGCTAGCATCCACTATGGAGAACTTTCCGGATGGACTCGATACCCAGCACCAGTCTCGGCGCACGGCGCAATGAAGACATCGCCCTCGATCTGCTCAAGTTTGTTTCCGTCACGGCTGGCGTAGGCCGCCCTGCCGCGCCCTCGACCGGCTTCAGCGGCTCGGCCGCGGCCAAGCCTGAGGAACACGTCAACCAGTTGCTCGACCTTTACAGCCGCTGCCTGAAGGCCGTGGCCGGCGATTCGCCCAAGTCCGAAGCGCCCGCGCCGCTGCCAGAACCGATGCGGGCGCCGCAAGGCTGGACGCCGCTGCCGTGAGCCAAGACCTTTTGCGCGTTGCCGTCATCGGAGCTGGGGCCTTTGGCAAGAACCACTTGCGCGTCTATCGCGAGTTGGAAACCGCCGGGCTGGGCGTGGCTCTGGTGGCCGCCGTCGAGCCGGACGCGGCCCGCGCCGCCGAGACCGCCGAGCGTTACACGATCCCTGTCTTCGCCAGTGTGGACGATCTGCTCCGCGCCGGCCTCAAGCTGAACGCGGCCACCGTCGCCGTTCCCACCGTGCATCACCATGCGGTCGCCTCCACGCTGCTCGATGCGGGACTCGACCTGCTGGTCGAAAAGCCTCTGGCCGCCCAGCTCACTGAGGCCGACGACCTGATCGCTCGCGCCGAAAAGGGGCAGCGCATTCTGCAGCCCGGTCACCTGGAGCGCTTCAATCCCGCTGTCCTGGCCATCCAGCTGCAACTGCGCCGGCCGATGTTCTTCGAGTCGCACCGGCTCTCCATCTTCACGCCACGCGCCCTCGATGTGGACGTGGTGCTGGACCTGATGATTCACGACCTGGATGTTGTGCTCACCTTTGCCGGGTCGCCGGTGCGCGAGGTGCGGGCCGTCGGCCTGCCGATCCTCTCGCCCAAGGTGGACATCGCCAACGTGCGCGTCGAGTTCGAATCGGGCTGCGTGGCCAACTTCACCGCCTCGCGCGTTTCCACCGAGCGCGTCCGCAAGCTGAGGTTCTTTGAGCCGCGCCAGTACGTGTCGATTGATTATGCCCGCCAGGATCTGCTGGTGATTCGCGTGGATAGCGGAGTGAGCGAGGTTAGCGGGGCTAGCGGAGTTAGCCTGCCGCCGCAGATTGCCGCGCTGCTTCCGCCGGGAATCGCCGAGGGAATCAAGTCGGGCGCAATCGACCTCAAGAAGATTGATCCGGCCATGATTGCGCAGTTTGCCGCCATGGCGGGGATCGATCCAGCGGTCATCGCGCAATTTACGAATCCCGCGGAACCCAAGGCCGGCTTGAGCTTTTCCAAGCCGCCGGTCACCCCCGGCGAGCCGCTGCGGCTGGAGATTCTCTCGTTCCTGGAGTCCGTCCGCACGCGCCGCACGCCGCAAGTCACCGCGCAACAAGGCCGCAATGCGCTGGCCCTGGCGCTGGAGATTCAAGCCCAAATGGCCGCCCACGCCCGCCGCGCCGGTCTGGAAGATTTTTTCAAGGCCGGCATATAACCCTAAAAGCAGCAATCGCCCGCGCCGTAGGCGCAGTGGTTATTAGCCCCGCGCTTCAGCGCGGGGTGAGCGTCCCCACCATCCAGCCGGAGTCCCGGAGGGACGGCGCGAAATCCGCCCAAAATGCTAGTTCCAAAAAATTCTCCAAAACCGCTTGACAAGCAAATGGCAAAGAGAGAAGATTCTGGCAGTGTGGTTTGTGTTACAAATTAGTTTGCAAGGAGTGGAAATGTACGAAATTTCACAGAAACTAGCCGATAAAGGCCCGAATGCAATTGCCAACCGCCTCATGGAGAAGGCGGAATACCGCGATGGATTGCAGGAGATCGCGATCGGGTTACTGATTTTGGCGTTTGCAGGCATGACCGGCTTGCCGATGGTATTCAAAGGATCGTTCGGCTCTACTGCATCTTTTTGGGGCATCATGCTGCTTGTTCTCATGCTGAGTTTTGGATCACAGTGGGCGATCAAGAAGGTGCGCAAGCGTTTTTTGGCCGAACAGATTGGATACGTAAAACTGAAGCCGGTCAACTGGAAGCGGCTCGGCATCAGGTTTGGCATCATCCTAGTCGCTTCTTGTGTATTCGGAGCCATCGTGTCGTTCGCGATGGTCAAGATTGTGATTGCGACCATCAAAGGAGGGGGCGCAATTCACTGGGGCTTGTTTACGCCCGCCGGATGGGCGCTTGTTGGAAACGGGATCTTCTATGCTGCAATCATGATTTTCCGCGTCCGCGTGCCCCGCTATGTCATCGGCGGCGTCATTATGGCGGCGCTGGGCATTCTGCTTGCTGTGCTTGGCATCTCACTCAATGTAGGTCTTACGATTCTCTTCGGTTTTGCAGGCCTTTTCGCTCTCATCTCCGGCAGCGTCGTGTTTTTCCTCACCCTGCGCCAACCGGCCGAGCCGGGAGAATAAGATGAGCGAAAATATCCAACAACTCGCTGAGATCGACCGCATCATCCACGAACCGGCGCGGCTGATGATTGTTGCGCTGCTGGCAGCCGTCGAGGAGGCCGACTTCCAGTACCTGCGCCAAGCGACCGGACTCACCCAAGGCAATCTCTCCGCGCATTTATCCAAGCTGGAGGAGGCGGGCTACGTGGCGATTGAGAAGACCTTCCGCGGCAAGTACCCGCTGACCATCTGCCGCCTGACGGAACGCGGCAGAGAGGTGCTGGAAAACTATCGCAGGGTTATCCGGGCCGCGCTTTGATGGAACCGCACCATGGAATCCCATCGCAGATAATCGGAAAAACTACCAGATGCGCTCAACGCCATAGCGATCAAAGATCGCATCGACGCTAATCAGCGGCACGTTGAGTTCCAGCGATTGAGCCGCCAGCAGACGGTCGAAGGGATCGCGGTGATGATAGGGAAGAAGCCCTGAGCGAATGGCGTGAAGCGGATGGATCTGGAGAGGGGTAAATTCCTCTTCGCGGAGAACGCGTAGAAAGTCCGTGGCCAGCACATGAGGCGGCATCTTTCTGGAATTCATCTTGATGGCGACCTCCCAAGGAATGATGGAGGAGATCAGGACTTCATTGGCAGGGTCTTCGATGAGTTGGCGCCCACGCCGACCGAGCCGCTCCGGGCAATCAAGCGCCCAGATGGCGGTGTGGGTATCCAGCAACAGCTTCATGCGGCTGGCTCGTCGAGAACCTTGGCGTCGGCCAGAATGTCGAAGCCGTATTCACGCAACTCCTCATCGGTTTCGAGCGGCTTGAAGATGTCGTCGGAGTACTGGCACAGCCCTGCGTATTTTCCGAGAACACGCTTTCGCTTGGCGGGCTGCTCCACCAGCACAAGCCGCACGGCGGGCTTGGCGCCGCGTGCAATCTCGACGGTTTTGCCTTCTTCGGCCTCCTGCAAAAGCTGGTCGAGTTGGCTCTTCGCTTGCTGGACGGTGTACGTCATATTGCAAGTATGGGTGGGCTTCGAGGCGAAGTCAAGATCGATTGGCGCCGGGTGTGTAGACTGCATGAATTGGCGATTCATCCTGGACAAGCGCGGACGAGGACGTCCGCGCTACAGCCGCTCTGGAGACCGGCGCTACTTTTCAATTCACGCGATCCCCAGCACGCGGTTCAACCAGCCGATAATGTACTTCCAGACCAGGTAGTAGCCGGCCAGCGCGGCCAAAAAGCAGGGCGCAATCAGCGCATAGGGAATCTGGACGGCATTGAACCAGGTCACGCCATGAGTTCCCAGTGTCAGCACGCCCAGGCAACTGGCTGTGGTTGCTCCCAGCGGCATGAGGAGAAGCGGCAGAATCGCGCCATGCACGCCGATGGGCAGATGGGTGCGCTCATGCGTACACAGCCAGAGCATATTCCAGAGGCCGAAGACCGAAGGCACCACGGCCATGGGAAAGATCATCGCCTGCTCGATGGGGACCGGCACTTGCAGCACGATTCGCACCACGATAAAAACCGTCAACAGCAGCGGCAGAACCAGTGTAGGCACAAAGACGCCGGCTAGATACGCGCGTAGATACGGATGGGTATTCATGGGAAACTTCCTTTCTTGCGGGACTTAACCCGCGGGTTACGAGCATTTCACCTGTTTCCGTGGAGAGGGACTCGCATCCCACCCTAGCCGCAAAAACAAGTACGCGGCGAGGGTGGGGCACCCAGGACTCTTTACCAACAGGCAAAATACCTCAGAGGTAGTAGAGAAACAGAGGAATGGAGGCCGGAAAGAACGCAACCATCCCCGCCAGTCCGGCCAGCAAAGCTCCGTCGAAGAGCGCCCAGCCGGAGAAGGCCGTCGCGGCGGGCTGCTCGGCCTTTGCATTGAGCCGCCGCTGCATCGCCGGCCACAGATCGCTGGGCGGCGCGTCTTTCACGGGCGGCAAGGCCTGCCGCAAAAGTGCTTTCAATTCGTCATTTTTCTCTGCATTCATGGCCGGATTCCTTGACTTTCCAAGTCTTTTCTGAGCAAGCGAAGAGCGCGAAAGACGCGCACTTTCACCGCCGTAACCGAGATGCCCAGCGCCTCGGCCACTTCTTTCTGCGGCCGCTCCTCGACCACCGCCAGCGTGGCCGCCATGCGCAGCTTGGGCGGCAGCCGGCCGAAGGCCAGCGCGGTCTTCGAACGAATCTCCGCGCTTATCGCCGGATCGCCCGCCGACGGAGCGGCCGTTTCCGCGCAGCTTTCCAGCGGCAGCTCGTTCTCCTTCTTGCGGGCGCGGAGCCAATCCAGCGCCGCGCGGGTGGCGATGCGCCGCGCCCAGCCCTCAAAGCCCTGCTCCGGACGAAAGCGCGCACGGGCCTGATGGATGCGCCAGAAGCTCTCGACGGTCAGCTCCTCAGCCGCCGCCGGGTTGCGGGTAATGCGCAGAATCCAGCCGTAGACTGCGCGCTGATGCTGGTGAAAGAGCGACTCGAAGGCAGCTTCAAAGCACTCCGCGCTGCCGTATCGGAAATCATGCAGCACGCCGCTCGCTTCGTTCTCCATCCGCTCTTCCCCCTTCTATTCACACTTACGGTCCCAGCGCGGAAAAGGTTACATTGCCCGCAAAAGGCGCTATGATCGGCGAGACCGACTTTTCTCGCGCCGCTCGTTTATCATGCAAAGTATCTCGAAAGGATGCACATGCAACAGTTGAGCAAATGCCTTGCACTCTCCGCCGCTACGATCCTACTCTCCTGGAGCGCGGCATCGGTTGCGCAGAGTTCCGGCGGCAGCCAGCCCGCCGGCGCTCCGAATCTCGATTTTCCCACCGTCCTCTACGGCGCGGCCTACTACAACGAGTACACGCCGCAAGATACGCCCACCGCGCAGGACGAGCGCCTGGACAAAGACGTGGCGCTGATGAAGGCCGCCGGACTCAACGTGGTGCGCATGGGCGAGTCCACCTGGAGCCTGTGGGAGCCGGAGGATGGGCGCTTCGAGTACGCCTGGATGGACCGCGTGGTAGACGCCATGGGCAAGGCCGGGATCAAGGTGATCCTGGGCACGCCCACGTACTCTGTGCCCGCGTGGATGGCTCATCAGCACCCGGAGATCCTGGCGGATCGCATTCCCGGCGGCATGTTTGGCGGCAAGGCTGTTCCCACCGTCTACGGCCTGCGGCAGAACATGAACACGGATTCGCCGGCCTATCGTTTCTATGCCGAGCGTCTGATCCGCCACATCGTAGCCCACTACAAGGACAATCCCACGGTGATCGGCTGGCAGATCGACAACGAGACCGGGAGCTACGACGCTGCCAACCCGGATGTTTTCATCGGCTTCCAGCATTATCTGGAGAAGAAGTTCGGCACGCCCGAGGCGCTGAGCAAGGCCTGGTTTCTGAATTACTGGGGCGAAAACCTTCACACCTGGGAAGACCTGCCGACGCGCGAGGGGACGATTTCGACCGGCTACAAGCTGGAGTGGACGCGCTGGAGCCAGATGCGCGTGACGGACTTCCTGCACTGGCAGGCGGCGCTGGTGCGCGAGTGCGCCGGCAAGAGCCAATTCATCACCACAGATTACGGCGGCATGATGAAGCGCGACGTGAATGAGAACGATGTGGCCGCGGGACTGGACATCGTCGCCGACAACATCTATCACGGCACGCAGGAGCACTACGACGGCTCCCTTCAGGCCTTGCAGACGGACTTCTCGCGCTCGCTCAAACACACGAACTTTCTGGTCACTGAGACCAACGCGCAGACCATCGGCTGGAGCTCCAGCGGCCAGTTTCCGCCCTACGACGGGCAGATGCGCGAGGATGTCTACACCTATCTGGCCAGCGGCGCCAACATGGTGGAGTACTGGCACTGGTCCTCGATCGCCGGCAACCAGGAGACCTATTGGAAGGGCGTCCTCTCGCACGATCAGGAGCCAAACCGCGCCTATACCGAGGTGAGCCGCACCGCGCATGAACTGCAGAAGATCGGCCCCCACCTTGTTGGCCTGAAGCTGCACAACGATGTGGCGATTCTCTGGAGCCGCGACTCGGCGAACGCCATCAGCTTTATGCCCTACGGCGGCGCCGTGCCTGCTGGAAGCTGGTCCGGCGAACCCGACGGCTATGCCTCGCTCGTGCAGCAGATGCACAAATCGCTGTATGACCTGAACATCGGCGCGGATTTCGTCTTTTCGGAGACACAGGACTTCGCGCCGTACAAACTGCTCATCGTGCCTGCGCTCTATATCTCCGACGACGCGCTGCTGCAGCGGATTTCTGACTACGTGAAGAACGGCGGCCATGTGGTGATGACCTTCAAGAGCGGATTCGCCAATGAAAATTCTGCTGTGCGCTGGGTGCGCGCGCCCGGGCCGCTGCGCGAGGTGGTGGGCGCAAGCTACCAGGAGTTTTCCAGCCTGGAGCATCCGCTGGCGCTCAAGGGCGATCCCTTCCAGGCGGGCGAGCAGAACCATGTCTCCTACTGGGCCGAGTTCCTGATACCCGAGCACGCCAAGATTCTCGCCTCTTACGACCACCCCTTCTTCGGGAAATGGCCGGCGATCACCGAAAACGAGTTCGGCGCTGGAACGCTGCTCTACGAGGGCACGTTCCTTTCGGACAAGCTGCAAACCGCCCTGCTGCGCCGCTCTCTGGACAAGCTCGGCCTGCTCGGCGCCGACCAGCAGCTACCCGCCGCCATCCACGTGCGGCACGGCGTCAACCGCCTGGGCAAGCGCCTGCATTACTACTTCAACTACTCCGGCGCGGAGGTCAAGTTCAACTATGCCTATGCCGCCGGAGTAAACCTGCTCGACGGCAAGCCGGTCGCCAAGGCCGCGGAAGTGACCTTGGCGCCGTGGGGTGTGGCGATCATCGAGGAGTAAAGTAAGATTGCGCAGATAGGCAAAAAGGGGGACAGCTTCAAAGGCTGTCCCCCTCGGAGTTTCGAAATAGTCCTCCACCGCCCTTGCCGACTCGCCGCGCATGAAACTGTAGCGCCGGCCTCCTGGTCGGCTGTAGCGTGGACCTCCCGGTCCACGTTTGCTTCTTTATCAACAAAACCAGCGACAAGCGCGGACGAGGACGTCCGCGCCACAGCCGTCCGGAAGGTCGGCGCTACAATCCGGCTATGACCAATTCATGCGGCCATAGCGCTACCGCGGCACCACCGGCAAAATCAGCGCGGAAGGATGCGCGGCATCATGCAGGATGGTGTTCGTCGCCTTCACAAAAGTGGAGTCCGTGGCGGCGTCCTTGCCGGTATTCAGGTTGCGGTCAAAGCGCGGAAAGTTGCTGCTGCTGACCTCCAGGCGGATGCGGTGACCCTTGAGGAAAACGTTGCTGGTGGCCCACATGTCGATCTTGTACTCGTAGACCTGGCCGGGAATGATGGGCTTGGGCGCGCCCGTGGTGGACTCGCGGAAGCGGGCGCGGAGGATACCCTCGGTGAGGTTGATCGCCCTGCCATCGGGGTAGACGTCCACCAGCTTGGCGGTGAAGTCCGTGTCCACGGCGGAGGACTTGGCGAAGAGGTCCAAAGTGACCGGGCCGGTGACTTCCAGATCGCTGTCGAGGGCCGGAGTAGAGTAGACCAGCACGTCGGAGCGGCCTTCAACTTCCTTCTGGTCGCGCGGGCCGGGCGCCAAGTGCTCGCTGTCGCAGCAGAGCGGGCCGCCGACGGTGGGAACGGGGTTGGCGGGGTCGTAGACGAATTGATCGGCCGCTTCCTTTTGTGCGGCGGATGCGGAAAGTGCCCCGTCGCCCGAGGTGCTGTTGGCCTTGCCGGCGGAGTGCAGAGCGTAGCGCGTCTCTTTGGCTCGTTCCAGCGGCCAAGCCTCTTCGTCGCGCCACTTGTTCTCGCCCATTACAAAGATGCGCACAGGCTTGTTGCCGGCGAACTCGTTCTGCTTGCCGAGGAAGAGATAGTCGTACCAATCCAGAACGTAATCATTCTCGTCAAAGGCGGCGTCGGGGCCGAAATCGAGCTCGCCGATCTTTCTTCCCCAGCCGGAGTGGCCGCCGACAGCGACGATCAGGCGCTGAGTGCTGCGTGCCGCTTCCGTGCCGGCGTGAGCCTTCAGCCCCATGTAATTGCGCAGCGAGCCTCCCAGGAAGATGTCGTACCAGGCGGCGATGGTCAGCGCGGGAACCTGAATCTGGTCGAAGTGATCCTCGATCGACCACTGCTTCCAATAGCTGTCGTAGGTAGGGTGATCGAGCCAGTCGAGGAGATACGGCGCCAGCGAGTGGGTCAGAGCCAAGCCGTCCTGCGTGGCCTGGATGTTAAAGACAGGAAAGTTCTTCAGCGGCAGGACCGTGCTGCCGATCATGGCATTGGCGCTCTTCTGAATCTGGCGGCTATAGGTGTCCTGCGCCAGCCCGGAGGTCCATGACTCGTTGAACCACTGCTCGAATGCGCCGCCCTGGTAGGTCCAGTTCTCGTGATAGTTGGAGGCGGTCACGATGGGGCAGATTCCGGCCAGATGGGGCGGATGGCCGATGGCGGCGAGCATCTGCGTCGCGCCCACGTAGGAGCCGCTGAACATGCCCACCTTGCCGTTGGCGTGGGGCAGCGCGGCGGCCCACTCGACGGCGTCATAGCCGTCGTCAGTCTCATGCTTGAAGGGAATCCACTCGCCCTCGGAGGCATAGCGCCCACGCACATCCTGCGCAACCACCATGAAGCCGCGCGCCGCCGCCCTGCGCCCGAAGGCTGTGAAGCCGTCCTTGTTGTAGGGCGTGCGCACCAGCAGCACAAAAAACGGCCCGTCTCCGGCGGGGCGATAAACGTCAGTGCGCAGCGTGACGCCGTCGCGGGTCTTCATCGCCACATTGCGCTCGACCACGGCGTCCGCGGCGGTTTGCGCCTTCCCAGGCAGGCATGGCAGCAGCGTTACGGCAAGGGCAAGCAGGCAAAGACTCTTTTTCAGCACGAAATCCCCCAAGGGCAAATGCCGAATCTATTCTATCCGGTAGACTCTGTTTCCTGCCGGACTCGTTCATAGAGCCATCCATTGCCGCGGCTACCGATGCGAACCATTCTCAGACTCTCATCTTCGGACATACACAAGATAATCACTTCCGCTGAACGCATACGGCCGATAATTCTCGTGAATCGCTTGCAACATGCGTGGACTAAAGCGATAACTGTACCCATCAGTTGTCAGGATGAACGCGTCGAAGAATTTGTCAGACGTCCTTTTGAGCAGAGAGCTTTCGTCGAATATCCCGCTACTAGTAGTTACCTTGATGACTGCCGGCTCAAAGGGGATTGACTTGCCCGCACGCAATAATGCCGCCATGTTCTCGCTGACCACCGGACCAGGAAAGGATGAAATCAGTCGAACCAGTTCCTGATCTTCGTGTCTCGCCTCCAGGATTTTCTTTCGAGCACTCGCGGTCATCCCTATGGCCCGATTGCAGTCCAACATCGCTTGAAGGGCAAACTGCACTCCAGTTACCCCTGCCAGGAGCAAGATCAGGGGACGAATAAGGAACATTCCACGATCCTGTAGTGCCCAACGATGGGAAAGCAGAACCATGAAGACTCCAGTCAACGGGCACAAGGCAAGCTGCCAATCGAGGCAATAGTTAATGAAGGCTCCTTCTTTGCCAATTCCAAAAGAATTAATAAACCCGAATATTGCCACGAGTCCGAAACCAACGCCGGTCCGCCTCAATGGACTGCTCATAAGCCGCGCGGATACCGCCGCGCGCCAATTTCTGCCTTTTTTCCGATGGGCGCCGGGAAAGG
>CAYVGW010000029.1:0-33405 GCA_964450895.1 uncultured Occallatibacter sp. | reverse complement strand
GCCCAGCATTATTTTCAGACCTTTGCGGCCCGACTGAAGAGGCTGCGGAAAAAGGGCTGAATTTGAGTGAAACCCTCGAAAAACATCCCGCAGGGGCTAAAGCCCATCCTTTATTATCAGCGTCTTGCGGCCCGACTGAGGTCGTGCCCTTATTACAAAACCTGCCTGAATCGAGTTTTTCCGCAGCCCGTAACGCCCAGCATTATTTTCAGACCTTTGCGGCCCGACTGAAAGGCAGTAGGTTTTTGTTGGTGCGCTCAGCAGGGTCGTACTCTGTTTCACTGAGACAGGTGGCTGGCCATCGGCGCAGGAGAAGGGCACGATTTCTCTATTTTTCTTTCGCGCCGACGGCCCCGCATGGATCATTCCATACTGCCGGGGATAGCACCACCTCGGATTGCCGGCGGCGGATTGCCGATTGGCTTTTCACCCGCGGGCAGGGTGATGTTCAGATAGGTTGTGCTGCCTGCTGCGGGCGCAAAGATTTCGGCGCTGATGTAGATGGGCTTGCCGCTAGCATTGACGATCTCGATATAAAGTTGCGGCGGGCTGGTTTGATTGCCGGGCGCGCTTCCGGCGAAGTTGATCAGGAAGTAGCCGGTGCTGTCGGTATAGGCGAAACCGTACTCTTTCTGGAAGGTCTTTGTGTCATCCACCAGAAAGACGGTGAGATGCTGAACGGGCTGGAGCATGGAGTTGAAGACGCGCCCTTGCAGCGCCCAGCCAGTGGCGGAGACCGGAGGCACGGGCGTGGCTGCTTGCTGGTGAACCGCAGCCATCCGCGCCACGCGCGCCGTGCCGGCGGCGACTGCCGCTTCGGCTGCTTTGACGTTGGGATCGCTGGCCCCGTATTGCTGTTTGAGCGTGGCGGCGGTTCGTTTGAGCTGCGAAAGGCGGGCGCTATGGATCAGCGTCAGATTGTGGATGGATTGCGATCCACCCGCGTCGGCCGTGCCCAGGGCCGTGGTAATGGCCGCGTTGAGTTGCGCGGGGCTTGCCTGGGAAATGTCAGTGCTGCTTGCGGTGTTGGTGTTCATGATGGCTTTCCTCCCGAAGTTCTGAATCGCGCCAGCGGAAATCGGCGGTGATTTGGAATTTGACGATTGTGCTTTGGCCGAATGATTTGGTAATCTCTCCCGGACAGACGCAGACGAGGACGTCCGCGCTACAGCCGGCCGGGAGGCCGGCGCTACATTCATTCAATTGCCCAAACAAGCAATCACGGCACTAACCTTTGAATCTGGCGCATAAGCCGGGCTGAGCCAGGTTGATCAGCGCCAGGTTGGATTGATCGATGGTGAAGCTGGGCGCGCCTTTCACCAGCAGGCAGAAGGTGGAGATGTTCTGCGAGGTGATGTTGACCAGGCCAGCGGTGATGCCAGAGACAAGCACCGATAGGGGCGATTCCTGGAAGCGGTTGCTGGTGACGTTGACGCTGGCAGCGATGAGCACGGCGTCGAAGTAGGCGTCGAAGGTTGCCGTGTCGATCCAGGAATGGTTGCCGGTAAAGGTCAGGTGATCGACGGACAGGATCGTGATGGAGGAGATGGAACGCTGGCGGTCGGCGCGCGCTTCAAGCTGGCAGATGTTGTTGCTGAAGAGGACGGTGCCGTTGCTGGAGGCCGCGAAGGCCTGGCTGGTGATTCCTTGATTGCTGTAGGCGTATAGATTGGTGTTGGTGGACTGGCTTGTGGCATACGCATAGATGTCCATCATCCGCAGGGAATCGGCGGTTTCAATCGCCGCGCCGAGGTTGAGGATCAAGACGGTCTGCGCCAGGGGCGTGCCGCGGCCGCGCACCATTCCTCCGCAAGTGAAGTGGTTGTTGGAGATGGCGAATGGCCCGAAGCCGACGGCCAGCAGCGCCTGGCCCAGCGCGACGCGGACGACGTTCTCCTCGACGCGCAGCGCGGGCATTCCCGGCTCGTAGATCGCACTGGCGAAGAGGTTGGCGCTGGAGGCAGCGGTCTCACCCGCCAGCACACCCTGCGCTATCGTGGAATCCGGCAGGGACGGCGGTGTGACCAGGGCCAGGACAATGCCGCCATGCAGGTTTGCGCTGGCGGGGCCTGCCTCCAGCGAAGCGGCGCTCCAGTCTCGGGTTTCCAGCACCTGATTGCGGCTGATCTCCACCATCTCTCCGTTGAGGACAAAGATGCCGTTGGCGCCGACGCCGGGGTGCGCGCCGAAGTTGAAGATCGCGTTGTCGTGGAGGATGAGATTCTCGACCGCGGGCACGCAAATGGCCGCGTAGGGGGAAGCCGTTCCGGCGGTGACGGGCTGCACAGAGGTGAAGCTGCCCAGGTTGGCTTGAGATTCACTGCCAGCGTTTTGGCCGCTGGAGGTGGCGAAGGTTTCCTGCGAGGTAAGCGAGCCAAAGGTGTTCAGCGCGGCGGTCGGGCGCAGCACCGTGTTGCGAATGGAGTTGTTGGTGATGGTGAGGTTCTCAATGGAGATGACCTCGAAGATGCGCAGGAGATCGAAGAGGCCGATTGGCCCGATGCCGCACAGACCCATGTTGCTGATGCGGTTGCGGTCGATGACGATGTCGAGCAGCGGGCCGCCGGCCACGATGGAAAAACCTTGCGAGCCGAGGGTGGATGAGCTGGGCGGCTCGAGCGTGCCGGTGGTGGAGCAGGCGTCCTCCTGCACGGTGTTGACGCCGATGGTGGTGATGGTCTCCAAGTTATTGCTATCAACCACGGAATAGCTGCCCAGCGTGATGCCGTTGAAGCGGCCGCCCTCGATCTGGTTTTCGCAGACAAAAACCTCGCGGGAGGGGCCGGCGATCAGTATGCCGCCGAGGTGGTTGGCGACTTTGATCTTTACATTGGTAATCGCGTTGATGCTTTCGGCGTTCAGGAACTGAGGCGCATTGTTCTTTGCAGACTTGGCGGCGGAGAGCCGAGCCTTTACGCCGGGTGCAGCGTGGGCTTGCGATGGAGCCGCCGGCGCACTTGCTATGGCGCTGGCGGCCTGCAAGTCGGAGGTGACGGTTGTGGGCAGCCACTCATTCAGGTTGGCGAGGCCCTGGATGCCGACGTAGTTGCGATTGATGTGCATCTCCACGCCGCCCACGTAGACCGAAGGCCAGAGGCTGCGCACGTCTTCCATCAGGATGCGGTTGCGGTCGATGCGCAGCAGTTCCACGTCCTTGGCCAAGATGGCGGGCAGCGTGGAGCCAGTGAGGAAGAGATCCTGGAGGGTAATGTCGAGGTCGCGCGGCAGGTTGTAGAGGCGCAGGGCATTCTGTTGGCTGGCGGGATTGTTTGCGTTGTTGGGATTATTGGGGGTTGCCACTAACTGCCCGGTTCCGTCCACCAGGATGCCGATTTCGTTGGTGTCGGCTTCCACGGCGAAGTTGCGCACCTGGATGTGCTCCGAGGCAGTGATGGAGAGAACAGCGTTGAAGGTGCCGTCGCTGTTTCCGCCCGTGCCCGCGGCAGCCGGAGCGTTGGCGGCAGGCATGGGCGCCAGCGAGGGCGAGGCCAGCCGGGTCTGGTAGCCACAGCCGTGGATCACGACATTGCGCAGCGCATCGACGAAGACGTGTTCGTAGTAGCGGCCGGGCAGGATGCAGACCTGGCCGCCGTTGGCCGGCAGCGCGGCCAGAGCGTCATTGATGGACGTGAATTGGCCGACGCTCTCGATGCCGTCGCCGACTGTCACGGTGCAGCAGCCGCAGGAATCTCCGCAGCCCGGATTCAATGGAGTGCGGCAGTCGGAGGCTTTTCCCGTGGCAAAATCGACTACGGAGAGCGCCGTGTAGTGGTGGTGAATGCCGTGCGGCGGGGCTTCGGTGAGCTGGTCGAGCGAGCCATCGGTGCGGGCGGCAAAGGTCCAGAAGTCGCCGCTGTTGAAGCTTCCGCCGGCTGTGCTGACGTCGAAGCTGACGGTGATGCCGCTCTCCAGAATCACACTGACGCCGGCGGCGGTGACGGGGATTTCTCCGCTGCTGCCGGCGGCTCCGAGGTCGGTGACTACGGTGACGCCGTCACTTTGGAAGACTTTGCCGGACTGGTCCCAACGGCGGATACGGGTGTGACGAGTGGGATCGGTCTGGTAGGGAGTGGTCCCGCCGGAGACGGGGAATTTGGCGGCGTCGGCGTACGAATCGAGAGTGATGGTTTTACCGGCGAAGTCGATGGTGTCGATGCGGTGCAGGTCGCCGTGCTGCCCGGCCAGCTCGAGGTTGTCGTCGAGGATTTCGATCCAGTCTCCGGGCGAAAAACCAAGGACCTGGTCGCGGCCCATGCTCATGACGCTCAGTTGGCTGGCGGCGGTTAGCACTGAGTTGGTGACCGGGGTGATCGCGGTGACGCCGGTAATCACCGAGCCGTTGTCGCGCGACCATTTGAAGGTGGCCGTGCCGGCCGGGCCGCCGGTATGAATCTCCACGCGGTAGTTCTGATTTTCGGCGCCGGTATAGCCGGTGTTGGCGGTGAGGCAGCAGGGGCCGGAGGGCGCGGAACTGATGGGCGCGGTGGTGAGCAGCCCGCTGGAGGGCGCAGGCCAGGGCGAACCGGCATTGGCGCAGACCGCGCCGGAGGTCACAGACGCGAGGCGAACCTGCCAGACAGTCTGGAGCCTGCCGGTGGTGTCGATGCCCACGGCCGGGTCAATCAGCGACGGGTCTTGCAAATAGTCAACGGCGCGCGTCCACACGTCGAGGTAGGCGAGGTATGTGCCGCCATCGGTGGGCTGGGTTACGCCCTGCAAGTAGGGCTGCGCGGCATAGGCAATGGCTCCTGTTTCAGCGGCGGGCGGCGGCTGCGAGGTGTTCGAGATCTCCGCCAGCGCGGAGTCCCAGACGGCGGTTGTTGGATCGCCGTGGTTCTCCGCCAGCAGGCCATCGACATACATGCGGCCGGGACCGATGGTGAGGTTGCCGGAGCCGTCAAAGCCGATCAGGTAGGCGAAGGGCGTGGTGGGCGGGTAGGCGGCGCGGCCCAGGAGGTCGAGCGATTCGGCCTGGGTGCGGCGGGCCATCAGCGCCAGCCACTCATTCCAGTCCGAGTCCAGTTGGACGCGGCCCTGTTCCATCACTACGCCGGAGTAGTTCTTCCACGGGGCAAATCGAAAACGGCTGGTATCGAAGCTCACTGTTGTGCCTCCTGTATTTTTGCTCCGGCACGCATTCCTGTGCTAGGGTCCGCGCTGCCGGTTGGGTGCGTCAGTTTTGATAAATCAAACCAAATTCCATGCCGACCGGTAGATACTCCTGCATCCTGACGCGGAGGTCGGCTTCGCGCTGGGGATTGAGCAAAAAGTGGAAGACGCCCATCTCGCCGCCGTCATCGGCGCCGCGGCGGATGCGGTCGCTGGTCACGGCCAGCAGCTTGCCATAGCCGGGGCGTCCGTAGCGCAGCGCGAAGAAGAGCGGCTGGGGGGTGTTGGGGGACTTCTCCACGCACTGATAACGGCGCGGGGTGATGGCCCCGGTGGGCAAGTAACTGAAGCGGACGCAGCCGGCCTGACGGCGATCGGCGAGGACCGAGGCCGGCCAGAGCTTTGCGTCGTCCGTGGGGGTGAGCCACGACCAGAGAATGGAATCCGAGATGAGTTGGAAGAGGGTTGCATGAATCTTCCCGATCACCGTGCAGCCGACGAGGGTGAGCGAGCCGGCGCTGGGTCCGGTGGTCGAGGCGTCTGGCGCGGCGTAGGCCACGCCGGTGGGGCTGGCGGCATCCAGAATGCTGTCGGTTGCGGTGAAGTCGGCGGTTCGACTGCATCGCACGGCTCCCAAAATCGAGCGGGCAACATTGACCTGAAGACCGGCGGGTTCCGCGACCAGCACCGGCTGATCGGGAAAGACGGGTTCACCATGCGGCGTAACCGACCAGCCGGGAAGCAGCGTGCAGTGCGTGAGCTTGAGTTGCGAGAGTCGGCTGTAGCTGCCGTCGGCCTTGAGTTCGGGCGCGTGGACCAGCGCGATCAACGCAGGAGCGGCGGGAACCGTGGCGGGCGCGGCGGCGATGAGCAGACCGTTCAGGACGGCGGTGCTGGCGGGGTCGCCGGTGATGGAGATTTCGCCGTCCAGCAGCAGCGTGGGCCGCGCTCCCTCGGCGGCGCGCACTTCCAGCGTGGTTCCGGCGGGCAGGTCGATGGTGAGCGGACCGGCGGACGTGTAGATCCCGGAACCGGCAAATTCGACGGCAACCAGACCGTTCTCCGCCAACTCCGCGATGGCGAAGTGGATGGCTCCTTGCAGGTCCGGGTAGCGGGGAATGGATTCCGTATCAGGAAACGGCACAACCCAAGCGGGATCGGTGACCAGGAAGCCGTTCGCGCCTGTCTCGCGGGAGTATTCGCCACCGCCAAGATCGGCGTTGAAGCCGTATTCGTAGGAGACGCTGACCGATGGCTCCGGCGTTCCAGCGGGCGCGGGCGGCAACGCAAGACGGCCCAACTCCGGATCAATGGCCGCGGCGTAGGGCGCGGCAACGGGGGTGTTGGCCCATGCGCCCTCCGGTCCGGCCAGGTCGCAAACCTGAATCAGATAGGGATCGAGCGGCGTGCCGTTGACGGAAACCACCAGGCTGTTGGCCTCGCCGTAATAGCGCGCGCCGACGCCGCGCTGGAGGTCGTCGCAGAGTACCCGGCGGCGCCGGCGGCCGGCCACATTGAAGGGCCTTGCCGGATCGTTGATGTTGGTGTCGTCCGGCTCAAACCCCGGCGGCACAGCCTTGTGGAAGAGAGGAATGTCCATGCCGAGAGAACTGAAACGACAGCAGCCTGGGCCGCTGGCGGCGGGAGTGGCGGGGCAGTCGGTGATGCTCCATGCGCCCAGTGACCAGAGGAAGATGCCGAGGTTCTGAATGTTGTAGCGACCCTGCTCGCGCGGAGAGGAGGAGATCGCCGCGCCTATGCGCCGCACATCGATCTTGTGCGCGGTGCGGTCGAAGCCGGTATCGATGTAGAGGCCGGGCTTCCATTTGCGCAGATCGGGCGCGTAGTGATTGCCGGGGCGCAGGTGATTCATGTACTGTGTATCCGCCAGCACACGAAAGAACTCGACGGCGTGCGCGCCCCAGCCTGTCGCGTCGCGGGCCAGCTCTTCCATCACCAAAACCGTGCCTTTGCGGCGGCGGAAGGCAATGGTGTTGGCCACCTCGGAGCGAGGATTGTCGATGGTGGGCGCGATGCCGTTGACCGCTTGATAGCCGATCAGGTCGCCGATATAGGGAATGACCCAGGGCGCGCAGGTTTCAATGAACTGGTCGTCGTAGAGCTGGTCGAGATCGTTGGCGACGATGCCAACTTGCTCTTGCAGCACCAGCAGCAGCGACTGCAGCGGTCCGCGCTGGGCCTTGGCGTTCAGTTCGTCCAGCAGCGCCTGCTGATCGGGAGCAAGCGGCGGCATCCCTGGCTGAGTCAGCAGCCGGAGCTGGGCGAGCGTGGCCTGTTCCTGCGCGGTGAGCAGCGGCATGGACTGCGCCAACTGCACATCGCGCACGCGGTAGACGGCCGGCAGCAGGCTGAATAGGTCGAGTCCCTTCGGGCTAACGGGCAGGCTCATGAGAGGTCCCCCAGGGCGATGGCGTTGGGATTGGGATCGAGAACCAGAATTTCGGCGGGCAGCGGCAGAACGCTGGCGGTGGCGACCGGAATCCATGGACAGATGCGCATCTGCGCGCCCGCGGAAGGCCGGATGAGGGTCACCGTCTGGGTGAGCCACTGATGCGCCGCGTAAACGGACCATCCGCCGGCGGCCAGATCGCCTGCACGGCTGGTTGCGCCCAGGATGAGCGCGATGACGTTGACGGCGACCACGCCGGGGACAGCCTGGATGAGAGCGGCGATCTCGTCGCCGGAGACGCCGTGGCCAAAGCCTCGCGCAGCGAAGCAGTATTGTTGGCGCAGCGCGGCGATGATGGACGCTTGAACAGCTTTGGCGTCGTAGGCGGGATCGTAGGCGACGTCGGCCTTGAGTGAGAAGAGCGTCTCCAAAAAGCTGAGCGCGTGGATGGGAACCAAAGGATTGCCGTAGGCTTGGAGCGCGTTGACGAGATTGGCCAGCGTTGGGTTGCCGGGAGGCAGAGCCGCGCCGCCCGCTCCGGCGACGGTGAGGAAGACGCCTCTGCCGGGACCGCTGGGAATCCACAGCGCTGCGGCCTTGGCGATGCCGCCGAAGCTGGCGGCGAAGTTCTGGTAATCGGCGATGGAGACGGCGCGGCCCAGCGTCAGCACCGAAGACGGCGCATTGGCGCGCACGCCGGTGACCGACTGCGCATCCTGGCCGCCGGTGGCCGTGGCCGGATTGGTGACTCCACTCACCCCCAGCGGGCGGTCGATGAGCGTGGTGATTGCGCCCGCGCCGACGTTGCCGGCGACGCCCGAACCCACGCGATAGGTGGCTACGATATTGTTCTGCCCGGAGGGCAGCGTTGCGCCCTCGACGCCGTCGCCGAAGAGCACATCGGTAGTTGCGTCGGCCTGGTTCATCGTGTCGAAGACCGTGGACGACGGACTCTGCTGGTAGAGCGTCGGCACTTCCTTCCACGCAACGCCGTTCGCCGTGACCTTCAGCGTGCTCAAGCGGCCCGTTGGCGTAGGGGCTTGCACGTAGGTGAGGGGAGGCTGGCGGAGTTTGAATCGCTGGTTGGGCGTGGCGGCCGAGCCGCTGCCCATCACCTCGGCCACGGAACGGCCCGCCGTCGCTAGGCCCACGTTGGCGTTCATCGAACTCATGCTCCGGTCGTAGACATGGGTAAGTGGATTGGCCAGCAGCACTTGTGTGTGCGGATACGGCGAAGTCACGGCGAGCACCGACGCAACCAGCGCGAACTCTTGAATGTCGGGATCTTTTTTGCTGGAGGGCGCGAGGGTGAAGCTGGCGATTGTGGCCGTGACCGTGCCGGTGCGCCCGCTGGCGTCGGCCACGCGAAGGTTGCGCACACCGGTGTCCGCAATCCACGGAGGAATGCTGCCGTCTCCGTTCGCGGGCAGGGGGCCAGGGTCGATCAGCGTGACCACGTCGCCCGGATGCAGAGTGAGATTGGCGGAGCCGTCCTCCGGCCCGTCGTCGGGAACAAAGGTGAGCGGCGCGGCGGCGGTGGTGACGGCCAGCTTCTGCGCCTTGCCGGTGATGGCCACGGCGCGCGCGCCCACCAGATCGGGCCGCAGCGCGTCGATGTCGATCACTGTTCCGTAGAGCGGGTGATCGAGCGGCTGGCGCGCCACGGTGAGTTGCTCGCTCTGAGCCAATACCGTGGTCCCTTGCAGCGGGAAGTCCGCGATATTCGGATCGTCAAAATCTCCGGAAAGCTCGGTGATTTTGCCGCTCGTTCCGAATGCCGAGCGCGAAGTGGCCGTGGCCGCGGTGACCTTGTATAGCTGAACGATGCCCTCGACGACCAGCGCAAACCAGGAATTCACCACCACCTTGGAGTAAGTGGAATCGAGGTCCACTTGGCTGGCCGACGCGATCTGATAGTTGCGCCAAACCCACGGGGTAGCGGTCGCATCGATCAGGGCGGGAAGGCTGGTTTTGCTGCTGTTTTTGGCGCTCACAAAGAGGTTGGGGTCGGGCGCGGCGCTACCGAAGAGCTGGGCCTTCTGGCGGAAGGCGAAGACCTTGGCCGTCGTCCAGGTGGAGGGATCGGGCGACTTGCCGCTGCCGGTTCCGTGATCCATCCGCTGATCCCATCCCACCCAGGTGAGGCCGTTCTGAGTGTCGAGGACGACCTGGTTGAGCGTAACCACGTCCCACTGCTCGTTGGGCGTGGCGCTGGGCGTCCAGAGTTCGCGGGCCACGCCCAGAATCAGCAGCGAGTCTCCGGGGTTGAGCTGATTGGTAGTGCCGGCAAGGTAAACTCCATTGGCCCCCGGCGCGGCCCACGGAAGGCTGGTGGTGATGGGCAGCGCGTTCCAATCCGCCTTGGCAAGAATGTCCGCGGAGGTCTCGAAGCTCTGCGGCGTCTGATTCTGCGCCGGGACGCTCTGCGCCTGCGTGCCCGCGGGGATGGTGATGGCCGTGGTGGTGGGGTCCGCGGGCAGCCCGGTGGCGGCTTTGATGGTGAAGGCCAGATAGGTCTCCGCCGCAACGCCCGGAGCAGGCTGATAGCCGATCAAGCGGGTCAGCTCGGTCAGCGATCGGAGCTGGGTTGCGGTGCGCAGATAGCTCTCGTTGGCCAGCCGCTCCTGATAGAAAGTGAGAATGTCGAAGAGCACGGCGCTGGCGTCGAGCAGCGCGATGGTGAAGTCGCCGGTGTCGCGCGTCTTGAGAGAAGCGAGCGCCGGGTAATCCGCGCTGGTGAGCCGCGCCAGCATCGACTCGCGGAAGGTGGCCCAGGTGCCGGTGCGATAGGCGATGGCGGAGAGGCCGGGCAGGTTCAGTTCGCCCCGCGGCGTCTCGATGGCAGTGCCGGAGCAGCAGCCGCAGGTGCAATTCGAGGTCTCTGTGCAGCTCATGGGCATCTCACTTTCCGCCTTGCAGCACCAGCGTCAACTGGCCGTGGCTGGGATAGCTGGGATCGTTGTCCATCCGCGCAATCTGAAGCGGACCCAAAGGGATTTCTCCGTTGGCCAGATAGCTTGGGTTGTTCACTCCCTGCGGGCTGAAGACCGTCGCGGTGACGGAGGTGACGCCCGCCACCTTGCGTGCCGCCGCGTAAATGGTGCTGAGGTAAACGGTCTGGCCAAAGCGAAAGGTGTCGGGAGCGAAGAGGCCGCTTTGCCCCGCGCCCAGCGCTTTCGTCAGCGCCTGCCGGACGTTGGCCTGGAAGTACGCAGGATCGACGCAGATGGTGAGCTTGATATTGAGCGGCACGTAGCTGGGCGACTGCAATTGCAAATCCTGCCCCGCAAGCCGATAGCGATTGACGAAACAGGTGAGCGCCTTGCGCAGCGCGGGCGTCAGGCTGCCTCCGCCCTTTGGCTCGGCGGCGATAAAGACGGTGTACCAACTGCCGGTCCAGCGCAGTGTGGCGACGGCCTCGTCGATCTGGCTGTTGCGCTCGGCAATCGCCACATAGTCGGGCATGGTGATGGCCCGCTCCTGGGTGAGAAAGGCCTGCGGCGCGCGGCGGCGAATCTGCTCGGTGGTCTCCGGGTCCACTCCACCGGAGGCGGGCAGCGGATTGACGCAACCCACGATGCGCGCGTCCTGCGCCGCCAGAAAGACCAGGCTCTCCGCGCCAACGTTGCCCGCGCTGCCGTTGCCCACGCGATAAGCGGCGGTGAAGGCGGTTCCGCTGTCTGGCCGGAGGCCGTTGGTGGTGTCGCCAAAGCGCAGGCGCGCCGTGCCGTCATACTCCACCTCGACGACGAAGTTCGCATCGGCTGGCCCGGCCTGCAAGAGATTCGGCAGCGGCGTCCAGGTTGTTGTGCGATTGTCGAAGAAGCTGTTGAGCGAGACCGCCGGCAGAGCTTGGCTGGCGTCATAGTGCATCAGAGCGTAGGCGGAGACTTCGGGATTGGGTTGCTGCGCGAAGCTGCGCACGCGAATCAGTTCGGAGTCCGAGGCGAAGGCCGCCGAGACGCTCTCCAGCGTAACGCTGTCAAAGCGCTCGACCAGCACCGGCACGTGGACGCCTTCGCCGGAGGGCGGATTGTAAACGACCAGCAGGTTGAACTCCTCCGGATGCTGCTGGCTTCCCTGCGCCAGCACGCCAAAGGCCGACGGCCAAGCCAGCGGATTCGCGGCCCTGACCGTCAGATAGGCGCTGCCTTCAGAGTCAACCAGATCGATGGAGCCGGAAATTGGAAGCTGGGTGGGCGTTGCGGGGTAGGCTGTGGGCGCGGTTCCAAAGGGCGTGAAGCCGGGCGGCACTTGAAGAAAACGCGAGAAGGCGTTGATCTGCGCCGGTGCGTAGGTGGGATCGGTATTGGTCAGCGAGAGATCAGGAAAAACTTCCAGCACAACGGGGCCGGTAACGCCATGCGGGCCGCCGGATGGATCGTAGACCACGGAAAGATCAAAGTTGGCGGGGTGCGCGGCGTTGGGCACAACGCCGACGCCGAAGTACTGCGGCCAACTCCACGACGCGGCGGCCTGAATGCTGAGGCTGGTGAAGCCATTCGCGTCTTGGAGATTGGCATAGCCGGAGGTGACCAGCGGCACGATGGAAGCAGTGGCGGGAGAACCGGCAAGAGGCAGCGGAACAGCCTGAGTAATGAATGTGTCGGGCAATTGCGGCCTGTAGCGCACCGGCAAGCCAACCGGCTGCTCTGGGGTGCAGCGCGAACCGGCGTCGAGTGGCGGAAAGATGGAGGGCTGCGGAACCGGATCGAGCGGCACGGCGCAGAGTTGCAGCCCCTGATCCGCCAGCACGATGTTTCCTAATACAATGCTTACATCAGTGACAACCTGCAATTTACCCGTCGAATCAACAAAACTGGACGAGAGGCAGAGAGGAAAGGGAAGCGCGTCCTCGCTGGACCATTGAATCTCCGTGACGGCGGCCGGTGTCTGCGCAGCCGAAGTGATCGCGTCGCTGCTTCCGTCTGCGGCGGGAGCGGTAAACAGCGGGTCAACCAGCGGCTGGCCCATGCTGTTGCGCGTGGCCACCTGCGTCAGCCGCACAGCGCAGCGATGGCGAATGTCGGCGTCGGCGGCGTCGCCGGTCTGGGCCCCGAGAACCTCTTCAAAGATCAGCACGTCGCCGGGCTGAAGGTTGGGATAGCTCCCCAGCAGCGTGGCTTCCGTTGCCCCGGCGGGCAGGCAGCAGTTGCTGTCGCCCCAGGTATAAAAACTCATCCGGTTGAGTTCGGGATAGAGCACCGCATCCTGCATCGGCTCGAAGACCACGACGCCCGCGCTCAGCGCCGCTTCTTCAGTTCCCGCGCCTACCGCGAGCGTCGAGGGCATACCGGGCGCAAAGGTATAGAAGCGCGTCAGCGTGTGGTCCAGAAAGGCCTGCGCGTTTACTTCGAGGTGCATCCAGGCGCGCGCGTTGCAGCCATCATGAACCGCGTAATCCACCAGCAGCGCATGGCGGCGCAGCGAGATGCGGCTGCGCGCGGTTTCGATGTAGGCCTCGGTGGCCACCGCGTCCTGCTGATAGCTGAGGGCGTCGCCCACATAAGCCATCAACTCGGCCATTACCACGCCCATGTCGGCCTCGGTGGATGCGCCCCAGTTGGGCAGCAACTGGTTCAAGCGGTCGAGCAGAACAGTGCGAAAGGCCCCGTAATCCTTGGCCAAATAGTTGATCGGCGGGGGCGCGGGAAGATCGGGCGCGCAATCGGGCGCGGGTGGAGCGCAATCGAAATAAGGCGGACACTCGACCTTGAAAGAAAAATCAACTTCGGACAGCTCTGGATCAAAACCAGCCAGCGCTTCGGTCAAGTTAAGAGGATCTTCGGCGGCTTGCGGAGCGCTCGTCACTAGCCGCAGCGTGTAAGGCGAAAAGTCGCCGGCAACTTTGGTGCGCACGATGAGCACCTTGGCCGCATCGGCCAGTCCGGTGTAGTAGGCTTTTTCCGCGGCTGTCGCGGAGGCCGGCAGAGTGGTTGCGTCCGAGGCCAGCGCGATCCACGCGACGACGATATTGGTAATGCTCTCGCCGCCGGTGATGAATACATTGTTGACAGCAAGGTTGCCGGCCAGCGCATTCAGGCAATGAATCACCAGTGTTTGCTGGCGCGGAATGCTCAATGGAATTGCATCGTGGTCCAGCACTTCCAGAAAATCGATTCCGTTGAGCGTGGGATTTTCCAGCACCGCGGCCTTGCGATTCTCATTGCAGCAGGCGTAGATCGAGGTCATTGCGGACCTCCGTAAACAAAGGTCTGAATCTCGGTGACATCCGTATTGAGCGGCGAGTAAGTGACGGTGACGGTGAGCACGGCTTCCGCAACAGCGGCCACCACGGACTGCACGCGGATGGAGTTGCTCAGCCACTTCTGCAGCGCGGCCTGCACGCTGAATTGCGTGGCCGCGGCCATCTCCATGCTGTTGGGAGCGAAGGGCAATTGCAGCAGTCCGCTGCCGAAGTCGGGCAGGTTGACGCGCTCACCGGGCGAGGTGAACAGCACCTGCTCCACCAACTGACGCACGTAGTTCTGCCGCGGGTCCAAGGTTCTGCCCCGGCCATCGAACTGAAACGGAAAATTGACGTTTGTACTCATCCGTTGCTCCTCATGCTCAAGTGGCCATCACAAGCGTCTGCGCTGCAACTGGAATCATCGGCGTGCCGGTGGGCGCACAGATAGACGTGCCGCTCAAAATAGCCACCGGCTGGCCATTCGACTGCACGCTGATTGCGCCCACAATCCACTGGCCGGTGACGCATGGCCCATTGCCTGCCGGGGGCACAAAGGCACAGCCCGCGATGGCGTACGGCGCGGCGATGGTGGCGATGGGCATGCCGGAAACCATGACCACTGGACTCGGCACGGTCGGTATCGCCTGCCCTCCGTGCGAACACAGCACCGTAGCGCCCACGTGCAGAATCGCTCCTGGCATTTGTTCTCCTTCTCATGCGCCCGCAATGGTAAGCGCGGTTTCGTTGATGGCCACGGCCGGTCCAATGAGCGTGATCGTGGCGCCTTGTCCGTTGCTGATGTATATGCCGGTCTCGTTTACTACGATCATGGCTCCGCTGGCGCTCTTGAGCACGATGCCGCCGGTGACCGGCGTGGGCGGCGCGTCGCTGACCAAAATCATGTTTTCGCCGGTGGTTTGAAGCACGATGTTCTGCCCCGGCGGAATGGCCGGAGGCGCGGTGGCGAAGACCGGCACATCGCCCACCGTTCCCCAGAATCCGCCCGTCCAGATGGGATAATCGGGGTTGCCCTGCTCGAACTCCACCCAGACCTGCGAGCCTATCGGCGGCACAATGAAGATGCCGGATTGAATGCCCGCCGCGGGCACGCAAGGCATCGCCCAACTGCCGGGAATCGCCCCCAGCACGTCCGGGCATTGCAGCAGCACGCGGCCCAGTTGCAGCGGATCGAGGTTCTCGACCACCAGCCCGCGATACTTGCCGTAGAAGCGCCGCGCGCTGCCCCCTGCTGATGAATTTTGTGGACTCATAGGTTCACCGCCGGCACAGTGGAAACCAGGCCATTCCGCGTCAGCGTGAAGTTCTGCTTGTACTCGCCGCGCTTGATCTTGTGAGTGACGCTTTTTACGTAGTAGAGGCCGTCGAAGGCCGGCCCCACGCCGCGCACGCCCACCAGGCCGCGCGCTTTGAGCACGCCCCGATAGCGCGCCACATCCAGCGATCCCTCGCAAGTGACAGCCTCCGCCGCCTGCGCCGCCGCGGCCAAACCCATCATGATGGCTTGCGGAACCGGCAGCTTGGAGAGATCGTCGCGCAACGGGCTGAGGTCGGGCGGCAGCAAATTGGTGGGCAGCGGAGGAATCAGCCCCAGCGGCGGATTCAGCGGAGTAATCGGCGGCAACGGAATGGGAAAGCTGACGCCTGTCTCCTGGTTGTAGGTGTAGATCATCGGGATGCGATTCTTCTCCTGATCGAAGGTGAAGTGCAGGCTCTCGACGTTGGTGTAGGCATCCATGTCGCCGTTCAGGGAGGGCTGCGGCGTGCCGATCTTGATCTGCGGCCCCCAGTAGGCCGTGCTCACTCCCGGCGCCGGCCCCGGCTCGATGTAGAAGACGTAACCCACCTGCTCGGCGAGGAATTTCATGTAGGCGTAGTCCGTGCCTTGTTGCGAGGAGAACTGCTCGATGGGGATCTGCATGACCAGCATCAGGCTGGGAATAATCATGGGCAGCACGCCGAAGAGCGCGTATTTGGCCAGCAGCAGCAGCACGCGCCCCTCCGGCGGCAGTGCGGGAAAGGGAAAGCCGCTCCAATCGGATTGATCCATCAACGCAGTCAGGTCTTTGCCGGTAATGGTCAGTGTCGAGTTCGAACCTTTGTCGCCGGGAGAGATTTGGTTGTTGGTAATGACGCCGTCGATGAGCACATTGGCCACGCCGTTTACAGTAATTACAAGAATTACACGCATGAAGAGGAGCGGCATTCCGCCGGAGAGCAGAAAAAGAATCTGCAGCGGCGACTGTTTATCGATGCTGAAGACAAGTTGAAAGCCGCTCTGCCCCACATCGTCGATCTTGACCTCGACCTCGGCCAGCGAATCGAGGACAACACGGGGCACGGTGAGCGGCACGACCGGGCCGATCATCATCGAGAGCTGTACGCTTTGAAGCAAATCAGACACCGGTACTTGCTCCTGGAACGCCCTGCGGCGTGGTGATGGCCAGCACCCGACCGGGTGTGGCGATAAGATCATTCGGCGCGATCGCTCCGTTGGCGTCGCACAGCAGCCAAGCCATGAGCGGATCGCCCAAATACCGCGCGGCAATCAGGTCCAGCCGGTCTCCGTTCTTGACGGTATGCCGCGCCACGGTGGCAAAGTTCGGCGCGCCGGGCTGAGGCACAAAGCGCCGCGCAAGATACGGTATCACCTGCCCATCCGGCGTTGTGTATTGCAGCGTCGAAGATCGGTAGTAGCGGCTGTCGGTCGGAAAGCTGACCGCCGGCACTGCGCCCATCTGGATCAAAGTTTGCAGCGGATAGTTCATGGAAGGCCTCCCAGGCCGAGCACGTTGAGCGCGACGGATTTTGCTTGCGCCGCCAGCGCTTCCTTGTTGGTGAGATAGGCCATGAAGTAGTGGCCGCCGGGATGCTGGAATCCAAGATCGTCGATGTTCAGCACGCGCATGCCCAGCGAGACTTTGGCGCGAATGGAGTTGAGCTGCGTGTCGAAGGCCTCTTCAGTGATGGAAAATTCTGTCAGCCGCACCGGCGCCACGCGGCTCTTGCTCCACACAAAGAGGGTCAGCGGCTGCTCCAGTGGAATGATCTCCAGCGTGCCCGCGTTGGCCATGCTGTCGTCGGCCATCAGTGTCGCAACGGTGGGATTGATGAGCATTTCAAGCTGCGCCAACTGCGGTTGCAGGCCAAACTGCACGTAGCTCTGGTTCTCCTGCTTGCCGGGAAATTCAAGGTAATCGGTGGCGTCCAGTTCCGCTTCCAGCTTGATGGTCTCGATAGCCGGGCCGCGCAGGCGCAGGGCGTCCACGCGCACACCATCCTGCCCGCCGGGCATCGACTGGATTTGCAGCGTGCGCGAGAGCGAATCCGGATTGTATTGCAGCGCAATCACGCTCTGCACCGTGGCAGTATTCGGGTCCAGGGTGACGATGCCGCCTTTCACCAGGCGGGGCGAGATGGGGGAAGAGGTGCTCACGGTCTGCCGATTTCCTTTGCTGTTTCCGTTGTGTCTGCTGCGTTGTGATTTCGGCTTCACAGGCTCTAGAAAACTCGATAAAGAGTCCTGAAGCGTCAGGGCACGACTTCAGTCGTGCCGTAAGTACAGCAAAAAAACGCGGGCTTTAGCCCCTGCGGGTTGTTTTTTGAAGATTTCACTCAAATTAGATCCTTTTTTCGCTGCCTGTTCAGGCAGGATGCGCTCTGCCGTGAGTTTTATGGTGGAATCATCGCGCCGTGCATAAACGCTCCTCCTCCAAAGAAGAGACCGCCCGCCGGCGCTGCCGCAGCGGGCGCAGCGGCGGCCGCCGCAATCAGTGCCTTGTACTCATCGGGCGTATGCACCTTGCCATCGCGGGTGACCACTTCCACGAGGATTGCGTCCACGCCGGCGTTTGCGCCGCGGCCTTGGCGCAGCCGCGTGCGGATGGTGTCACGGCGGCTGTTGCGATAGACACGCAAATCATTTCCGCCGCTGTCGTGGCTGATGAGCCGAATGCCAGGGTCGGTGAAGAAATCGCGCAGCACGGCCAGCTCGGCTTGAATGCCCTGAGCATGCGCGCGGTCGAACTCCGCCTGATGCGCCGCGCCCCCCGGCGAAGCAGGGTCGGTGTTCAAGCTCTCTGATCCGATGCGCTTGGCATAGTTGGTTGTCGCCGTGCGCTCGCGCAGAAAATGCACCAGCACCTCTTGCATGCCGAGATCATTGCTGGCCAGCAGATCATCAATATCCACATACCCCGACGACCACGCATCTTCAACAACGGCTTCGTGAAATCCCGTGGCCCTTGAACCAAGCAGGCCATGCCGATTGGTAAAGCGAAGCGGAATCACCGCCGCCTGATCGATGAAGCCTTGCATCTGTGTATCGAAGTTGCTCAAAGTGCCGCCCGCCTTCACGGTGCAGGTCAGGTCAGAGCCGGTGAGCGCGAAGGTCAGCCCGGTCGAAACAGCATTGAGGCGCGTAATCAACTCCGGCACACGCGCAAAACCAGACTGCTCGCCGCGGCCCACGTCGCGCATGGCCACCTTGCGTTGAATCGTGCCCGGCTCGGCGGAGCGTGCATCCACGCGATTCAACCCCAACGCGGCAGCCGCTTCCGCACGGCTGGCTTCCGCCTCGAAGGGACTATCCGTGCGTGCATCAATCCGCGCATCGGCATCTGGTCTTGCCTTCCCTCCCTGCTGCGCAACGTGGGTTAATTCGTGCGCCAGCAGAGAACGTCCTTCGCTTGAATAGGGATTGAAGCGGCCTTCACCAAAGACAATATGAGACCCGGCAGTGTACGCCTCGGCATTGAGCTGCGCGGCCGACTCGGCAGCCTCGCGTCCGCTGTGAATTCGCACCCGGTTGAGATCGAAGCCAAAGTGCGACTCCGTCCCCATCGCTTCATTCAGCGACCTTGCGGACGAGTTCAACGCCTGCCGCACACCCGACCGGTTCCTACTAGCGCGCGTTGAAGACGGACTCCGCAATGGATCGTCTTCCGGGGCGCGAAGCACTTGCAGACGCGCGGCGTTTGGACTTCTGCCGCGCACCGGCCCTCGCGATGCCGGCGCGTCATCTCTCGGCGCCATGGATGATTTCATCACTTTTCTGCTCCGCTCGTACACTTGAAAAACAACGATTCTGTGCAAAAATTCTTACGGCTTCAAACCTCTTGCGATTCCGCGCGCCACCTGGCCGCCCAGCGCACGCGCGCTGCTCACTCCCGGTGCTTGCGCCATCGGACCGAGGCGTAGAACAGGCGTGCGAAGATCCCGTGCCCACGCCTCACGGCCTTCCCGCTCGGCCAGCGCGCGCGTCAGTTGGCTCTTGAGGCTATCGACAAACGCGGCCCGCGCCGCGGGATCGCTCTCGCTCAGCACTAGGCGGTCGATGTTGAGATGAATGCGGCTCATGCCCACCCCCTGATCTCGGCTTCCGCCAGCGGACGCTCGGCCTTGATGGCTTCCTGTTTCGCGGCGCGCAGCACATGCTCCATCAGAATCGGCAAGCCCGCCCCCGCCGCCAGAAAAGCCGCATTCAGCGCGATGTTGCGGAAGCTTCCGCCGGTCATGTTGAGCTGCGCCAAACGGCTGAAATCCAGCCCGCCGAGGGGTGCGTGCGCCGGAAAAACCCGCCGCCAGATCGCCTCCCGCTCCTGCGGACCAGGAAAGGGAAAATCGACGGTGAAGCGCAGCCGCCGCTGAAAGGCTTTATCCAGACAAGACTTGAGGTTGGTGGTCAACACCGCCAGCCCCTGAAAACTCTCCATCCGTTGCAAGAGGTAGCTGACCTCGATGTTGGCGTAGCGGTCGTGGCTGTCCTTCACCTCGGCGCGCTTGCCGAAGAGTGCATCGGCTTCATCAAACAGCAGCAGCACGCCGCCCTCTTCCGCCGCGTCAAAGACCTGCTTCAAATTCTTTTCCGACTCGCCGATATATTTGCTCACCACCGCGGAAAGATCAATGCGGAAAAGGTCCAGGCGAAGCTCCTTGGCCAGAACTTCCGCGGCCAGCGTCTTGCCGGTTCCGCTCACCCCGGCAAAGAGCGCGCTGATGCCCAAGCCCCGCCGTCCACGCTGGGCAAAGCCCCACGTCTCGTAGACCGTCATGCGCAAGCGAGCCTGCTCGGCAAGCTGGCGCAACGTCTCTTTCTGCATCGCGGGCAGAATCAGGTCATCCCATTCGACCGCCGGAAAAATGCGCTCGGCCAAATCCTCCAGCCGGGGCCGCGAGAGCGAGCGGCAGGCACTCCAAAGCCGCTCCGAGCCGGACTGCAAAACCTCACCTGTTTCGACCTGAAACGAAGCCCCCACCGAGGCAATCGTCTCCGCGCTCAGCCGGAATTGCTCCGCCAGATCATCGATCACATTGCCGGCTTCGCTCATGCGGGCAGCATCCCCAGCCGAGGTTCCCAAAGCCGTCGACCACAAGCGTTTCTGGCTGGCGGGCGTAGGCTTGTGTACCGTGTGTCGCAGTGACCGCCGTTGCATGCGCAGCGGATCGCGGCTGGCGATCACCAGCGGCGCGGGCAGGCGTTCGATAGCATGCAGCGTGGCCGCGCTGGGCTGAGCGGCTCCGCACTGCACCACTAGCAGGGCCGGAAGCAGAGCAGCCTCACGCGTCCAGAGCGCGACGAATTGCGCGAGCGAATGCGCGGGATCAGCGCTGGCCGCGTCCGCCGAAGCCGCGCCGGGAAAGTTCTCCAGCGGCAAAATCTGAAGCTGCCTGCCCAACCGGTGGGCAATCAGCGCCGCCACGTCCTCCTGCCCGCGCGGATCGTCGCCACAGAGATGGACAACGGGCGCGCCTTGCAAGTCGAGATCAGGCAGGGAAGCAATTTCGCGGGCCAGAGCCGCATGTTCTTCCGCGATCCAATGAGGATAAGCGCGCCCCTGGACCAGCGGCTCCAATCGCGCGTCCAGCCGGTTCACGCCGGCCAGGAAATGCAGAATGCGCTCATCGATGCGCAGCGGAGCCGCGGTAAGCCCCCAGCCGGCTTCCAACTCCACCAGATGATTGTGCCGCAGCGGCGCGGTGGGAGAGAGCGCGCTCCAGTGCGGGGCCTCCAGCGTGGCCAGCGCCAGCCCAAAGGTGATATGCCCGCGCCACTCCCCTACCAGCAAATCACTGACCTGCTCGGCCAGCGTTGAATCCATCTCAATACCGGCGGCCAGCAAAACCACCTGGCGCTCGAAGGCGCTCAGGCCAAAGGCAGCCGCGAGCTGATCAATCGCCGCGGGAGGATCGAGAGCTCTCTTCAACTCCCACAAAGCCGCATCGGAAGCATCGTTCAGCTCGCCGGAAGGGCCGCTCGCGCCCAAGCGCCGGCGAAGTTGCGCAAACTCCAGCGTCAGGCACTCCTGATTTGCCTCTGCCCAGGAGACCGCAGGCCGCGCTTCAGGAAGCGCCGAGGCTAGAGCCGCCGAACTGATGCGAACCGCGCTCATATTGTCACCCAAAACGACTGGTCAAAGGTGGGCGTGCCTCCCGGCGTTGTCGGCCAATTAACCATCACTTGGCTGGGCGCGCCATCCACGATCAGACGTGCGAGCTGCTTTCCTGCCGGGAGCGGCGGCGCAAAGGTGAAGCTGAGCGTTCCGCTGTTGGTTTCAAAGGCCGCGGACGGCGCCGATTGGCTGCCAATGGCCAGCGAAACCTTCTGGTTCGGCCGCGCCACCGGCGTGAAGGTTGCAGTAATGATGGTCTCCGTGCCGGTCTGGACCACGGTGGGCGGAGGTAGCAGTTGCAAAACAGGAGCTGCCGCAAAAGGCAATGAGTTGGTGGTCTGCACGACATTGCTCAGCGGGTCGGCGAAGTTCACTGCGGCGGAATAAATGCCCGCTGGGAACGGTGCTGGCACGCTATCTGCCGGGACGGCGAATTGCAGTGAATTATCGGTTACGTTAAGGGCTGCGACCGTGGCCTGAGCGCCCAGACGGGGATAGGTCAGCACCACACTGGTCGCGCCCTTGAGGAACTCGCCGGTAATGGTCACTGTGTCTCCGGCGGCGGCGGAGATCTGCTTGTCCGGCGGGCTGATAGTGAGCAGTTGCGCCGGCTGGATGGCGTTAGCGGCAATGTTGCGGCTCAGCACCGGCAGCGCAAAACCCACCTGCGCCTCCGGCTCAATCAGCACCACCGAGGCCTGGAAGGGAAAGGTGGGGCGATAGTCGGCCTTGAGCGCGGTCCACAGCCACGCCATCTCCTCGCGGTTGAGCGGCGAGGGCGTGATCTTGATCTGCTCCAGTTGATCGGCCAAACCCGAAGCGTTGAGCGCGACGGCAAAGGCCGTGGGCGGCAGCGCGGTGAGCGCCTTGGCGATGTCGGCCCGCGCCATCACCGGAAAGCGATGGAGCATCAGCAGCGCGTGACCGAGTAGAGCCTCGGCCTGCCAGTCTTCAGATCCATAAACGGTGAGCAAGTAATGCAGGTCGAGCGCCAGCGGCGGATTGGCGAGCGGCGTTCGCCCATCGGCCCCCAACGACGGCAGCCCGACGTTGCGCCAGCCAGGGTTGTAGGTCACCTGATGCAGAAAGAGATTGACCTGATTCTGCTCCGTGCCTCCCGTGCCAATCTCACTTTGCACCAGGTCAGGCGCCTTGGCGGAGAGGCTGACCGTGCCGAACAGCGCGCTGAGGTCGCCCAGGGCATTTCCCAGGTAGTGCTGCAGCACGGCCGTCACAGCCGCCATGGCGAAGGCGTTGCTCATCGCTGACCTCCATGGCTGCCGCGCAGATAATCATCAAGGCTGAGGGATTTGCGGGGCGGAGGCGCGGGTACACGCGGCGGCGCTACGGAGGCAACTTCGATCCTGCCGATGTGAATATGAATCTCGTCCGGCTCGCTGCGCTGCGCGGGAGCGCGCCGGGGCTGTTCCACGCGCGGCGCTGCGGCTGCGCGCAGCGATTGCAGCGGAATCAGCATCATGGTTTGCGCGGGCCGAATCGGGATCGGCGACGAACTTGGCGATGAATCCGCGGACGGCGTCTGGCTTGCAGCGGAACTGAGGGACGCTTCTTCCTTGGCAGATTGCGCCTTGGCGGACTCCGCCTTGGCAGACTCCGCAACCTGCCGCCGGGAAAGCGCCCCGACGCCTTGTTCCGCCCGGTTCATGCGGCGCGGCGCAGGTTCTTCGCCACGGTTGTTCTTGGGCAGGAGTGGAGGCTCCTCCCGGAGCGCGAAGCTCGGAGCAGGTGCGGCGTCCTCGGCGTGTAGCTCTCGCGCAAGCGCAGAGGCAACAGGTCGATCAGCTCGTTCAGAATAGCTTTCAACTTCCGGTCGTCTTGCGACTGTTTCAGAGTGGCTCTCCCATGCGCCTGGCGGGTCCGCCGCAACGCCAGCCACAGGCGCAAAGATCGAGCCAAGCATCGGTTGCAGCCGTGGCCGCGCCTGCGCCGCGCCAACCGTCGAAGCGATTCGCTGGAGAAAGTTGCTCATGCGCGCACCGTCCCCTGTTGCATCCCAAGATACGCAGCGCGGCGCAGATCGCTCATGCCGAGAATCGCAGCCTCCGCCCAGCCGTAAGCGGCTGCCAAGGTATGTACCTCCAAGAGCAATTGCCGCGCGCGCGCCTCGATCTCTGTCCACAGAAATGCAGCCAGGTCGAGCACTTCCTGACTGGTGTGGCGGCAGAGCGGGCAATCGAAGCCCAACGTAATTTCAGCCAGCGGATCGGCCTCGGCCATCTTCGCCGCAATCTCATCGACGGCATCGGGCGGCCAGGCTTCCATCGCGCTGCCTGTGCTCGGCTCCAGCGCGCATCTTTCAATCAGCAGAAGAGCCGCCCGTTCGGAATCACTCTCGCTGGCCACCAGGGCCAAATCGCGGCTGGTTACCGCGCGAAAGCTGCCTCCCCGCGCGGAGACACAATCTCCTGCCTCCATCTCCGGCCCCTCCCCAATGGCGCGGCAGTCCAGTTCAAACTCCAGCTTCTCTCCGCATTGCGGGCACGCGGTCCAGCCCTCCAGGTTCGGACCGAAGTACATCATGCGCACCTGGGCAAGCGCCCGATTGCGCCGCCCCAGCGGCCAGTCGGCTGCCGAACGTGCGGATTCCTCTTCCGTGTTCTCTGGAAAGGAGGCCTGAATCACCAGCAGCGCACGATCCAGCGGGTGCATCCGATGTCCGCGCTCCCAAAGCTCCAGAAACTCAGCGTTGCCTAGAGAGACCATGTCGAGCATTTCTCCTGTTGCTGTAGAGTGCCGCGCGGACCTGGAGGTCCACGCCACAGCCGACCAAGAGGCCGGCGCTACTCTATACCATTCGGGAAAATGATTTAGCTGGCCACATTGGCCAGAGTCGGCTCGGTTGGTTCGGTCACGCTGGTGTCGCGCTCCCAGCCCTCGTTTTCCAGCTTGATGTGCTCGATGGCCACCGCATTGGCATTGGCGTCCAGGTCGGGCATCGCCTGATACTCCGAAACCCAGCAGCGGTAAATCTTGTAGGCCATCACCAACTGCCCTGCCTCGTTGTAGAGTTCGAGATAAATGTTCTTGCGCATGTTGGCCAGCGAGACCTCCGCCCCCAACTGCGCGCCGAAGTTCCACACCAGGCCCGCCCAGTCATGAAACGCTTTGTCCTGGGTCAGGCCGCGCTCCAGCGTGATGGCCTCGAATTTGTTTCGGCCCGGCGACTTGTGCGCGGTCGAGGGATCGCCGCCTTCGCGATGCTCCACCACTTCCGTGGTACGCTTGAGCACGCTCATCTTGCTGATCCCCGCGATGTAGGCTCCGTCCCATTTGAGCCGGTATTTGAAGTTCTTGTAGGGGTCCAGGCGCTTCGGATTTGCTGGAAAGATGGCCATGCGATTTTCCTCCTGGGCGTGCGCGCTTACGCGAGCTGCCCGGCGATCTGCTGAATCTGAATGACGACGAACTCGGCCGGATAAAGCGGCGCAAAGCCCACCAAAATGTTCACGATCCCCAGGTCAATGCTGGACTGCGGATTATTCTCCGCGTCGCACTTGACGAAGTAGGCCTGCGACGGACTGGTTCCCTGAAATGCGCCCTGCTGGAAGAGTCCCTGCAGGAACGCGCCCACATTGAGACGTATCTGGCTCCACAGCGGTGCGTCGTTCGGCTCGAAGACTACCCATTGCGTGCCGTCGTACAGGCTCGACTCGATGTACAGCGCCAGCCGCCGGATCGGAATGTACTTCCACTCCGAACCCGCCTGATCGTTGCCGGAGAGTGTGCGCGCCCCCCACACCACATCGCCGTAGACCTTGAACTCGCGCAGGCAATTGATGGCCTGCGTATTCAGGTCGCCATTCTCCAGGTCGGTCAGGGTGTACTGCAATCCGCCCACCCCGGTCAGCCCCGCCTGAATGCCCGCCGGAGCCTTCCACACGCCTCGGCTGGCGTCGGTAGCCGCGTAGATGCCGGCCACGAAACCGCAGGGAGGATAAAGCGAGAGCCGATTGCCGGCCAGTGGATCCGGCGCTTCCACCCAGGGGAAGTAATACGCCGAGTTGGCCGCATTCGGCCCACTGGTGATCGACCCCGGCGTACTCCCCGCCGGCCCTGTGCTGGTGAGTCCGGAGATCGAGGCCAATTGCGGCGCATCGACGATATAGAAAGCGCGCTGGCTGGCGCAGTAGGCCTGCAAGGTGGAGATAGTCGTCGCATCTGTCTCGCCCGGAACGCAGAGAAGGTTGAATATCTCCACGCGATCCAGCAGATTCACACCCGCTGACGGCGACGAGAGCAGCGCGATCTCGAAGTTCTGGTCCGTAGCCGGCCACAGCGCCGTTCCGTCCGCTCCGCCGCCCAACGCGATGGGCGATCCCGGCGAAGTGGCCGACGGAGGAGCCGCGGGCGCAATCGGAACGATCGATCCCGGCGGGATAAAGCTCAGGTACTTCGAGTCATTGTCGATCACCGTCACCACATAATTCGAGTCCGTGGAAACAGTCGATAGATTCACGAAGCTCTCCACCGTCTGCAATTGGCCGCTGGGGGTGAGTTGCTGCACCAGCAGACCGAAGCGGGTGGGGTCCGAGGCCTGCGGCGTAATGCTGACCCGCAGATTGTTGCCCCATGCGCCAGGATTGGCGGCAAAGAGCGTCAGCGATCCGCCCAGCGCCACGGCGGAAGCCAATCCCGTCGCGCTGATCGTGGCCACCGCCGGCGCGGAAGAAGTCCACGTGACCGTATTCGTCAAGTCCTGCGTGGGACCAGCCGAGAAGGTTCCGGTCGCCGTGAACTGAAGCGTTCCGCCACTGCCCACATTGGCCGGGGACGGCGTGACGGCCAGCGATTGCAGCACAGGCGCGGTCACCTCAACATTCGCCGTGCCTGTGACGTTGGAGGTGACTCCACCCACCACCGTCGGCCACACAGCTTGAACGGCCACCGCAGGGTCCACCCCGTTGCCAGTGGCAAGGCCGGTCTCCGGGTCGATGCCGAGATTGGGCCCGCCTGAAGTCCACGACACGCTCGATGTCAGGTCCGCATGAGTGCCGTCGGAATAAATACCCGTCGCCTTGAGTTGCAGCGTCAGGCCCTCCGCCACCGAGGGACTGATCGGGCTGATGGCAATTGCGTTCAGCGCCGCCGCCGTCACGGTCAAGGTGGCGCTCGCTGTGGTCCCAGCCGAGGTTACGGAGATGGTTGTCGATCCCGGAGCTACCGCCGTCGCCAGCCCCGTCGAGGGATCGATAGTGACCACCGCCGTGTTGCTGGACTTCCATCCGTCGGGAGCCACCAGCGCAGGAAGCACCGAGTGGGATAGATCGGAGAACGAGGCGTTGGCCGCAAATTGCACGGTCTGCGTGACCACCGCCACCGGTCCGCCCGGATGAACGGAGATTCCAATTAGGTCAGCGGCTGCGTTCACGGTTACCGTCACCGGCGCAGATGTCACGCCCAGCCACGCGGCGGTGATATTCGACGTGCCAGCGGCGCCCAACGGCGTCACCAGACCGGAGGCGCTGACCGCCGCCGTCGCCAGCGTGCCGGAGGCCCAGGTCACAACGTTGGTCAAATCCCGCGTCGTGCCGTCGAGATACGTGCCGGTCGCGGCCAGTTGCTGCGAGGGGCCGATCACCGGCTGACCGGTTGCCGGAGGAGCGTGCCCCAGGCCAAATGCCGGAATCGTGGTGGGCGAGATGGAGATCGCGCTCAGCGCCACCGCCGCCACCGTCACGGTCAGCATACCCACAATCAGCCCCGACGTCGCCGTGATCGTGGCCGTGCCCTGCCCCATGGCCTTGGCCACGCCGCCCGCGCCAATCGTCAGTACGCCGGAGTTGCTCGATGCCCAGACAGCCCCCGCCAGCGCGGCGCTGCTGCCATCGGAGTTCTTCCCCGTGGCCGTAAAGGTCAATGTCGCTCCCAGTGGAATCGGCGGCAGATTGGCGGGTCCGATGCTGATGCTTTGCAACACCGCGGGTCCTACGCTCAAAGAGGCAGCAGGCGATAGAATCGCGCCCTTCGAGGCCGTAATCTGCGCCGTCGCGTAACCCGCCCCGGTGGCCACCGCGGTTGCCGCCGCCAGCGGGTTGCTGCCCGGAGCTGGCGGCAGAGAGCCATCCCATACCAGCCGGACAATATATGCCTGCTGGCCTCCATTGGCGAAAAATTGATTGACCGAGTAACCGAGCAGGCTGTTGGAGCTGAGGCCGCCGAAGATTGCCTGGTAGTCGGACCAGCTCTCCACCAGCGTCGCCGCATCCACCGGCCCCTGTGGCGCCCAGCCGATGAAGGCCGCAATGGAGGTCGCCACTCCAGTAATGGAATGCACTCCGCTCGATAGTTCCTCGATGTAAACTCCGGGGTAAGTAAACGTGGACATGTATCCATCCTCCCTGCGATTTGGCTTGAGAACGCGCCGGGACTCTCCCTGGGTAACTTGGGAGCAGCCCGGTTCGCTTGTACAAGTTACGACTGAAACGAACTGCCGCTAACTCGCTAACTTGCTGTTTCCGCGAAAGCCCGCCCTGAGCGAAGTCGAAGGGCGGAAGCTAACTCGCAGATCTTGCCTGTCAAACGCTTTCCTCAAGATTTTTAGTTCACGAAAAAGCGCACAACCCCGCTGGCGCGACACGGCGCTTCCAGTCGCGGCATGAACATTCCAGAATTTCGCGCATGCGCTCCCGTGGTCCTGAATCACTCAGAACAATGGGCAAAGAAATATTCTGCGTGCGCGACTACCTTTTTGTGATTAGACAAAGTGCTGACAGTTTTTCTGTCAACTATTTCTTCGGAGTGAGGCAATTTGCAGCGCGAGTTGACAAGGCAATCAACGGTCGAGAGGAAGCGCTGCAAGGGAAAGTGCTTCAAGACTCGCGGTCAGAATAGCACACATATCAAATCTGTCAAGAGTGAAGTCAAATCGCTTTGAAATATAAACGGGAAGAGTGGTTCCTTTCCTACCCCATCTGGCTGATCTTCACCGCCAACCTCTCAAACTCCACCACGCCCAGGCCGCGCGCGGCGGCCATCGCCAAGTACGGCATCTCTGCGGAGTCAAGGTTCCAGTAGGCCTTGGCAACATAGGCGTCGATAGCCACCGGATCAGTTCCCGCGACGAGGGTCTTCTTGGTCGCCACGTCTTCCAGATTGCCGCCCGTCGGTCCGTTGCGCAGCAGGATGCGATAGCAGTCCAGCACGGTGAGTGTGGGCAGCATGAAGTTGGCCAGATCGACGAGGCTCTGATGAATCTGCTGATGCAGACGGTTGCGCTCGCCGCCCAGAATGCCGTACCAGTTCTTCATGCCCAGCGTTGCGCCAGTCAGCACATGATGCTTGGCGATGGGCGCGTTGATGATCTTGTCGGCCTCCAGAAACGGCGCAAAGACCGGCCAGCTTTTCAGCACCACGCCGCCCATCTCCACCTCGCGGAATAGCTCCGGATCGGGCAGAATCACCTCGGCGTGCTCGGCCAGCGCGGCGGCCTGAATGCCGGAGCGATGAAAGCAGCGGCGCGCTTCGTTGCAGCTAACATCCGTGACGATAACCCGCTTGGCCCCGGCCTGCCAGCACTGGCGCACCAGTTCGGCAACCACGTCGGGATTGGTGTTGGCGGCCTGCTCCGGCGTGCGGTCCCAGGCAATGTTCGGCTTGATGACCACCACATCCTGGCGGCTGATGAAACGGCTCATGCCGCCTAGATTTTCCAGCGCCTTTTGCACCATCGCCCGCGGCTCGCCGTTTTGAATCACCGTCATCTGCGGCCACTGTGCATCTGGGTGGATGCGATGATCGCGGCGCGCCTGCTCGGCCTGCGCGGGAAGCGGACGAGAGCTGTGCTCGCTGAGCCAAACCGCCGCGCCCGCCGCAACCGCACCGGCGCCGCCCACGCGCAGCAGTTGCAGAAGCGCCTCGCGGCGGGTCAGGCCTTGGGTTGTCTCCTCCGGCTTGCGATTGGTTTCGTCGGCCATAATCTTCCTCAGGGGCTAAAGCCCTATCATACTTTTTGAATGCATCGAGCGGCACGACTGAAGAGGCTGCGGAAAAAGGGCTGAATTTGAGTGAAACCCTCGAAAAACATCCCGCAGGGGCTGAAGCCCATCCCTTATTATCAGCATCTTGCGGCCCGACTGAAGTCGTGCCCTTATTACAAAACCTGCCTGAATCGAGTTTTTTCGCAACATCTGAATTCGTGCCCTGTTACAAAACCTGCCTGAATCGAGTTTTTCCGCAGCCTCTGAAGTCGTGCCCTGTTACAAAACATCAGCACATTCCGCGAGGCTTAACACTTCGAGCAAGAGGCACTACACTTCCATCAAGTGAATGCGCTGCGGATCATTTGTGCCCAGATTATGCGCACTGTCAGCAGCAGTGACAATGTAACGCGCAGGCCGGCCCGCAGCTTCCAGCGTTGGCACGCCCGCTTCGGCGCGCTTGCGTTCGATCATCTGCAAAGCGGTGTGATCGACGGCTACGCGATCTTCGCCCACGATCAGCGTATTGGGCTGCCAGAGCCGCTCCGGATGGAAACCCGGACCGCCGTCATAGACCGAACTCATCGCATCGCCAATGGTGAAGCGAACCTTCTCGCGGATCGCGGGAATGCAATTCAGATCGGCCACGCTCGGATTGCAGCCGTTGGCGTGAAGCTCGAAGGGCTTTTGCACCACGCCGTACATGTTCTTCATCGCGAAGGTAACGCCCGCCAACTGGTGGTCCTTGAGAATCGGCAGATTGATCACCATCGCGCACTCGCGGCTGACAATCTTGGTGAGTTTGACATTGACCGTACCCCACGCCATCGACTGCTCCTCGAAGCCCGCTTGGTCGATGGGATAGCAGCGGATGCGGCTTGGATCGTTGTTGATGCTGAAGCCGCAAGCCTCCAGAAAGTGGGCGTTCTGGTCAAACACCAAAATATTTCCGGGCTGCACGCCGATCTGTTGCAGCCGCTGCGCAACCGCCAGCGTCAGCGCATGGTGCGTGCAGATTCCCTTGCCGCCCAGGCCGTTCACCTTGAGGCCAATCACTTTGTCCGCGGCGATCAGGTTCGCGGGCACAATGCTCTTCCATGCCGCCACCGGCTTGTCGTGCCCAGTGTATGCGGCGATGGCGCGATCCAGCAGCGCCTGCACACGCTTCTCATCGAGTTGCCCGTTCGCATCATGCAGCGCCGCATCACGCGCCACCACAACCTTCGATTTGCCCGCTGCCGCCGCGGCCAATCCCAGCTTGCTCTGCGCGCTGATCAGCACCGCGCCCGCGGCTGCATCCTTGAGAAACTCTCTGCGGTTTTTCATGGCACCCCCTCGCTTTTGTTCGTCAGCAACAATCAATCACAGCTTCGCCTCAATCCCATGCGCCAGCGCCAGCAGTGCGGCCTGCCCGTTCGGCGCGGCCTCATAGGCTGTAATCCGCACCAGCGCCGGGCCTTTGCGGAAGATCACGCTCTGCGCATAGGCCACGCCCGCATCGCCTAACTGCACAGTCAGCGCATCCTTGCTCTGCCCCTTCTCCAGAATCGCGCGCGCGCCGGTGACATCCTTCATCGTGTACACGTCTACCGTGGCCTCCAATTGCCCCTGATATTTGTAGTCGGAGGTGGATGTGCTGACCACGCCCAAGCGGATGTACTGCTCGGCGTCGCCATCAATGTACTGCCACAGATCCTTCGCGGCAAAGGTGCGCGTCTCGCTCGTCTTCTCCCATCCGGCAATCGCGCCCGACGCGGGAAAGACATCCGCATTCTTCTTCTTGCAACCAGAGCAGGCAAACGAAACAAGCAATACAATCGCCATCGCGGCGAAGATCCATCTTCTCGATCTGAATTTCATGAAGCATTCTCCTTCATCTTCTGTTGAGCAAAATCCGGCTACTGGGCAAGCAACTCCCGCCGATGCCAGCCTGAATTACTCCTTCTTATCCTTGTCGCTTTTCGACGATAGGGCGGCAACCAGCCCGCCTATTATCGCCGCGAAGACCGCGCACCAAACCGGAAACATCCATCCATGCGAACGAATCATCATAACCTCTTCTCCTTCATTTTCTATTGAGCAAAATCTGACTGCTGGGTGAGCGGCTTTCGCCGATGCTGGTGACATACACCGCCGGCCGATCCTGCAGCGGGCACGCATACTCGCAGGCGCCGCAGCCCACGCAGCGACTGGGATCGATGCGCGGCTGCTTCAGCGTCTTCGTCTTGCCGGCTGAATCGATGACCTGCGCATCCTCAACATAAATCGCTTTCGGCGAGACCGGGCACCACTCCTCGCAGACAATGCACTCCGTGGCCGAGGCCCACGGCAGGCAGCGGCCGCGATCATAGAATGCGGTCCCCAGGCGAATTGGCTGATTCTGCTGCTCGGCGCCCACGCCTACCACCCAGCCCTTTTCCCGCGGCGTAATCTGCCAGATCGCGCCCGTGGGGCAGACCTCCGAGCAGCGCACGCAACTTGGCTCGCAGTAGCCGATGCGCGGCACCAGCGTCGGCGACCACAGCCCTTCGATCCCCGCCTGCTCCAGCGTCGGGTGCAGCGCGATATTCGGGCAGGCCTTCATGCACTCGCCACAGCGGATGCAGCGCGACAAAAACTCCGGCTCATCGAGCGAACCCGGCGGCCGCAGCAGCCGCTCGTTGCGCCCTTTGCCAAGGCCCACATTCGAGCGCATCAGCGGCACAATCGCCGCGCCGGCAGCCACGCCGGTCAGCGTCCGCCGCCGCCCCAGGTCCGGCAAGGCAACCTCTTTTTCATTGCGGAAGAATTTGAACTGCAAGCTATCATGCGGGCATGCGCCGACGCAGTTCATGCACATCAGGCACTCGGACTTATGCCACGGCACGCCGCCCACCGGATCGTCGCCGCCCTGGCAGTTGAGCAGGCAGCGGTTGCAGTTGTTGCAACTCGATGCGTCCTTATGCAGCCCCAGAATCGACCAGCGCGAAAGCGCGCCCAGCAGCGCCCCCAGCGGGCAGATCGCCCTGCACCACCAGCGCGTCACGCGCAAACTCGCAGCCAGAATCGCTACAAACAGCACGCCCAGGATCAGCCCCTGCTGGTAATGCGGCTGACGCAGATCCAGCACCAGCACTTGCAGAATCGAGTGAATCGTTCCGCCCGCGGCCTTGATGGCCGGAATGTGGCTGTGTTCCAGCGGCGTAAAAATGGCGCGCGCCGCGGCATTGATCGCCGGCAAAAAAGACAGCCCGAACGACCGCACCAACAAGCTGAAAGGATCAAGCCAGCCCAGCGCCGCCGAGCCGAAGGCCGCCGCTAGCAGGCCGGCAATCAGCACCAGATACTTCCACGTCTGCCAGCGCTTGTAGCGATTCGCCTCGATCCTCTGTTTGCCTCGCTTGGCCTCGCTCGGCAGATTGCCGACAAAGTGCTGCAGCGTGCCCATCGGGCAGATCCAGCCGCAAAAGAAGCGCCCCAAGAACAGCGTAGGCAGCAGAATCAGCAGGCACCAGAGCAGCCCGCGATAGAGCGCGTGCCCGGCCAGCGCATTCAACAGCGCCACCAGCGGGTCTAATTCGAAAAAGAGCCGCACCGGCGGACTTAGATGAATCTCCGTCCCGCCGCCGGGAAAGAGGTTCCACGAGGTGAAGAACAGCAATCCGAGAAAGAGCAGCAGGAAGACAATCTGAGAAATCCTGCGCAACATCGGCAATCTGGACCGGCTCAATACACGCCTCCCCACCCGCGGACACTCACCGTACAGGGGAATGATTGCCCTTCCACCAACCGCCAGACTGTGATCTGCGTCACCGGTTGGCGCTTGTGCCTTCTCCTGATTCTCTGAATACTGTCAGCAGGTGCATCCGGTCTGACCCTCTCAAGAATGATTGGGTCCACCCGGTGTCGCTTTTGAGACCTGGGCGGCCACGAACTTCAATCGCCGTCATTTTCCGATCCCTGCCCCCGGCTCCCGCACTGCGATATACTCGTGACTGCATCTTCCCGCGGCTCCGGCCAGCCAGATGCCCGCATTTTCAGAGGTTTACTCATGGCTTCCAGTAAAAAACCCGCAGCGGCGCAGTCCTCCCGCATCCGTTCGACCACCGTGATTTGTGTTCGCCGCAATGGCCAAGTGGTGATGGCCGCCGACGGCCAGGTCACCCTCGGCGACCACGTGCTGAAACATTCGGCCAAAAAGATTCGCCGCCTCTACCAGGAAAAGATTCTGGCCGGATTCGCCGGTTCCACCGCCGACGCCTTCTCGCTCTTCGCCCGCTTCGAGACCAAGCTGGAGCAGTACGCCGGCAACCTGAACCGCGCCGCCGTCGAGCTGGCCAAGGACTGGCGCACCGACAAGATGCTGCGCAA
>CAYVGW010000028.1:0-33463 GCA_964450895.1 uncultured Occallatibacter sp. | reverse complement strand
TCTGGAGCGGCGCGGCCTCACTGCTTTCGCGGCTGCCGGCGCGCGATTCCCTCTTGGTCCTGAATTATCATCGCATTGGCAACGCCGCGGACGATCTCTTCGATCCGGGTGTCTTCTCCGCCACCGCCGATCGATTCAATGAGCAGATCGCCTTTCTGAAGCGGCGGCTATCGCTGGTAACTCTCGATGAAGCTTTGGCCTTTATCGAAGGTACGGAGAAAGAGAAAACGCGCCGCTGCCGTGTTTTGATTACTTTTGACGATGGTTATCTGGATAACTACGAAATTGCTTATCCTATTCTCCGCAGTCATGGCGCGCAGGGCGTCTTCTTTCTGGCCACCAGCATGGTTGGCTCCTGTGAGATTCCCTGGTGGGATCATATCGCCTACCTTGTGAAAACGGCCAGAAAACGCCAATTCTCTCTTCATTTCCCGGCCAAGATGGCCATTGATCTCGATAAGAATGGCCTGGAAAGGAGCTTGACGGCGATCCTGAAGTTCTACAAGCGTCCCGATAACTCCGATTGCCGGAGGTTCATTCAGGAGTTGGCGGAGGCGACTGAGGGAGATGAACCTCCCGGAACGCTGCGGCGTTTTTTGAACTGGGAGGAGGCTCGCGCAATGATCGGCGGCGGCATGGCGATCGGCTCGCACACGCATTCGCACACGGTGCTGAGCCAATTGGAGGCGGAGCAGCAATACGAAGAATTGTCCAAATCCAGAGCCATTTTCAGGGAGCATCTTGGTGCCGAAACCGATACCCTCGCCTATCCAGTGGGTAGCGGGACAAGCTTCACCGAACAAACGCAGAAGGCAGCGCGAGAAGCGAACTATCGCACGGCTTTTTCGTTCTATGGAGGCGTAAATTTTAGAGGAAAAACAAATCCATACGATGTGAAGCGCGTTGGGGTCGGAGGCCAAAGCTGGAGCCGCTTCAAGGTGCAAGGAGCTTTCTGCCGATTTACAGGCAGGTTTTTGCCTTGATTGCTTCGCATTTCGTCTGCACTATGTCGCAAATGTACAATGAAAGTTTGGGAGCGATCTTTATGAGTGAGCAGTCACGCATCGACCGGCCACCCGTGGTAGTGGCAGGTGGTTATCAAACAGGTGTAGTGTTGATGAGGAACCTAGTTCGCCGCATGGTCGAAGTTTTCTGTGTCGACTGCAATTCTTCCCAACAGGCATTCAAGAGTGTATACGGAACGGCCTATCTTTGTCCCAATCCTGACACGCATCCGGCTGAGTGGGCGCAGTTCATGATTGAATTGTCAAAGCGGCTAGGTCGCAAGCCTGTGTTGATTCCCAGCGCGGACCAGTTCGTGACAGCGATTGCCGCTCACGCAGATGCGTTAAAACCATACTTTATTTTTCGGCCAGCTTCCATAGAAACTCAGGCTCTGCTGGCTACCAAAAAGCGGCAATATGAAATTGCGGACGTCAATGGGATGCCTGTTCCGAAGACAAAATATATCGAGTCTCTCGATGAGTTGCGCGATTTCTCCAGCAAGGCGCAATTTCCGTGTCTCATCAAGCCTGTGCATTTCAGGGAATGGGAACGGTTTCCGCAAGGGCACCCCCTGTTGAACCAGAAAATAGCCTTTGCTGATTCTCAATCCGAGTTGGAGGCGCAATACCAGCTTGCGCGGAACGTAACACCGTCGGTAGTAGTGCAGGAAATTATCGAGGGGCCCGACGATGCAAAACTCGTGTACTTATCTTGTTATGGACAGGGAGGAAAACGCCTGGGACATTGCCTGGTTCGTGAACTGAGAACGACTCCGATTTATTTTGGATCCGCGAGTGTTGTGGAACCGGTCAGCGATCCAGAGACGGAAGCGCTATGCGATGGTTTTTTTCAATCGATAGGCTATGAAGGCCTCTGTGAACTAGAATTGAAGCGTGACAGCCGGGACGGGTGCGTCAAGCTCATCGAAGCGAATCCGAGGTACAGTGTTACAGCAGACGCAGCGCCCTACGCCGGTGTTGATCTGGGGTGGCTGCATTATTTGGATTTGATCGGAGAGCAGGTCGAGCCGGTGAGCTGGAATGGACATCATTTTCATCACATTGTCCTTACTCGCGATGTGAATTGTTTTCGCAGTTATCTTGAGGCAGGACTAACTTCTTGGAGGGGCATTTACTGCTCTTACAAGTCTCCTGAGTTTTTCGATTTTGATTTACGCGATTGGCGTCTGACGGTGGGAACTTGTGTCTATCTTCTTAAGATATTGCTATACCCCGCATATAGAAAGATTTTTCCCAAGCGAAGCTGATCCATTTCCAGTATCGCTCTTATCGGGACATTGAATCCGTATCGGCGCACGCGGGCGGGCAACCTGCTGCTCCATCAATGAATTACCCTTCCTTAGACAGGCAGTGAACGGATCAATCCATCAAGAATCTTCACTTGGCGAGATGCGTCAAAAGTCTCCGCAAACCAAGGACTATAAGCCGCCAATTGGCCATCGAGCAGGTCGAGGAAGCGGAGAATCCGCCGATCGAATTCATCCGGATCGTGGTCTGGATAGATACACACGAAGGGAACGCCGGACTGACAAAGAATTCTCTCCACGGGCGAATTGGGAACAATATAGGCAAGAATGGGCCGTCCCAGGCGCAAATACTCGAAGAGCTTGCCGGGAACCTGAATCGCGGTATGAGGCTGGATCAGCAACAGTCCATCGGAATCAAGTGCAAACGACCGCGCCTTGCAGGATACAACCGGTTCCTTAATCTCCAACCATCCCTCAGACAGGGCGGCCTCAAGGAACTCCGGGGCCAACTGTTCACTTGGCGCCACTTCTCCGATCTGACGAACAAGAATGCTTTCCCTGCTTAGCTTTCCGCTTTCAAGCAGCCGACTCACGCCGTAGAGAATGGGGCGAATATCCCTTCCACCGTAGAGTTCCCCGGTGTGGCTCATTATCTTGCGCTGCCGTTGCGGAAGACGATATGTGCTGATGACATCTTCCGAATCGAAGCCATTCCATAAAACATGAATTTTCCCGTCGAGTCCGGGAAAGCGTTGATGCCAGAGTTGACGCATACTATCCGTGTTCGCCAACGCAAGGTCGGACTGGGTCAACACCAAGCGGGAAAGACTAGCCGCAATCCAGCTCTGAACGCGCCCTGGATGACCGTCTTTGAAGTAAATCGGATCACGGAAGTCGGCGATCCATTTTTGCCCCATCCGAGCCGCAAGCCACATGGCGGCGATATGCGTAGCAACGGGGGGAGAGGTGGAAAGAATGACAGCCCTTTCTCCTTTCCTGCTTTTCAGAAACGATCTTCCAGCCTGATAGGCCTTTGCCGCCCATTGCATTTTAATGCCGCGGCTGTAGAGGTATCTGCGGACGATCCGCTCCGTCTGCCATGCAACTCCCGCATGATTTTCAGAGCGGAGTGAGTCTTGGACAAAAATCACATCCGGGTTCTCTGACTTTTGCGGCGCAGCGGTAAGAACATGAACTTCGTAGCCGAGCTTTTTCAGGTATTTATAAAAACGATAAGGGCGAGCGGCGCCGATCTCATTGTCGGGCGGAAAGTAGTATGCAAGGAGCAAGACCACCGGAGTGTCCTTGGCCCTTGTCCCTGGAGCATCTTCCGAGCCTTGAAAAACACTGGCATCGCCGGGAGCAGTTTCCACAAATTGCGGACGGACCAGCAGCGCCAGCAGCGTTCTGGCCGGCACGGCGAACGAGTTGGGCAGCATTCCAACTAACTGCGTGATGCGGATGAGATCCTCGGGCTCCAGCACGCGCAGCAGAGAAAAAAGCGCAAAGAGCACGATCAGGGAGGCGCTACCACCGCACAGGATAGCCGGGAGCGGCGCCATCCGCGCGGCGAAAAGGTGAGCGGTCCAGGAGGCCAGCGCGCTGCTGAAAACCAGCTTGGCGACCAGCCGCCGAGGAAGTTTCACATCATAGAGATAAATGGCCACGGCCCACATGATGCCGACGGCCGCCAACTGCGCCGCGCCGTTGCCGATGCAGGCGCCCACCGCGCCGTGCATGGGGATGAGATATGCCGCGACGCCAATATCAATGATCCCGGCGATCACCGTGGCGGCAATCACAAAGCGCTGACGTTCCATGCTCTCCAGGAGATTCTGCGCGGGCAGGAGAAAAGCCTTGAACATGCATAACAGAGGGGCCAACGTCACAACTACTGCCGCGCCCACGAATTTGTGGCCATAGACAACCATCAAAGCCGGGAAGGCGAGCGAGGCGGCGATGAAGTGCACCGGAATGGACATCATGGCGATGTAGCGGAAGGTGTTGGCGGCCAGTTCGGGGAGCTTGGATTTGTCTCGCCCAAATTGAGCGAAGATGGTGGCGCCGGCGGCCGCCCCGAAGATGGTGGCGACCAGCAGCAACTGCTCGGCCATGGTAAAAGCTACGGAGTAGTATGAGACCTGATTTTTATCGGCATTGAGATGCTCCAGCAGCAAAACCTCGGAGCGGCCCCAGACGATCATGGCCACCGCGATGCTGGCGATGCTCTGCCATGCGAAGCTTAACATGCGGCGGAATAATCCGGCTGGAAGTTGATGCGTGGTTTCCCAGGCGAACACCCGCTTCATGGTTGGAATTACCCGCACGAGGAAATCCACCGACCGCATGGACAGCAACGCGGCGCCGACGCCAATGACCCCCCATTTGAAAAAAACGGTCGCGAAAATCAATAAGAAGTAGGTCGCAGCAGAAAAGACCGAGGCCGGCACATTGTAGAGAAAAACTTCCGAGGCCGCATTGGCCTGCGAGGAGATGGAGTTCACCATGGCTGGCCAGATGCTGAGCACAATCAGCGCCGAAGCCAGAACGTAATCCCCGGTCGCTGATTGGATCACCCACAGCAGCAGGCCTCCTGTGGCCAGAGTGGCCAGGGCGGTTTGCAGCGCCAGGGTGCGCCAATAAATGTATCTCGCGGTTCCCCGGTCGCCCATGCCGACAAACTCGGCCATGTATTTCCGCGTTGTTGCGGGAATGCCCAATCCGCCCAGGCCGCTGACCATTCCGGCGATCTGGGAGACATAGATGATGTAACTGTTTCTATCGGGTCCGAGGTAGCGGTTGATGGCGATCGAAGTAAAAAATACAACAACCGCGTTGATAAAATTCTCGATGCTGTTCCAGCCAGTGTTCCGGGCTATGGTTTTGATATTTGTCATGGGAGGGAAGGCTCTGACTTACAACGAAAATTGCCTGCGCAAACCGCCGGCGGAGGAACAAAGCGGCGACCGGAACTGGCGCCGGCCGCCGTGTAACTGGAATACCGACTAGCCGAGCTTTTGCAAGGCAGCTTGCGCGTCTTTGGCTGTATCCGATCCCGGAGGCGCGAGGGAGATTGCCTTTTTGAGGTGAAGCAGGGCATTGGTTCGATCCGCCATCTTGGTGTAGACCATCCCCAGGTGGTAGTGCATGGCGGCGTTGTTGGGAGCCTTTTTGAGCGCGTCTTCCAGAAGGTCGCGGGAGTAGCCGTAGGTTCCCTTGTAATAGTAGGCCCAGGCTAGAGTATCGGCGGAGTCAGGGGAATTCGGCATTCCGCGGCGCGCGGCCTGCGCCAGCGAGAGCGCCAGGTCCACATTCCCGCCGCGCTGCAGCAGCATGTAGGCGAGATTGTTGGCCGCCACCGGCTGATCCGGCTTGACTTCGAGAGCGCGATTGTAGTAGAACTCGGCCTTCTTCTTATCTCCTACCGCATCCTCCAGGTTACCCAGGACGGCAAGGGCGGCGGCATTGCCGGGATGGTCCTTGTTCCATTTTTCCCATACCGTGATCGCGATGGGCGCCTGACCGCGCATGACCTGCAATTGCGCGTAAATGGAAACCGCATCGCTGTCATCGGGATTCAATTCGATAGCTTTTTGGGCGACGGTGGCGGCCTGATCGACATTCTTGTTTTGAATCTGAAGAAGAGCCAGCATATCGTAAAATCCGCTATTCCTGGGACTCTTCGCGATTTGCGTGTTCACTCGCTCGATGGCCTGCGGCAACTGCTTTTTCTGAAGGTCGCAATTGACCACACCGCGCAAGGCCCCGACGTTATTGGGGTCGAACTGCAAGGCCTGTTCATAGAGGGACTCGCTCTCCGGGAATTTCTTTTGTCCGAAGCGAATTTCGCCCAGGGCAAGGTAGGCTTGAGCGCTTTTTGGAGCAACCGTCATGGCTTCCTTGAGGTCAGCCTCGGCCTTGTCCTCCGATTTGCGGTTTAAATCCACGGCGGCGCGCCAGATATAGGCGCCTGGGAAGCGCGGGGCGGCGGCGATGGTCTTCTCCGCCACGTCGGAGAGCAGATTGAAGTCGCCGCGCTGACTGGCAATGAGCGCCAACTCCTGCTGTGCGTCCACGCCGCGCGGATTCAGTTGCGCGGCTTGCTGAAAGCTTTTCTCGGCCAAACTGGTGTCGCCTTTGGCCAGCGCCGCCTTGCCGAGCCAGAATTGAATGAAGGCGTCCTTGGGCGCATTGTTCACCGCGCCCTGCAGAGCCATGACGGCATCATTCGGCTTGCCGTTGTTCAGCAGCACGATTCCGTTCAACACCTCCACCTGTGGATCTTTGCCGTGATTCTTCATCAGTTCGGTGATCACCGTCTGCGCGGCGTCAAGCTCCTTGGTTTGCAGAAGGATATGCACATATCCCAACTGCACGGGAAGATTTTTGGGGTATTTTTTGGCCAGGCTGGCAAACTCCGCCTTGGCTTTGTCCATTTGATCCGATTCCGTATAGTAGTCGGCCAGAATGCGCACGCCCTGCGGGTCGTCAGCCAGGTCGTTGGCGGCCTGGCGAAGCACCTGCTCGGCCCTTGGCTGGTCGCCCTGCTTCAGAATCATTTGCGCCAGCGATTCCCGTGCTCTCAGATTCTTTGGATCGGTGGAAACCGCATCCCAGCAGGCATGTTCGGCATCCTGCAAGCGGTTGTTTTTGAGATAGAAAGTGGCCAGAAGCAGCTTGGCATTCACCGATTTTTGATCCAACTCGATGGACTTCTTCAGTTCGGTTTCGACGGCCGAGCTTTGAGTGGCATCTCCAGCCTCCAGCAAAGCGAGGGTCTGGTGCAGGGCGGCTTCGTTCGGAGCCAGTTCCAATGCGCGATGAATCTCCGCCAGGGCATTGTCCTTCTGTCCACGGCGGGCCGCGATGCGGGAAAGCAAAGCATGCACATCGGCGTTGCCCGGTTGCGCGCTCAAGGCCGCCGAGGCCTGCGCCTGGGCCTCATCGACCTTGCCTCCGGCCAGGAACATATTTCCCAGATCGATGCGCGCCTTGATGTTGCCCGGCTGCAGATAGACAGTGCGCTGCAATTCGCCGAAGGAAGCGCTGAAGGCTCCCATGTGAAGATACGTCTGCGCCAAGGCATAATGCGCATCGGCGAAGTTCTTGTCGATCTTCAAGGCGTTTGAAAACTGAATGGCGGCCTCTTTATCCTTTCCCTGGGCGGCATACTTCTGCCCGCTTTCCAGGTACTTGTGCTTGCGCACGTTGGGGTTGCGGAAGCACCCGGACAAAAAAGCTGCCAATACAAATAGCGTAACCATACCCAGAGCGGCGCGGGATTGGCGCGCTCTCCACGTTGCGCAAAAGCCGGACTCAAATGCCATCTTACCCTTCCTTTCAGACTGTCGCTTGAAAGACCGGAACCGAGGTCCATCGGCAGAGCGGGCAGCCTCTCCATCGCACATTCCTGAACTTAGTCAGGGATAAAACGCGGCAGCAGGGGCGCAAGCTGCCGGGTGAAAGCCTCGGCGCGCTCTCTTGCCACCGCAATATCTTCGTTGGGAACCATGGGCGTAATGACGCGCACCAAAGCTCCGTCCGTACGATTCAGGCGCATGGCATCGACAGCCATATAGATCTTCGCCATATACTCGCTGGCAACGCTACGCCCGTGCGCCTGATACCAGTAGAGAACAAACTGCTTTTCTCCGCCGTTTGAAATGATATACTCGCCGACCCGATGCGTCTTGCCCGCCGCGTCGGTAAGATCAATGACGCCGGAGGATTCAAAGACCCAGCCCGCCCCTGGGAGGCAATTTTTAGGAGAATGAATGGTTTGCCCGGTGCGCTGGCTGGGAAAATAGCCAATAAAAAGGTTGATCGGCGCCGTATGCTTGTCCCGGATATAAAGGCGGGAGAGAATATCACCGGCTCCGAGGACGTCGCGCGTCTCCTGATCGATTTCGAGATCGGTTCCCGTCCATCCCGCCAAGCTGAGAGGGAAGTTCGCCAGAGGCTCGCTGGGGGGATTTTGATCGACATGGGAGCGCAGGTGCAACAGCAGCGCCGCGCCGGTCAGCAGCAGGACAACGGTCCAGAATCGAAGGCTCTTCATCTCTGCCGCCTCTTCCACGGAAACAGGCTCATCGCCTGATGAACAATATACAGGCAGGTCAGGGAAACCAGAAAGATGACCCAACCGGAAAACTCGTGAAAAAAGCCCAGCGCCTTGTCGGGATCCCAGTATTGAACGCAAAGCCCGGTGCCAAGGATGCGCACCGCGTTGGCGGCAATCGCAATGGGGATACTGGCCAGCACAAGCATCACCCGCCGCCGGTTGGACTTCTCCATGAAGTAACCGTAAAAGACGGCCAGCGTGAAGAGGCTCATCAGCGATCGAATGCCGCTGCAAGCCTCGGCGACCTCCAGCTTCATCAAAGGAAGTTGAATGACGTTGCCCTCGCGCAGGACCGGAACGCCGAAGAGAGGCAGCAGGTCGCTGGCCATCTTGGAGGCCAGAATCTGGAGGGGAAAGGTGATTTGGTTGAAGAGAATGGCGGGAATCGGGATGGCCAGCAGCAAAACCAGCAGGGCGAAGCGCAGTTCACGCAAGAGCTGCCAGCCGCCAAAGGTAAGCGTCAATCCGGCCATCAGAAGAATCAGAGAAACACGGGATAAAAAGAGTTCCGAGCCGTAGACCCCCAAGAGAAGGACCATCAGCCCGAGGGCGGTCACCCCAATCCCGCTCCAAGCCGGAGCGAGGGGGACGCCGGGCAGGGCATGTCTCTTCTCCCAGACGAGGAAGGCGGCAAAGAAGGGCACCAAAAAGCCGTGGGAGAAATCAGGGATGGTCCACCAGTCGGTGACCAACTTGCCGAGAACCTGGTAATACACCGCAAGCACGAGCAAGCCGATCACAGCGGCGCCCGCAGCCGATTGTGGGTTGCGAAAGAGCCAGAAACCGGAGGCCTTCGCCGGGGTTTGCGCGACTTGTACCGTATTCTCCGTAGTGAAATCCTCAAGGATGGGAGTATGTTCCACTGTATCACTAGCAATCTGCATACCGAAAGCGGCGGAGCGTATTCTTTGGAAAACTCCAACGAATTTACCTGTATACTGGAATTTCTCTTCTCGGCAGAGTGGAAATTACCTTCCACATGCCAGGGAAATGATTAGCATTTTTCTTCCCACAGAAGGGGAAAACGCAGCTTATTTCTCCCCGGCTTCCGCGAAACCGGCAAAAAACCAGCAGGTTACGCAAAAGATCATCCGCGCCGGTGCTTGGGCCTGGTTTGGAAGATGTCTTGCTATGGAAGGACTGAGTTTCAGGATTTTTATGGCAGATGGTAAGTGGATCGAAGTGGAGAACCGGCCAATTTCCTCGACCGCTCCGGTTGAGGCGCTGGTTCTGCAAACGATTCTCCGCATCGCCGAAAGCGATTGCCCGGTCTTGATTCTGGGTGAGCCGGGGGCGGGCAAGCGCACCATGGCAGAACGGATTCACGCGCAGTCGAAGCGCCGCGGCGCGGCCTTCCAGGAGATTTGCAGCAGGGATGCCAGCGCGCGCGGGCTGCAGGCCGCGCTCTCCACCGATGGAACGGTTTATCTGTCTGAAATAACGGATCTTAATCTTTCCGCTCAGGAATCACTCCTGGCCTCCTACTATCGGTCGAAGCAGTTGCCGGCCGGCCGTTTGCTGTGTGGCTCAAGCCGCGATCTCGGCGAAGAGGTCAAATCCGGGCGGGTCGGCGAGGATTTCTACCAGGCTGTTTCGGCCCTGACGCTCAGGATTCCACCGCTGCGCTGCCGGAGGAGCGAGATTCTTTCTTTGGCCGACGCGTTGCTGACGCGCTACGCGATGCAATTCGAGCGCCCCAAGCCGATCCTCAGCAAGGAAAGCGTTCAACACCTGATGGAGCACTCCTGGCCGGGCAATCTTCCAGAGTTGCAGACCGTCCTCAAGACCTTTGTCGCGGTTGGCGACCAAGCCATCTCTCTGGCGGCCATCAAAGCGACCACTGCCTCGGGGCGATCCGGCGGCAGACCTCGGCGTCTATTATTGAAGGAGGCCACGCGGGCCTCTTCGGCCCGGATCGAACGCCAACTGATCTCCGAGGTCTTGGTTTCGACTGGCGGCAACCGCAAGCGCGCCGCGGTGGAGTTGGGGATCAGCTACAAAGCCCTGCTCTACAAACTGAAGCAGATCGAGTCGGAGCGATTGCCTGCCTCAAGCATGAATGGAGCCGCACTATGAAATCTGGGTTTACTGTTGTGTTGTTCTTCCTTCTTCCGGCGCTTTTCTGCACCGCGCAGCAAAAGCCTTCCGCCGGGCAACCGGCCGCGCAGGCCCCGGCCACACTGCCGGCGCAGAGCGCCGCCAAGCCCGCGGCGCAGGACGGCGCCAAGGCTGCAATGGACGACAGTTATGTCATTGGAGAGTTGGATTCGATCGCCGTTGTCGTTTGGAAGGAAGATGGGCTGACGGACAGGGGGGTGCTGGTCCGTCCTGACGGCATGATCTCTTTGCCGCTGGTGGGCGACATCAAAGCCTCCGGCAAGACACCGATGCAGTTGGCCAAGGAGATCACGGAACTGCTGAAGAAGTATATTCAGGATCCCAATGTGACGGTATTTCTGAATCAGATGAACAGCAAGAAAATTTATCTGATTGGCGAAATCGGCCATACGGGACCGATCATGATGACTCCGGGCATGACCCTTCTGGAGGCCATCGGAACCGCCGGGGGTCTCAATGAGTTCGCCAATACCAAGAAGATCTACATCCTGCGCACCGTGGGCGGCAAGCAGCAGAAGATTCCCGTCCAATACAAACAGGCATTGAAGGGCGATCTTTCGCTCAATCTCACCTTGAATCCGGGGGATACGATTGTTGTCCCATAAGGCTGGCGTCATGAAGCAGAGTCTGACATTTCTACTAGCGGCGATGCTTTTTCTCGCCAGTGCGGCGATGCGCGCGCAAGTTCTTCCCGCGGCGGTCGGCACTGCCGATTCCGGCAGTTTCACGAGGCTGCCGGTGAGCGGTTCGCTGCGCACGGACCTGCGCTATTCCGAGACCTCGCAGATCGGCGGCGTTGAGGGTGGCCGGCAGCAGAGCTATCTCTCGGGCGATGCCAGCTACACGGATATCAGCAAGCGCTTCCCCTTCACCATGCAGTATGGCGGCGGTTACGGATGGGCGTGGGCTGGGCCAAACAACACGGGAAATGTCTTTCAACACCTTTCCCTTTCGCAAGGCTTCGCCGAGCGCACCTGGAGCCTGAGCGCCAGCGACAATGTCAGTTATTCCTTTGAAACCCCGACCACGGGCTTTTCCGGCGTACCGGGAACCGGGGAACCGATCGGCGGAACGGGGTCCACCACGTCGACTGACCAGACGATCCTGACGGTGAATACCCGCATGCTCGACAACATGACGACGCTCAGCGCGAGCCGCCGGCTCAGCCGTTCCACATCTCTCAGTGTTGGCGGCGCCGCGGGGCAGATGTATTTCATCGACGGGAACGGCCTGAACACGGATACCCTGACTGCGAATGCGGGTGTTTCCCGGCGTCTGGACGCGCATAATTCGGTGACGGGCACGTATGCATTTTCCCGCTTTAATTATGGCGGCGGCGTCACTTCCACGGCCGGCGCCCTGCACTTCAACGATAGCCAAACCGAATCCGCGCAAATCGGTTTCAGCCGTCAATGGAACGCCAAGATCACCACCAGCGCGTCGATTGGCCCGCAGTGGATCTCCAGTTCAGGCGCCACCGTCCAGTCCTCTTCCATCAGTTACATGGCCAGCGCTTCGGCATCGGATTCATTCAAGTTTGGAACGGCAGGCCTCTTTTACAGCCATGGAGTCAATGGCGGTGCGGGCTATATGCTGGGCGCCGAAAGCGATTCAGTCGGCGCAAATTTTTCGCGCGGATTCGGGAAGAAACTGGTGGTTGGAGCGACCGGCTCGTATATGCGCACTTCCGCGCTGATTGCCGAGGAATTGGTATATAACGCGCAAGGCGTTCTCTATCTGGTTCCACTGAATGTTACACCGACCACCAACGCCCGGTATGGTGGCGTGCAAGCCACGCGCACGCTAGGCCGGTACTTCTCTGCGTTTGCAAATTACACGGTAGTTGATCAAACGATGAATACGCAGGTTGCGGTGCCCAATTCACCTTTGGGATACACGACGAATGTCCTCAACGGACTGACGCAGGTGATCGGTTTCGGAATTTCCTACTCCCCACGGGACAAGCGTTTCAAGAGGTAATCGAAGAAGGAGGTCTATGCTCGGACATCGTGAACTGGCCATGCGGGACTACATGGATATATTGAAGCGGCGGTGGTGGCTGCTCCTGGCTTCCGCGCTGCTCTGCTGGGGGATCAGCATGACCATCTGCCACTTTCTGCCTACCGTGTATATGTCGCAGACGCTGGTGCTGATCGAGCAGCAGAAGGTCCCGGAAGATATTGTGAAACCCGTCGTCAACGAAGACATCAATGCGCGTCTGGCGTCGATGCGGGAGCAGATTCTCAGCCGCTCGCGCATCGAGCCGATCATCACCCAGTTCAGCCTCTATCCCAAGGTTGCCAATATGGACGACAAGATCGAGCTGACGCAGAAAGCGATTGGCATCAAGCCGATTCCCAGCGGTGAGTCGCGGGGAATGCCCGGATTCTTTATCACCTTCAAGGCCCAGGACGCGCGCACCGCACAGCAGGTCTGCGGCGAGATCACCTCGCTGTTCACCGCGGCCAATATCAGCGAGCGAGAGGAAGCGGCGCAAGGCACGACCGACTTCCTCAAGCAGCGACTGGATGACGCCAAGAGAAGCCTCGACGAACAGGACGCGAAATTGGCGGATTTCGAACGCAAGAATCTCAGCCGGCTGCCGGGCCAGACGCTCAAGATCGGCGATATGAGCGTGCCCATGGGCAACGCCAATGAAAGCTCTCTTCAGGCGCTGACGGCGCGGCTGGACGCCGCTACGCAGACGGTCAACCGCCAGCAGCAGGAAGAAACCTTCCTGCAAGCGATGGTCACCGAGCAGTCGCAAACATCCACCCACGGCGACTTGGCCACCGGCGGAGGCACGCCGAGCGCGCTTCAGTTGCAGCTCAAGGAAGCCCTCCAGCAGGAAAAGGATATGGAAGCTCGTTATACGCCGGACCATCCGGATGTGCTCGCGAGCAAGCGCAGGATTGCCAATCTGCGGGAGCAGATTGCGCACGAGGCCGCGGCCACGGCGCCAGCCAAGGATGAAGCCGGCGTCAGCCCCGCCGACTCGCCGCAGCTCAAACAGCTCAAATTGCAGCTTCGCGCCGTCAAGATGTCGCTGGCCGAGGCCAAGCAGGAGCAGGCGGGGATATCGCAGCAGGTCAAAGCCTATCAGGCCAAAATCGAGTCCAGCCCCATGATCGAGGAGGAGTACAAAGCGATTACGCGCGATCATGATACGGCGCTGCAGTTCTATAACACTCTGCTCAACAAGATGAATGAATCCACGATGGCCACGGCCCTCGAACATCGGCAGCAGGGCGAGCAATTTCGAGTGATGGACGCTCCCAACCTCCCGGAAGAACCCACCTCCCCCAATCAGCGCATCTTTGCCGGCGGTGGGCTGGCAACCGGTCTGGCTTTGGGGCTGCTGCTGGCCGGCCTGCTGGAGTACCGCGATACCTCCCTGCGCACCGAGGCTGACATCTGGGCCTTCACCAAGCTGCCCACGCTGGCCCTTGTTTCGTACATCAAAGTTCTGGAGAAGCCAGACTCGACCGGTTTTCGCCCAAGACTGAAAAAAATCTTTTCCCGCAGCCCTAACCCCGTGGAAGGCGCACGCACCTAGCCATGTACAGATCCTACTTCGGCCTTCGCGCCCAACCTTTCGGAGCCAATCCTGACCCGCGGTTTCTCTTTCTGAGGCCGCAGGTTCAGGAGGCCTTGGCCTGTTTGCAGTACGGCATTGCGGCGCGCAAGGGATTCGTGGTCATGACGGGCGAAGTGGGAACGGGAAAGACAACCCTCCTCAGGGCTGTTCTGGGCACCTTCACCAAGGAGCGCATCTCCACTTCGTTTGTCTTCAATCCTCGCTTGGATGTGCTTGATTTTCTGGAGTTTGTACTCACCGACTTCGGGATTCCGCCACGCACCCGCACCAAGTCCAGTATGCTTTTGCAATTGAATAGCTGGCTGATCGAGCGGTATCGCGCGCATCAATTATGCGTCATTGTCGTCGATGAAGCGCAAAACCTGTCGTGGGATCTTCTGGAAGAGATACGCCTTCTGACGAATCTGGAAACCGGTTCGGAGAAGCTGGTACAGATTGTGTTGTCTGGCCAGCCCGAGCTGGAAGTGATGCTGCATAACCCCAATGTGCGGCAGTTGCGCCAGCGGATTGCATTCTGGTGCAAGACACAACCGCTGACCGGCGAGGAAACACGGGATTACATCAGCGAGAGATTGCGCATCGCCGGAGCCACGCAGCAGGTGTTTCTACCCGAAGCAGCCAATCTTGTTTATCACTATTCCCAGGGCATCCCCCGGGTCATCAATCTGCTCTGCGAAAACTCCCTGGTCAATGCGTATGCGGAGCAGGTCAAACCTATCCCCAAGTACATTGTCGAGGCGGTTGGCCTGGAACTCAATGTGATTGAGCATCCTTTCACAATCTCGGTGCCGGCGATGCAAACTTTGATGAACCGCAGCTCGCAAAACAATGCGTTCAACTCCCTCGCGCCCGTTATGAAAGGCGCGAATCCCCCAAAGGAACGTGAAATATGAGCCGAATCTACGATGCGCTGCAACGAGCGAACCAGGAGAGGGGTTCCTTTCCTGAATCCGACAACTCGGAGTTTATCGAGCCTTTTGCCTCTTCCGGCAAAGCGGAACTGCCTCCGGTTCAGGAGGAGATCCTCTTCGATCTAATCACCCGGCACCCCTGGAACCCCGCTTTCAATTCTCTTCCGACCCTGGGAGACCGGGGTGAAGGGATTGAGCAGTTTCGCGGCCTGCGCACGCAAATCTTTCAGTTTCGCGATCAGGCTCCGCTGAAGACCATCCTGATCAGCAGCGCATTACCCTCGGAAGGCAAGTCGTTTGTGGCGGCCAATTTGGCTATCAGTCTGGCGCGCAACAAAAATAACAGCGTTTTGCTGATTGACGCCGACATGCGCAAGCCCTCGCTTCATAAACTCCTGGGTTCTCCCATTCTGCCAGGGCTTGCCGAGTATCTTTCCGGCTCCGCGAAGGCCAGCGAGATTCTGCAGCGCAATCAGCATTTCCACATCAATATTGAAGGCCAGTCGTGGCAAATGCCGGATGTGACGTTTATCCCGGCGGGCGCAGGCGGAGACAACTCCTCTGAACTGGTCTCCAACCACCGCATTGAAGAGCTGGTCACCACGCTGTCGCCGCACTTCGACTGGATCATTATCGACTCTCCGCCGGTGTTGCCGGTGGCGGACGCCATCGACTTGGCGCGCGCCGTCGATGGTGTGATGCTGGTGGCCCGCGCCGCGCAAACTCCCTACGATGTGGCGCAGCGCGCTCAATCAGCTTTCGCTAACTGCCGCCTTCTCGGTTTCGTCCTGAATGCCGTCAAGGAAGTTCCCCGCAGCGGCGCTTATTACTACTATGGAAGGCCCGAGACCGGAAGCGGATCGCATGGAAGAAAGGTATAAAAGGCGCTCCGGATGATCAGACTCTTCAATGTGTACTATCCGACGCGGAAATTGGTGCTGCTGGGCTGTGAAGTGCTGCTCGTGGCCGGCGCCTTCCTGATCGCCGCGTCCATCGCGGTAGAAGATCCCTATATCGCCCTGTTCTATGAAGGAGGAATGCTTAAAATTGCCGGCGTCACCGTCATGACGCTGCTGCTCACCTATTACTTTGATCTGTATGGGCCGCGTCGCACCTCGGCCGCCTGGGAGATTTATTTTCGGCTCCTTCTGGTGCTGAGCTTTCTCTCCTTCGTTCTTGCCGGACTGGTTTTTTTCTTTCCTGATTTGGACATCGGCCCCAATGTATTGGTCGTCGGTGTTTCCATTCTTACCGTTTTTCTCTTCCTTTGGCGGTGGGCCTACGATTGGATTCTGGTCTTTCCCATCTTTCGCGAGCGCGTCTATGTTCTGGGCAGTGGCGAAAGAGCTCGCTCCGTGGTCCAGTTGCTGCGCGAAAGCCGCGATGCCGGCATGGATGTGATCGGATGGAAGGGCGAAGGCGAGCCTATCGGCCAGCGGGATCACTTTGCCACCGAATTGCGCGCCTTCCGCCAGCCCAAGCCGAGCATTGATCGAGTCATTGTCGCCATGGAGGACCGTCGCGCGGCGATGCCGGTCCGTGAACTTCTTGACCTGCGCGTGCGCGGCGTGGTGATTGAGAATGCCAGCGCGCTGCAAGAGAGGCTCTCTGGCCATCTTCCCCTGGACGGACTCAATCCCAGCACCCTGATCTTTACCGAAGGCTTCCGCATGAGTCCTTCGCAACAGCTCTTCCGGCGCTTGCTCTCCTTTGCGGTCTCCTTGACGGCGCTGGTGATTTGCCTTCCGTTTATCCCATTCATCATTCTGGCGGTGCGCCTCTCTTCGCCAGGCCCCATTTTTTTCAACCAGACGCGCGTCGGACAGCGCGGAACCCTCTTCACCGCGCACAAATTCCGCACCATGTTTGTCAACGCGGAGGCTCAGGGGGCGGTCTGGGCGTCCCGGGACGATCCGCGTGTGACCCGCATCGGTGGATTCATGCGCAAGACCCGGCTGGACGAGATTCCGCAGTTGTGGAATGTTCTGCGCGGCGAGATGGGATTTGTCGGTCCCCGTCCCGAGCGCCCCGAATTTGTGCAGTGGCTCAGCCAGGAGATTCCCTACTATGACTTGCGCCACATGATCCGCCCCGGAATCACCGGCTGGGCGCAGGTGCGTTACCGTTATGGCGCCAGTCTCGAGGAGACCAGGCACAAGCTCGAATACGACCTTTATTACATCAAGCATCAGTCGATCGGCCTGGATCTGTTGATCATGTTCGAGACCATCAAAACCATCATTCTGCGCAGGGGGGCTCAGTGAGATTGGTCTTCTGGCTCTCTCTGCTGGGCGTCTTTTACACCTATCTGGGCTATCCTGTCCTGATCTGGATGCTGGCGCGCTTGCGTCCGCGCCCCTGGATCTCCCGCCCCATCACTCCCGGCGTCAGCATTGTGCTGGCGGTCCACAACGGCGCGGCGCTTCTGCCGCGCAAGATTCAGCACCTGCTGGAACTCGATTACCCCCACATCCAGGAGATCATCCTCGTCTCGGATGGCTCAACCGACGGCACCGCCGAGCTGCTGGCGCACGAGCAGCATCCGCGCTTGATTTCCATCCTCCTTCCGGAGCATGGCGGCAAGGCGGTCGCCGTGAATGCAGGAATGGCCCGGGCTACGGCCGAGGTGATCCTCTTCGTGGACATACGGCCGGAGATCGCTCCCGGCGCCATCCAGCAACTGGTCAGCAACTTCGCCGATCCCCAGGTTGGCTGCGTCGCCGGCGAACTGATTCTGCGTACCGACAGTCACGATCACACCTCCGCGGCCGTCAGCAGCCACTACTGGCGCTACGAAAAGTGGATCAGGAATTGCGAATCGATCTTTGCCTCTCCGGTCGGCGTTTATGGCGGATTCTATGCCATCCGCCGCGAAATTGCCGTGCCTCAGCCCGCCGGAATGATCCTGGACGATATGTTTCAGCCGCTTTCCATCATTCGCCAGGGCTACCGATCGGTTCTTGACCCGCAAGCCTTTGTGTATGACACCTGGCCGGCAAAAATTGAAAAGGAGTTTCAACGCAAAGTCCGCACGCTGGCCGGCAACTTCCAGCTCTTTCAGCTTGCGCCTTGGACACTGACGCCGCGCAATCCGGTTCTCTTCCAGCTTCTCTCCCACAAGGTGACGCGTCTCATGGCGCCCTACCTGATGATTCTTCTGCTGCTCTCCACGCTGGCGCTCTCTGGCGCTTCGCGGATCTATGCGGCATTGGCTGTCTTGCAGATCCTGTGCTGGATTCTGGCGGCAGCCTCTCTCTATTGCAAAGTTCCCGTCGTCCATCGCGTCGCGGCTCCGGCCGGCGCCATGCTCGTGCTGCTTGCGGCCGCCGTCGTGGGACTCTACAGATTCCTCTTTACGCGCGGAGACCTTTGGAAGATTTGGAACTCCGGCAATCCTCCGGCCGGGATTGCAGCTCCGTAAATTGAGAATTTTTCATTTCCGGATTGACCCGCCGCGGAAGAAGACAGGTGTAGAATTCCCTTGAGTGACTCACAATCGTGAGAGGAGCATCCAACCAACATGAAACCCATGAAAACGCTGATTATCTCTGTGCTGGGCATCGCGGTGATCCTTACCGGATACGGCCTTCATAACCACATCACCAAGGTGAAAGCCGCCAAACTGGAACATATCGCCGCGCCCGCGCCCTTCTTTCCCGCCGGCTCCCCCTGGACCCAGGACATCAGCCACGCTCCTGTCGATCCTCAATCTTCCGAGATCATCTCCTGGCTTGCCGGAGCGGGCGGCTGGGGAATGGGCAGAATGCAAGTCGATTGGAGCATGCGGGTGATGCAGGCCGACGCCTCCACGCCCTTTGTCGCCTTTCAAAAGGCGCCGAACTTTATGGCAGCGGATTCCGACATGGTTTCAACCTTTCCCCTTCCCACCCATGGCGGCATCGAAGGAGAATCCGGTTACCAGTGCGATGTTAGCCAGCAAGACTGCCATTTGCTCGTGGTGGACCGCGCGCATGGAAAACTTTACGAGGCTTACGAGGCGAATTACGCGGAGAATGTGCTGAAAGCGTCCTTTGTCGCGGTTTGGGACCTCAATCGCGTCTATCCGCCCTCTTTGCGCGGAGATCAATGCACCAGTGCTGATGCTGGCGGCCTCCCGATCGCTCCCCTGCTTTTCAACGCCGACGAGCTGGCTAACGGAAGTATCAACCACGCCATACGTTTTACTCTTCCCAACCCGCGCATTCGCGCCCACGTTTATGTGCATCCCGCCACGCACGCTGGTGCTCCGCGTGGCCCAATTACCGCCCCGCCGATGGGCGCTCGCTTCCGCTTGAAGGCCTCCTACGACTTGTCGCAGCTTACACCCGCGGCGCAGGTTGTTGCCCGCGCCATGCAGAAATACGGCATGTTCCTCTCCGACGGAGGCAATATGACTCTTACCGCGCAGAATGACGTGGATACCAAGGCCAAATACACCGATATGGATTTCGGCTCGCATGATCTGCAGGACCTGAAAGTAACAGACTTCGAGGTTCTATCGTTGGGAACGCCGGTTCGTTTGACCGACGAATGCAAGCTGACCAAGTGGTAATTCGGCCTCGGGATCGATACCGGTGAGAGAGTGAATAAGTGAAGTAATGGCGCATTCTTCACTTATTCACTCTCTCACGTGCTCACTCCATGCAAGTGTTGCGCCACCGCCCTAGAACAAACTCTTCCTGCGGGCGCGCGGCGTGCCGCGGTAAAGGCGCATGTAGGCATCCGCCATGGTCCTCAGAGAGAATCGCTCATGGAATGAGGATGTAGCATTGCGAGAAAACTCACACCGCTCGGAATCGTGAGTTGCCATTTTGACGATTGCGGCGGCCATCCCTTCCGCATCCATCGGCGGAACAATGATCCCCGCGCGCGCCAGGCGCACCACCTCCGCCATTCCACCCACATCGGTGACGATTGCCGGCAGTCCCAGCGAGAAGGCTTGCAGCAGCGAGATGGGCAGCCCTTCAGACTTCGAGGACATGATGAATGCGTCAGCCGCGGAGAAAAAGGGAGCTACGTCTAACTGCTGCCCCCAGAAGGTAACTTGAGAAGTTATGCCCAACTGCGCGGAAAGGCTCTCCAAAGACCTTCGCTCCCTGCCGTCTCCCACCATCCAAAGGCGCAGATTCGGAAGCTTAGCAAGCGCGACGCGAAAGCCATTCAACAGCAGCGCATGATTCTTCACCGGCTCTAGTCGGCCTACATAGACCAGAGTAAATCCGCTCTTGGCTGGCCATAACTCCTGTGCCCCGCGCACCAGTGGAACGGCCCCGTTGTACACGCGCCGAATCTTGCGCGTTGGAACGCTGTGCATCTCCTTGATGTTGTTCACCGTTGCATCACAGATGCCGACCACCCAGTCGCAAAAGCCGGCGGCAATGCTGTACTTCAACTCTCTGACCAAGTTATGGGGCGGCGCCACCAGGCTATGCCGGGTGGAAAGAATGCTGGGCACGCCGGCCACGCGCGCGGAGATTCCTGCGTAAGTAGCAGGCGTTGGGTTGTGAAGATGAACCACGTCCGGGCGCAGTTCCTTGAAGATGCGGAAGAAATTACGCGCTGAATCGGATAGACGGTGGCCAACGTGCGCCCGCACATGAAAGCCCTCTTTCTGCAATTGTTCGCCAAGGGGTCCAAGCGAAAGAATCGCGTAGACGCTAGGGTCATGGCCGTCTTCGCGCTGCAACCGGCAGAGTTGCGCGACCAGCGTCTCGGCGCCTCCGATCTCCATGCTGTCCACTACGTGTACTATCTTCATAGGGTTTGCCCAACGCTCTAGTATTCAGACCGAGTGATTTGCCGATTACCTCTGAACCGGTGCGAGCGAGGACACCCGCACGACAGCTGGTCTGGAAACCGGCGCTGCATTCGCAGGGTCAATGCATCAAGTTGACAGTGCGAAGCAACACGTACATCAGCAGCACCAGCGCTGCTGCCAAACCCGCCGAATAAAGCGCGGTACGCGCAATTGGCAGGCGCGGAGCAACCATGCCGCGCCGCAGCGCCATCTCGTAAACCACCTCCACCAGCCCCCCCAACAAGAAAAGCGTCAGGATGTAGGCGCGTGAAAGAAACCATCCAGACACACAAAAGCCGGTCAGCGACAATAAGAGTAAACTTCCCAGGCGGTTGATCTCGGCCTTGTCGATTGCCTCGAGCTTGATTCCCGCTTGCGAAAAAGTTTCTTCATCAGTCTGAATTGGGTCTGTCTCGCTGACCTTTTGCGGAGAAGCAATCACCAAAACATTCCTTATCGCGGCGAACAGGAAAAAACACCAGAAAAACAATCCAAATAAGCCTGTCTCCGCCGCGCAGACTACCAGCGAGTTATGGGCCGTATGACCGCACCCATCGCAGTTGTCGGAAAATGCGCCGATGCCCACTCCAAATAAGGGATGAGCTTTCAGAATCTGCAGCCCTGTGCCCCACAGCGCGGTGCGGTCCGCTCCTGCTTCGGCGGAAATATCCCGCCCTCCGGAAAAATGCAGGGCCATGGACGCGGCGAAAACGCCTGCCCCCAACACCAGTGCAGGAAGCAAACCGATACGGCGGCGCGACGAAACGATGAGAATCGCCATCAATGCCAGCAAAGCGCCGCGCGAGTGGGTCAAATAAGTTCCGAACAAAAGCGCGCTCACCGGAAGCAATACGAAAAAAAAGTTTCGAAAGCTGCTTTTAGGCTTCCAGAAAAAAAAGATCAAGGGAGTCACGCAAACCAGCAACTGTCCGAAGTCATTGGGATCATGGATCTCTCCCAGCCCCCTGATGCGGTAAATCAATCCGTCTGCGCCGTTCTGCACAAGAGCGTACGAGCTTACAGAAAGTGCTTGTTGATTTGCAGCGGTATCCGGAACTCCGTGCATCGTCTCGGAGTATCCGTTCGCCATAACAAACAGGCAGGAAAGCAGCAAGAAAAACACCATGATCTGCATACGCTTCTTCGTGGCGCAATGAAGGCATACCAGAAAATAGGCGAAGATGGCAGGGATGAACGCAAGCCATGCCGCAAAGGCTCCGCTGACCCAGCGCGCCGCGATAAGCACCGACAGGAAAACCGCAAACGTCAAGGCAATCAGAGCCAAAGACTGCGGGGTTTTTAATACAATCGATCCCGCCAGTTTCGGCACGGACAAACCTATAAGCAATACCGCCAGGATCAACTCAATGTGAAACTCAGCCAGCGGCCCGAAGACCGTGGCCGGCGTGAGATAGTACACCACGAAATAGAGAACACTGAATACGAAGCCCATAAAGAATGATCCGTGCGCAATACAACATCTGATTGTAGCAAATCTTCAACTTGGTTGATGGCGGATGCAAAGCTTTCGCCGGCGCGTTTCCCGGAATTTATCCTGGTCCAGCCGCCTTGAAGACGGTCTGGAGGTAATGGGAACTACTCTTCAGAAACCTGCTCTCGACCAGATGCCACATGAGAAACCCCGCAACTGCGATGCAAAAGACGCTGAGCAGCAGGAAGACTGCCGGGTTCATTCGCGCCAAGCCCAAATAAATCAATACCTGCAAGATGGGCCAATGTACGATGTAAACTCCATAGGAAAAATCACCATGTTTTGAAAAATTGCCAAAATAATGCCAGAATCCAAAGACAAATACCACCCCGGAGATCCAGAGAACATCCAGATTGCCGGCTGCAAGCCAGTGATCAAGGATATATATGCCAATGGTCAAGGCAAGAATGGGCCTGAAATGCAATTTCAATCGATCAAAATAGAGAAGAAGTAATATCCCGGCGCAGAAATACAACAGTTGCCCTGGAAACTGAATCGCCAGTTTTGAATAGATGGTATCTCCTCCCATATTAAAATTCCCGCCGCGCGCCCGGGCCATCGCGTCTAGCATTGCAAAGCCATACTTCCATGCGCAGGACAGGCCGAAGATCGTCCCAATCGTTTTCATTCTTCCGAAGCGGCCGCACAAAAAGTGCATGACCGGAACAAACAGGTAAAATGCCACTTCGATCTTGAGCGTCCAGAGCGCTCCATCCACGGGTGTCATCAGATTCGAGGTGAAGACTCCGGGCAAAGAAGGTGAAAGGAAGTTGAGAAACATAAGATTAGCGCCAAGATACTTCCAGAAACCCGCGCCAAAATAGTGCCATGAAGGAAGTGTGCTCAATGGCCAGAATAAGATGGCGCACAGGATAATTACCGTAAAGTAGGCAGGATAGATACGCCTTACCCGCTTGTCCAGGTAGGAACGAAGGGAGGACGACCGGCTATAACTGCGATAGATCAGCAATCCGCTGATGACAAAGAACGACCGGACAGCAAAAACCGGAGACAGAAACTCGCTGAAAAAGGAGAACGCGGCCAGGCCGGAGAGCGCGTAGATATGAAACAGGGCAACAACGGAAGCCAGAATCAAGCGCAGGCAGTCCAGGTTATTCTTATTGAAATCCGTGCCGCCTTTCACTGAAGCGCCTCCTGGCATGATGTAGCTTGAACCTGAAAGAAGTTTGTTGCAGCATTTTGAACAATTGGCGCATAATGAATCAGGCTTGCGCCCCCCGGCGCTGGGCACTCCAGGGGATGATTCTATGGTACATCTTCCGCTATGAACCAGATTGAGCGCCTACGCACGATTCAGGATGCCTTGTCGCGGCAGGACTTCGTCAGCCTGGAGGCCCTGTGCGCCGAGATGGGGGTCTCGCGCGCCACGGTTCGCCGCGATCTGATTCAGCTAGAGCGGGGCCAGAACATCCGTCGCGTCCACGGCGGGGCCATGTCTACCTCTTCCCGCGAGGAGGCGCTCGACTTCCGCCGGCTGGCGGTCAGTTGCCAGGAGGAAAAAGTTCGCATCGGGCGAGCGACGGCGGAGCTGATCCAGGATGGGCAAACCGTGATCCTGGGCGGCGGATCGACGGTGGCGGAAGTCGCCCGCTGCCTCTTCGCCCGCCCCATCCAGATCATTACCAACTCGATTCCTGTCGCGCAGATTTTTTGGGAGTGCAAGCAGACCGAAGTCACGCTGACCGGCGGCCAACTCTATCCGCGCCTCGGCATCCAGTTCGGCCCCATCTGTGAGCGGATGCTGCAAAGCATCTCGGCCGACGTGGCCATTCTGGGGATTCGCGGCATCACCGCGGACGGACTCAGCGACACCAGCGCCTTGGTAGTTGAGTCGATCCGCGCCATGATGAAGTGCGCGCAGCGCGTGATTATCGTGGCTGACCACACCAAATTCGGCAGAAATGCCATGATTCACGTCGCCGATCTGGCCGAACTCCATCAAATTATCTCCGACAGCGATCTTGCTCTGGAGCATCGCCAGTTGCTGGACAAGTGCGCCGTCAGTTATTTGCTGGCATAAATCAGGAAGACTTACATGAGCCTTGCTTTATTCGATCTGAACGGAAGAGTCGCGGTGGTGACCGGCGGAACCACCGGGCTGGGCCACGCCATCGCTTTGGGCTTGGCGGAGGCCGGCGCCGACGTTGTGGCTTGCTCAAGGAACCAAATCAAAGTAGATGCAACGGCCGCCGAGATTACGGCGCTGGGTCGCCGATCCCTGAGCGTATCCTGTGACGTGGCGGATCGGGCTTCGATTCAGGCTTTTCACGACGCGATCCTTCTGGAATTCGGCAAGGTGGATATTCTGGTCAACGCAGCCGGCATAACGCATAAGTCGCCTACGCTGGAAATAAACGAGGACGACTGGGCCAGGGTGATGGAAACCAATCTGACGGGAACTTTGCGGGCCTGCCAGATCTTTGGCGCGACCATGGTTCGTGCAGGATATGGGCGCATCCTCAACATTGCATCGCTTTCTTCATTTGTCAGTTTTTACCAGGTAGCGGCTTACTCGGCTAGCAAGGCGGCGATCGCCTCACTGACCAAGTCTCTGGCCGTTGAGCTGGCCCGGGATGGCGTGAACGTGAACGCGATTGCGCCCGGGATTTTTCCTACGCCCTTGAACGCCGCGCTGGTCCAGGGCACGCAGCGGGGCGACGAGCTGATTCTGCGCACCCCGATGGGCCGCTTCGGCAAGGCGCAAGAAGTTGTCGGAACGGCTATCTATCTGGCTTCAGAGGCGGCTTCCTTTGTGACCGGCGTCGTGATTCCCGTCGATGGCGGCTTCCTGGCCAGCGGAGTGAATCAGTAAAACAGCTTTCAGCCATCAGCTCTCAGCTAACAGCCAATAGTTACATGCTGAAAGCTGATAGCTAATATCAATAGGAGCAAGGAATTCATGAAGATTACGCGCGCAACCGTGAATATCACCTCGCCGGGCCGAAACTTTGTCACACTCAAGATCGAGACCGACGAGGGAATCTACGGGCTGGGAGATGGCACGCTGAACGGGCGGGAGCTGGCGGTGGCCAGTTATCTCGCCGACCACGTCATCCCCTGCATCCTTGGCCGCGATCCCTTTCAGACCGAAGACATCTGGCAGTATCTTTATCGCGGCGCCTACTGGCGGCGCGGGCCGGTAACCATGTCGGCCATCGCCGCCGTGGACGTGGCGCTGTGGGACATCAAAGGCAAAGCGCTTAACACCCCGGTCTATAACCTGCTGGGCGGCAAGAGCCGCGAAAGCGTGCTGGTCTATGCCCACGCCAACGGCAAGGACATCGATCACGCGCTGGAAGATGTAGCTCGCCACCAGGAGATGGGCTACAAGGCGATCCGCGTGCAGAGCGGCTTTGCAGGCTCCGCCACCTATGGCGTGCCCAAGGGAGCTGGGCGCTACGAGCCGGCCGAGCGCGGGCTGCCCTCGGAGTGTACGTGGGCCACCGAACCGTATCTGCGCCACGCGCCGAAGCTCTTCGCACGGGTGCGCGAGAGCTTTGGCGAGGAGCTGCATCTGCTGCACGATTGCCACCACCGCCTCACTCCCATCGAAGCGGGACGGCTGGGCAAGGAGTTGGAGCCTTTTCATCTCTTCTGGATGGAGGATCCGACGCCGGCCGAGTTGCAAGAGGGCTTCAAAGTGATCCGCGAACATACCACCACGCCGATTGCCGTGGGCGAGGTCTTCAATTCAATCTGGGATGCGCACGATCTGATGCGCAACCAGTGGATCGACTACCTCCGCATGACGCTGGTGCATGGCGGCGGTTTTACGCATTTGAAGAAGGTTGCGGACTTTGCCGCGCTCTACCACGTGCGTACCGGCTTTCATGGAGCGACGGACCTGTCGCCGGTAACCATGGCCGCGGCGCTGCACTTCGACACGGCGATTCATAACTTCGGCATCCAGGAACATATGCCGCACACCGAGGAGACAGACGCGGTCTTTCCGCACAATTACAGTTTCAAAGACGGGAGGATGACGCCGGGAGATGCGCCGGGGCTGGGTGTGGATCTAGACGAGGCGCTGGCGGAAAAGTATCCGTATCAGCGGGCTTATCTGCCCATCAACCGCAAGTTGGATGGCACGGTGACGGACTGGTAGGCGCCAACTGCAGGAGCGGGCTGATTCGGTCGCCTTGGAAACGGGGCGAAATACGGCATTAATCACTTAAAAACAATAACTTAATAGTCATCACTGGAGGAAGATATTATCACTTTTCTGCTGGATGATCCGGATTCCATCCCGTAAAGCCCGCTGGTTGAGGTTCGTGAACTCCCTGGTCTCAAAATCGAGACCAGGGGCATCCAGCCGTATTTGGATGGTCAGATACGGGCCACCCGCCTCACCTCGCGTTGAAACACGGGGTTAATAACCGTTGCGCCTACAGCGCGGGCGACATGCCAAATGAAAATGCCGACGAGGAACGTCAGCATTTTACCTTGTAACGAATCATTGAATGGTCGGGACGGGCAGATTCGAACTGCCGACCCCTCGCACCCCAAGCGAGTGCTCTACCAGGCTGAGCCACGTCCCGACACAATTGAGCCGACTCACGCGGAGCCGACATTGGGGTCTTCCTCAGTTTACACGAGACGGGCCGGACGCGCTTGCGCCGGTCCAGAAATTGCGATAGTCCGCGTCTGATCCCTGACCCCTGATCTCTGGTCCCTGTCTATCAGTGCAACGGCGGAACAAACTGATCAGGCATTCCCAAGCCTTCGCCAAAGAAGAACTGCTCCATCTGCTCGGCCAGGAAGTTCTGCGCCTGCGGGGTCCAGGGTTGCAGGCGATACTCATTCAACAGCATCTTCTGCCGCTCCACCCACTCGCTCCAGGCTGCCCGAGAAACATTCTTGAAGATCTTCTGGCCGAACTCCGAGTCGAATGGAGGCTCCTCAAGCCCCTCCATCTCCTTCTTGTAGCGAACGCAAAAAACCGTGTGTGCCATCCGTTATGCTCCTGCATCCATTGTATTGGATCGGGCGCAGGCCCGGCAGGAACGGTGTCAGAAAACCACTGCCCTGGCAAGGGCGGCCTCCGCGCGGAGACCGTCCAAATTTTCCGCGTTGCCGGGATATTTCTACTCTAGGAATCAGTACGCGCCCCTTTGTAAAATTCTGCTTGACATTTCCGTTCGCAAGCGCTCTCCTAATTCCGACTCAAAACTCTGCTTTCCACGCGCGGCTATCTGGATTTCATCGGATTTGGCGAGCTTGGTCAGGGTGCGCAGCCTCGTTTGAGCATTCCAGTCTCGCATACGAAAGGAATACCCATGCCCGAATCGAAACAAATTGGCCTCTCTGAAAAAGCAGCCGGCGCGATTGCCTATATTACGGTTTTCCCGGCCGTCGCTTTCTTGATTCTTGTGCCTTACAAGAAGAATCTTTTTATCCGCTTCCACGCCTGGCAGTCGATCTTTCTCAACTTCATTGCGTTGATCCTCAGCTATGTGCTGTACCTGTTTGTTGGATGGGGTGGACTCTCTTCCCTCTTGATGGGCCTGCGGGGCAGTGTGCTGTTTGCCTATTTCTGGATCGTTATCTGGGTCTTTTGCGCACTCGGCGCTTTGAGCGGCAAGAGCCTCAAGCTGCCGATTATCGGCAAACTCGCTGAAAGACAGGCCAACGGGTAGCTCGGCGAAAGCCGGGATCAAGGATGAGGATGGCCTTCTCGAAGTGGTCATTCTCATCCTGGCGTAGGTGGAGCGGTTCGGCTTTCTTCCGCATTCCGCGTTGCACGAGCATGGGTGAATTCTCAAAATAATTCGGTCTCATCCTAAAGGAGAAACTATGCCCGAAGAAATTCCGCAAGCTGGCCTCAGCGACAATGCCGCCAGCGGCCTCGCCTACTTCACCCCTATCCCTGCGATCATCTTTCTGATTGTGCCCCCTTACAACCAGAAATCCTCGATTCGCTTCCACGCCTGGCAGTCGATTCTGCTGACCGGCGCGGCCATCGTCATCGACCTCGCCCTGGGGATTGCGCTGGGATTTATCCTGCTTCTCCTTGGATTTTTCGTGTATGGACTCATCTGGAGGCTGATCGAGCTTTGCTGGCTGGCCATCTGGCTGGTGCCTGTGATCAATGCCTTCAACGGAAAGCGTTTCAAGCTGCCGGTGATTGGCGATTTAGCCGAGAAACTGGCCCAATAAGCAATAGCCTTTCCCGTCACGGCGTACTACAAGAGAACGGCCTCCTTCTAGTCCCCCATCGGCACTGACGGCCCGTCGTGCGTGAAACGGTAGCGCCGACCTCCTGGCCGGCTGTGGCGTGGATCTCCCGGTCCACGCTTGTTTCTTTTCAGGAGGCCGTTCTTGTTTACCGTCTCTTGCCCTTTTTCACGAAGCGCTTCTTGCCCTTCGGTCCCGGAGCGGTTGTCTCTTTGCGCTTGCTCTTCTTGGGCCGGGCCGGGGTGGGCTTTTTGCCGGTGAGCTGGATTCCCTCTTGCACAATCGAGAATTGCAGCTTGCGCTCCTGCGCCAGGATGCGATCCAGAATCACCTGCACGCGGTCGCCGGCGCGGAAGCGGCGTCCGTTGCGCTCGCCGATAATCTCATGCGTGTTCTCGCGCCAGGTGTAGCGGTCGTCGCGCAGGCTGTCGATGGGTACCAGGCCCTCGACAAAAAGGTCCGTCAGCTCGACAAAAAGCCCGTATTTGGCGGGATTCAGCACCAGCGCGGCAAACTCCTCGCCGACCCGGTCCTGCATGAAGCGCACCTTCTTCCACTCGACCAGCTCCCGCTCGGCCTCGGCGGCGCGGCGCTCGGTCTGGCTGCACTCCTCGGCAATCTGCGCCAGTTCGGCTTCCGGGATGGGCGGTTCGATTTTCTGCCCGATCCCAAGTCTCAAAGGCGAGACCTGGGGCACCCGTCGAACCGCAGGTCCTTCGACTCGCTTCGCTCGCTCAGGATGACAGTCATTACTTATTTTTCGTTCAGGATGACGTTTGAATGGTAGGGCGAGGCCCTCATTGGGATGCGTCCAGGGCGAACAGTGACGGCCCTCGGCGACTTCTCCTTCGCCGCTCACGCCCTCGCGCAGAAGCGCCTTGACGATGCGATGGACGATCAGATCGGGGTAACGGCGGATCGGCGAAGTAAAGTGCGTATACGTCGGCGCGGCCAACGCGAAGTGGCCTTCGTTGGTCTCCGAGTAGCGCGCCTGACGCAGCGAGCGCAGCATCAGGTAGCTGAGAATCCGCTCCTCCGGCTGGCCCTCGATGCGCGCGGCCAGCTTCTGGTACATGCGCGGCGTGACGGGAATGTCCTCGGGAACCTCATGGGTGCGAACCTGGCGGCCGGTGCGGCGGGCATCGCGGCGGTCACTCTTCATTTGCAGCTTTTTCACCGGCAACGCGCCCAGGCCGAGGGTATATCCGAAGCTGGCGGCCAGTTCCTCGAACTGGACGACGCGGCGCGGCTCCGGTTTTTCATGGATGCGGTAAAGCGAGGGGACGCCGAGGTCTTCCAGCCAAGTGGCGACACACTCGTTGGCGGCCAGCATGAACTCCTCGATCAGCCGGTTGGCCCAGGTGCGCTCGGATTTGGTGACGCCACGCATCTGGCCCTGCTCGTCGAACTCGATCACCGGCTCGGGCAGGTCGAAGTCGATGCTGCCGCGGTCTTCGCGCCGCTGGTTCATCAAGCCGGCTAGCTTGCGCATCCGCTCGAAGCCGGGGACGAGCGCGGCGTAGCGGGCGCGGGTCTCGGCGTCGCCTTCCAGAATCGCGTGGACCTCGGTGTAAGTCATCCGCGCCGCCGAGCGAATCACGCCCTCGACGATTTGGTAGCTGGTGATGCGCCCGGTTGCGTCCAATTGCATGATGCAGCTCAGGACGAGGCGGTCTTCGCCGGGACGCAGGCTGCAAATGCCAGTGGATAGCTCCTGCGGCAGCATGGGAATGGCGCGGTCGGGGAAGTAGACGCTGGTTCCGCGCAGCCGAGCTTCCAGGTCCAGATCGGTGGCGGCGCGGACGTACTCCGCCACATCGGCGATATGAACTTGCAGCTCGTAGCCTCCGCCGTCGCGCTCGGTCACCAGGACGGCGTCGTCGAAGTCACGGGCCGTCTCGCCGTCGATGGTAACGATGGGAAGCTCGCGAAAGTCCTCTCGCTGGGCTATTTCTTCTTCGTCCAAATGCGCCACAGCCCGCGCCTCGGCCAGGACATTTTCCGGGAAGATGCGCGGCAACTGATACTTGCGGATCATCATCTCGACATCGACGCCGAAATCATCGGGGTGACCGAGCACCTCGATCACCCGGCCTATCGGCGGCCGCGTGGGCGTCGGCCAACTGGTGATCTCGACATCGACGACCAGGCCCTCCAGATCGTCGTATTGGGGCGCGGCCAAGGCTTCGCCGCCGAGGACGCGATGGGGCGTCTTGGCCTCGTGCGCCGGAGGAATCTCCTTGCCTTCGGGAATCAAAATCTGCTGCGTCATCCGCTCGTCGAAGGGAACAACGGTGTTGCCCGCCGCCCGCTCGGAGCGCGCGTAATGAAAGACGCCAACGACGGTGGGGTTGCGCCGCTCCAGCACGCGCACAATGCGGCCCATGCGGCGGCCATCGGCCTTGGGCGGCTCGACTTCGACCAGCACCTGGTCGCCCTGCATCGCGCCGTTGATCTCGTTGGGCGGGATGAAGATGTCGTCCTCGCCGACGGCCTGCTTGGCGTTGGGCCGCACAAAGCCGTAGCCGTCGCGGTGCAGATCGAGCCGTCCGGCGGCCAGATTGTCGCGCCCGCCGCCCGCGCCGCCAAATCCGGAAATTGCCCGGGGAATGCTCCAATGCTCGCGGTCCAGCTTGATCAGCGAGCCGCGCACGGTCAGCCGCGCCAGTTGCTCCAGAAGCAGCCGCCGCTCCCGCCCGCCGCCGAGCGAAAGTTCGCGCACAAGCTGCTTGTATCCGGCCTTTTGTCCAGCAGAGCGATTAATGCGCGCCAGCAGTTCCTTATCGGTCATAGTTTAAGAGTAGGGCATTTGAACGGATGCGGCCAAAACTTATTCCAGGCACGTTATAATTGCCGCCATGTTTGGAAAATTGATTTGCGCTTGCGGAACGCTCTTCATTCTCTTCCCTTTTGCACTCCACTCTCAAAACAACGCCGCAGCCCAAGACGAGTTGAAACCACTCCATCCGAACGACCCTCGGCTCACCTTCTCATTTCCGATTCCACCACAAGGAAATCTATTCCGCTTCAAAGTGGAAATTGACGAGTCCGGAGAAGTCACCGGCGTCTCTGTCTTTCATGCAGGCGACTCTATGCCGTTTCAAAGACTTCACGCCTGTAAAAGCATGGATCTCTCGCAGCCAGTGAATGAAGAATGGGGCGGCTACACGATCGACAATCTACTCAAGCACGAAGACTTGAATTTTGACGGTTTCGAGGATTTGGAATTATTGCAATACGACATCCCGCATCTCGATAAGAAGTATTATTGCATCTACTTGTGGGACAACAAGGCTGGCCGTTTCAACTATTCACCAGAGCTTACAGGGATCGGTGTGAACCTGGAAACTCATCCAGAGAGCAAGACACTCACAACGCGCGAGGACTGGCAAGGCGGCGCATGGCAGGAGGATACGTACCGCTGGAATAGCGGCAAACTCGAACTGATCGAGGAGGAAAGCCTTCTCGGCGATTGGAGCAACCCTAACCATCAAAAGTGCGGCTTCTCCTTCATCTGCAAAAGGCTGGTCAAGGGAGAGATGGTCACCACATCAGAAATACCTGTCTGCACTGCGAAAGAAATGGATAATCTGCCGGTTTGCCCTGCGACAGACGCAACCCATAAGCCCAAAGCCCTCGCAAGAAAGCCCCATGCGAAAAAGAAAGATTGACTTCGACGCCGAAGTTGGCCGAAGCGCACCCTTCCCGATTCGATTCAGACGGTTTGCTATTGACGCAGAGAAAAACCGGCAGCCAAACCCAACCCGCTGTTTTCGCCCCTCCACGGCGCATTGTCTTAAAATAATCTCCATGCAACACACCCGGCCCGCTGCGAAGAGGTAACATCCTAATTGTGGCCGTACGTGGATGGCGCGGGGCTTGAAATCCCCGGCGATCCGCACAAATTTTATCTTGGGCCCAAGGCGATGGCCCGTGCCTTGCTCGCCCCGTCCATCAGGACAGAAAAGGAACCTCTCGTGTGCGCAATGTGGAAACCCAGTAATCCCGGCCCCGTTCATCTTACCTCAACCCCCGAACCCGTCCGCCCCGCAACGCCGGTGCCGGCGCCGGAACCCGTGCATCGGCCCGCCGCGACCGTCGGCGACCAGGCCACCATCGGCAAAGGCCTGCTGGTCAAAGGCGAGATCACCGGCACTGAATCGCTGTTTGTTGACGGCAAGGTCGAGGGCAGCATCAATCTGCCTGGCAACCGCGTCACCGTGGGCCGCAACGGCCAGGTCACGGCCAGCATCTCCGCCCGCGAGATCGTCATTCTGGGCAAGGTGCGCGGCAATGTGGCCGCCAGTGACCGGGTGGACATCCGCGCCGAGGGCGCGCTGACCGGCGATGTGACCGCGGCGCGCATCAGCATTGAAGATGGCGCCTTCTTCAAGGGCGGCATCGACATCAAGAAGGCCGAGGCCAAGCCAGCCGCAGCTCCGGCGGTGGCATCGCCCGAAGCGCCCAAGCCAGTTCAGGCGTAAATTCAGTCCAGCTTCATGTTCGACCTCAAACGCCCCTGCAAAATCAGGGGCGTTTGAGCCTCTTGCGTAATTGCATTCGGAGGGACGAGTTTTGAGCGTTGTCCGTTCAGGAAATCAATCGCAGCTTCACAGCTTCACAGTTTCACAGGAAAAAGGGGGGGGTGGGTCGGCGCATTTTCAGCCCAACCGCATTGGCAATAACCTTTGTTTGCAAGGAGATAGATGAACAGGCTGGCGGGAAAAGCGTGTAAAAAACGTTGATTTTCTATCATTTTCCGGGCCTTTTCCGGCGATTTTCGCCTATTTTTGGGCTTTTTTTGATGAATTTTGCGTATGAATCCGGTTCAGATGCTGCCGTGCAACGGAATCTCTTGACTCATGGTTCTATTGTGCTCTTTGGTGGATAAATATCCTGCATGGCGCGGCAGGAAATTTGGTGAGTAGGCCCAAGGGATTTCACTCTGAGCCTCTCGCA
>CAYVGW010000027.1:0-35292 GCA_964450895.1 uncultured Occallatibacter sp. | reverse complement strand
GCCGAAAAGCAACCGCAGGTCCTTCGACTCCGCTACGCTCCGCTCAGGATGACAGTCTCGACGTGTTGCAACTCTTCAGGGCGGATCAATAGCGTCCGCTGCGCGGATATGGCAAGTTCGCAAGTTAGCGTCCGCTGCGCGGATATGGCAAGTTAGCGAGTTATTGATTCGGCACGAATGCAATGCGAGATTGTCGCCGAAAAGCAACCGCAGGTCCTTCGACTCCGCTGCGCTCCGCTCAGGATGACAGTCTCGACGTGTTGCAACTCTTCAGGGCGGATCAATAGCGTCCGCTGCGCGGATATGGCAAGTTCGCAAGTTAGCGTCCGCTGCGCGGATATGGCAAGTTAGCGAGTTATTGATTCGGCACGAATGCAATGCGAGATTGTCGCCGAAAAGCAACCGCAGGTCCTTCGACTCCGCTACGCTCCGCTCAGGATGACAGTCTCGATGTGTTGCAACTCTTCAGGGCGGATCAATAGCGTCCGCTGCGCGGATATGACAAGTTCGCGAGTTAGCATCCGCTGCGCGGATATAGCAAGTTCGCGAGTTAGCATCCGCTGTGCGGATATGGCAAGTTAGCAAGTTTGCGTCCGCTGCTCGGATATGGCAAGTTCGCGAGTTATTGATTCGGCACGAATGCATTACGAGATTGTCGCCGAAAAGCAACCGCAGGTCCTTCGGCTCCGCTACGCTCCGCTCAGGATGACAGTCTCGACGTGTTGCAACTCTTCAGGGCGGATCAATAGCGAGCTGCTGTTTTTAGGACTATCAATGTACGGCGCCGTTACCGGCTGGCTTGCTGGAGCGGGAAGAGCCAGACTTGGGCGATTTGGCGGCCACGTCCGCCGCCGCCCAGGCCTTTCGGCCGCGCCCATTCCAGTTCGAGCGCGCCGCTGCGAGCGGCTTGGGCAGGAAGCTCGAACTCCAGCGTCTGGGGGTTGGAGGCGCGCTGCAGGGGCGGGTGAATTTCCAGAGTGCGATTCGCGGTCAAGCGCAGGGGCAGGGCGAAGTCCTCGCCCGCATAGACCACGCGCAGGCGATAGCGCCGGGATGGGTCGAGGCCCTGGTAGCGCAGACGCAGCGGAGCTTCGTAGAGGGCTTCGGCATAGGTCAGTTGAGACCATCGCCATAGCTCGTTGGGGATTTGGTCGGCGACGCCGTCAATGGCTGTGCGGTAGAACTCGGGATCGGCGCGGAAGCCCGGTCCGCGTACCAGATGGGGCTCGCGGCGGGAGTTGCCGAGATCATCATAAAAGGCTCCGGGCGGAGGGGAATCCCCGTCGAGAATGAGGTTGAGGGCCGCGGCCTGTTGCGGGGCGGGCAGCGCGCGGATGCGGGCAAACTCCCGCGTCAGCCAGAGGCGGTCGTTGAGGGGAATGTCGATGCGGTCGAGGTTTGCGCCGCGCTCCCAGTTGAGAGCGCCGTAGAGAGGGACGCTGAGTTGCATGCCGATGTGGCGGAAGAGATTGCCGGCCAGAGTGAAGACGCGCTGGCGCAGTTCGGAGCCGGGCGTTGCGGCGGGCGGGGTTAGCGCCGCTTCGGCCTGGCGCAGGGCAGCTTCAACGCCGAGCGCGGGCGCCTGACGGAGAGCCTCCATCGCTTGCTGCTGTTGGGCAGTTTCGGCGCGCAGGCGGGTTTGCAGGAAGGCGTCATAATAGGCGCGATAGAGCGCCAGTTCCAAGCGCCAGTTGTTGGCCGGGGCGGAGGCCTCGATGCGCTGCAAGGCGCGGAGGGTTTCCGGGATCTGCGCGTTCTCGAGGATGGGTCCGCGCCAGTTGCGCTCCAGATGGAAGAGGCTCTGGGCAAAGGGGCGGGTCCAGGCGGGGCCGAGGAAGAAGCGGGCGTAGTCCTGGAGGATTTCGGAGGGCGGCGTGGCGGCCCGCCATCCCCATTGGCTCCAGAGGCACTTGTTGAGGTCGTCATTGACGCCCTCGGAGTAGCTTTCGAAGCCGATATTCAGCCCGGCAAAGCGGCGGTAGATGACGGCCTCGTCCATGGGGCGGGGATCGATCGGCTCGCGGCCCTGGGTGAGAGCAAAGACCGGGTCCCACTGGTCGACGGGAAACTGCGCGTGCAGGGTGTGGCCGATGTCGGGGTAGAAGACGAGGGGAATGTTGCCGGGGATGCGACGCCGCTGGGTCTGGAAGCTGTCGCGCGATTGGGGCCCGAAGAAGACGCCGGAGAGCCAGGCCGGATGCTGGGCGGCCAGGCGATAGAAGTCGTCGTATTGGGCTTTGTCCATGCCCTGCGCGGAGACGTAGATGCGGGCATGCGGGTGAGAGCGGCGCAGAATCTCCGCCTCGCGCGCGATGAGGGGAAAGAGCAGGGTTGGGCTGGTGTGGCCGGGATCGCCGCCGGGAATCCACAGCGTGTCGAGGCGGGGAATCTGGCGGACGAGATCTTCAAAGCGGGCCAGCTCGCGGGCTACGTCGGCGGGGCGGGAGTAATCGTCCTCCATCTCCGGATAAAAGAGGTCGCAGTTGAGGCCGTAGCGGTCGAGGATGCGGGAGATGCCGATGAGCGTCTCGAGGGCGGGGGCGGGAAAGAGCGGGCTGGCCTCCTCGTCGTCGGAGTGCGGGGCGATCAATTGAATGGTATTGGCGCCGAAGATGGCCAGGTCGCGGATCTGCTGCTCGAATTGGGCGAGGTTCCAGGCGTCGTAGGTGTTGCTTTTGGCGCGGTAGCCCAACTGGTGTCCGCGAATGGGCTTTTCCGGGCTGAGCCGGAGAAGCAAAGGCCGCGGCAGAGTGGCGTGAGCGGCGGAGAGAGAGAGCTTGCGCAGCAGCGCGCCCACGCCGAAGAGCACGCCGCGCTCGTCGTGGCCGGCGATCAGCACCACGGGGCGGGAGCGCCAGCGAAAGGCGCGCAGGCTGAATGCCTCGGCGTGCGGGGGCGCTTGCAGCGGCGCGCGGGCCAACTCCGGCGGCAGAAGCGAGGCCATTTCCGCGCCGGCCGCCGCCACCACCACGCAGCCGGTTCCGCGCAGAGGGAAGCGAGAAGCGCTGGCCCAGCGGGCGCCGGTGCGCAGGGCGGCCTCGTCGATCAGCATGTTGACCGCCTCCGCCGAGCGCGGCGAGGCCTGAGCCGAAGAGACCACCGTGGCCTGGGAGCAATCCAGCGCCTGCGCCGCGGCGAGATCGGCGGCGAGGAAGAGAAGAAGCGCGGCGAGAACCGTGCCGGTGCGTCTTGGGCAGGGGAAGAATCTGCTCGCCAGAGGAGAGCGAGGGCCCGCGGTGGTGTGGGTGGCGATCATGGCGGGCGGATACCTTTCCTGCAAGCCACTTGCAAGACTTCGTTGCGATTGCGAAAAGCCGTCCAGGCTCGATTGAAGTCGTAACCTGTGGCTTCTAAACTCTTTATCGAGATATTTTGCAACCTGATTAGTCCCTAAGGTTATTCATTCGCTCTTACAGGGGCACAACGGGCCTCGGAAGGAGGTGTGAATTTGAGTGAAAACCCGAGAAAATCCGGATGGGGCAATGGAGTCACGTTTATTATCAGTCCTTTGAGGGACGGTTAGGGGCGCGCTGTGACAGATTTGGGCAGTCCGTGGAATTTTTCCGGAAGCTGCTCAGCAGGATCAAATTGGCGCGCCCTCTGGATCAAAAGGGTTCATCCTTGTAAATCGAGATGACCGGCTTCTCGTTTTCCGCCAGGCGCGCGCGAAACATTCCGGGAGTGTTGAAGCTCCAGGCGAGTTGGCCGCTGGTGGTGAGAGCGATGACCCCTCCGACGCCGTGCAGGGTTTCCAAATCCTTGTGGATGACCTGATCGGCGGCTTGCTGGAGGGTCAGCCCTTTGTATTGGACCAGGGTGCAAACTTCGCGGGCGATGGTGAGGCGGATGAAGTATTCGCCGACGCCGGTGGCGGAGACGGCGCAGGAGGCGTTGGAGGCGTAGGTGCCCGCGCCGATGATGGGAGAGTCGCCGACGCGTCCGGGGAGCTTGGCCTGCGAGCCGCCGGTGGAGGTTCCGGCGGCGAGGTTTCCCTGGCGATCCAGCGCGACGACGCCGACTGTGCCATAGTGGCGCTCGACGGGAGCCTGGAGCGCGGAGAGAGGAGCGGGCGCGGCAAGCGGCGCAGGCGGCGCTCCGGCGGGACGCGGCGGAACGGGGCGGCCCTCCCGCTTGAGCTGGTCGATCAGGGCCTGCCAGCGAGTCTCGGTGAAAAAGAAGCTGGGGTCCACCTGCTCCACGCCCACAGGTCCGCCAAAGGCATCCGCTCCCGCGCCTATCAACATCACGTGCGGCGATTTATCCATCACCGCGCGGGCCAGGCTGATGGGGTGCCGGGTGCGGGTGACGCCGGCCACGGAGCCGGCCTTGAGATTGGAGCCGTCCATGATGGCGGCGTCCATCTCCTGAAAGCCGGCGGCGTTGAAGACGGCTCCACGGCCGGCGTCAAAGAGGGAGGAGTCTTCCAGGATGCGGATTGCGGCTTCGACCGCATCGACCGAAGAGCCGCCTTTTTCGAGCACCGCGCCGCCGGCTTCAATGGCCGCCTTGAGCGTGGCGCGGTAGGCCGCATCGGTGGCGGCGTCGGTGGTGGAGCGCAGGATGTCGCCCGCGCCGCCATGGAGTTCGATGAGCCAGTGGCGGGCGGGTTGCTGCGCCGCCGAGGGGTTGGCAGCCAGAGCCGCGAGGATGAGGCATGTGAGCGCCAGGGCAGAGCGGAGAGGCCGGAAAGAAGAGGCCAGGGGACGAACCAGATTCATGAAAAACTCCACGCGCGAGGTCAAGCGTAAAACGATCATTGAATGTCAATATAATCGTTTTTTAGGTCATTGAGGGGGAAAATATCGCATTTCCGCTTAGAATTGCAGCATGAAGGAGCGGCAGATGGAGAAGATGAACCGGAGGGTCTGGCTGCAAGGGGCAGCGGCCGCTTTGGCCTTGACGCCGGCTGGCTGGAGCGCAGCGTTGCAGGGGCGCGGAGAGGCGCTGCCGGATGGGCGGCCCGCTCCGGGGCAGCGGCGCTTTCGCAGCGAGGCCGTGGAGGCGTTGATTACGCGCATTGGCCGGCAGATTGCCGATCCGGCGCTGGCGGCGATCTTCGCCAATTGCCTGCCCAACACGCTGGATACCACCGTCTTTCCGGGCCGCTTCGAGGGGCAGCCGGACACCTATGTGGTGACGGGCGACATCGACGCCATGTGGCTGCGGGACTCCTCGGCGCAACTGTGGCCCTATCTGCCTTTGGCCAGGGAAGACGCCCCGCTGCGCGAACTGATCGAGGGGGCGATCCGCCGCCAGGCGCGGATGATTCTGCTGGACCCCTACGCCAACGCCTTCATGCGCGACGCCCAGGCCGCGCCTCTGAGTTGGGCGGCGAACGACCAGACCGAACACCGCGCCGGGGTGGGCGAGCGCAAGTGGGAGGTGGATTCTCTCTGCTACCCGATCCGCCTTGCGCATGGCTACTGGCGTCAGACCGGGGAGACGCGCCTCTTTGATGCGCAATGGAAAGAGGCGGCGTGGACGATTGTCCGCACCTTTCGCACGCAGCAGCGCAAGGATGGGCCGGGTCCGTACTCCTTCCAGCGCGCCTCGACTTCGCCGACGGAGAGTTGCGCCTTGGGCGGCTTCGGCAATCCGGCGCGGCCGGTGGGCATGATCTATTCCATGTTTCGGCCATCGGACGATGCGTGCCTCTATCCGCTCTTTGTGCCGGCCAATCTGTTTGCGGTGGTGAGCCTGCGCCAGTTGGCGAAGCTGGCCGCGGCGGTGCTGCATGACGCCCAACTGGCCACGGAAGCCGATTCGCTGGCTGCCGAGGTCGAGCGAGCGCTTCATCAATACGGGAAGACGGCGAACCAACGCGGCGAAAGCATCTGGGCCTACGAGGTGGACGGCTACGGCAATGCGCTGAAGATGGACGACGCCAACGCGCCGGGGCTCCTGAGCCTGGCCTATCTGGGCTACTGCGCGGCGGATGATCCGCTCTACCAGCGGACCCGCGCCTTTGCGCTGAGCGACGCCAATCCATACTTTTTCCGAGGCCGCGCGGCGGAGGGCATCGGCGGACCGCACGCGGGAATGAACATGATCTGGCCGATGTCGATTCTGATGCGCGGCTTGACCTCGACGCACCAGCCGGAGATGCGCCAATGCCTGCGCTGGCTGCGCGATACCACCGCCGGAAGCGGATTCATGCACGAGTCCTTCGACAAGGACGATGCCCGCCAATTCACACGCCCCTGGTTTGCCTGGGCCAACACGCTCTTCGGCGAATGGATTGTGAAGCTGGCTGCCGAGCATCCGGCTCTGTTACGCGCGCCGCTGGTTTGATGATCCGGGCTGGTAGTTGAAATCGCCGCAAAAGTTGGTTAAGATAAGATGACAGGATCGAGGAAGCGATGATTTCAGCAACCATCTTCGAGGCAAAGACCAACTTTTCCTCGCTCGTCAAGCAGACGCAGAAGGGCGAGGTGGTTACCATCACCAGCGGGCGGGAGAAGAGGCCCGTGGCCCGCCTGGAAGCCATTCATCCGGTGAAGAAGAAACGGCTGGGCGCGCTGGAGACTCCCGGCTTTGTCCTCTCGGAGCAATTCTTCGAGCCGCTTCCGGAGGACGAGCTTCGCCTGTGGAATGGCGGCGGGGAATGAAGGTTCTGCTCGATACCTGCGCGGTCCTCTGGGCGACTCTTTCGCCTGCCGCGCTCAGTTCTCCAGCCCGCGCCGCGATTGCCGACGAGAGCAACACGATACTTGTTTCAGCGGCCTCGGCGTGGGAGATTGCGACCAAAGTGCGGTTGGGCAAACTCCCCGGCGCGGAGAGGCTGGAGCAGAATTTCCTGGCAGTGATGGAAGAGGCCGGCTATGAGCTGTTGGCCATCGATGCGTCCTCCGCTCTGCGCGCAGGCCGCCTGACGGCCGAGCACAAAGACCCCTTCGACCGCATGATCGCCGCCCAGGCGCTGGCGCTGGATATTGCCGTCCTCAGCTCCGACCCGCAACTCGACCCATTCGGCGTGCGGCGCATCTGGTAAGTCGGGGAAGAGTGGTAGTATTTATTCTTACTGAGGTGTACTTCATGCCTACCATTGAAAAACTGAGTGTTGCGCTTCCCGCTGAAATGGCCGCGCTGGTCCGTCGCGCCGTGGACGGTGGCGAATACTCCTCCAACAGCGAGGTCATCCGCGACGCCCTGCGCGACTGGACGCACAAACGCAATCTACGGGAGCAAAGCCTCTCCGGTCTTCGCAAAGCATGGCAGCAGGCGGTCGCCGACGACTCCGAAGGGCTTGATCCAGAACCGGTCTTTGACCGCCTGGAAAACAAATTGGCTGGAATGACCGAGGCTACAGGAAGATAATGCGCCTCCGTTTGTCTCCTTGCGTGCCGGCTGATCTTGAAGAGATCGTGGATTTCATTGCCCAGGACAGCCCGCGCCATGCGGCACGCGTGCTTCGTCTGCTGCGCGAGAGGATGAAGGAGATCGCCAAACAGCCACACCTTTACCGGCTACGCCCGGAAATTGGCGCGGAAGCACGATTGGCCACGATAGGCAACTACGTGATTCTCTTTCGTATCCGGCAGGATGCGGTCCGAATCGAGCGAGTCGTACATGGCCGCCGCGATCTGCTTGCCATCCTGGAAGAGGCCGAAAACTAGTATCAGCAAGGATCGAAGGCTCTCGATATTGCCGTCCTCAGCTCCGACCCGCAACTCGACCCATTCGGCGTGCGGCGCATCTGGTAGGTTGGATGCGCCACGCGGCGCATTAGACAGCAATCAGTTGCGGTTGAAATCCCATCTCTTCATCGACAAAGACAGGCTCACCGCGAAGGATAGACTGATACATTTCCTTCATTCTCGATACTGGGAGTCCTTTAGGCACAAACCGGAGTACTGAGTTGGCAATGTACTCGCGATTCAATTCAAAGGCAAGCCAATAGCGTCCCTCAGCTTCTGCCACCATGCCTGTAGTATTTGATCCGGCAAAGATGTCCACGACTAAATCGCCTGGGGCGGTCAACATGCGAATAAAGAACTCAGGCAATTTAGCAGGAAAACGCGCCGGATGTCCCTTGACTTCTAAAACTTTGCAAGCGCCGAGGTAGATACCGTTGCTTTCAGAATTCGGTATCTGCAAAAGATTCGAGGGAATGGCGCCGCCGTTATCGTTTGCGAAAGCGAGGCCAATCTCGTGCCCGGAAGGCCTCAGCTTGGGAGTGTAAAAGGCAGCCGGATCTTCCAACAGCTTTTTCATGCGCGGGCTATATTCGGCCAATACATTGGAAACATTCGCCTTTGGCCATTCCGAGCGGGAAAACCACCAGAGTGTATTGACCGTATCCTTGGCCCGCAGTTTTCGTTTGTTGACCCATTCGATCGGGCTGGGAAGCTTGGACGGATTGTGCCAGAAAAACTCCTGGGCCAGATGGAAGCCGAGTTCGTCGCAGAACCGCAGTAAAACGCGAAACTGGTAGAGGCTGCGCACCGGCACACCCTTTTGATAAGCTCCGCCGAGATCAAGAACAAAGCTCCCGTCCTGGCGCAACTTCCGGTAAACCAACCGGCCAAAGTCCATCAACCAATCCACGTATTCAACCTGGTCGAGGTTGCCGTATTCCTTTTGCCGCTGGAGCGCGAAGGGAGGGCTGGTAATCACCAAATTGACGGATTCGTCGGGCAATTCCTCCAGCAATTTCAGGGAATCGCCCACGTACGCCGCGCCGAGTTGCGTCGAATATGCTGGATTCGACGAGAGGAGGGTTGCCGACATTGTTACCTCATACAGTCTATATGCTGTAGATTTCAGGTTAGCACAGGTTGACCATGAAAAGTAATGAAGACCTCGAAAGCTCAGATTACAGCCCGCGCAAGGTTTGCTGTCAACCTGAGAGCAGCACGTTTGGCGCACGGCATTTCACAAGAGGAACTTGCGGGCCGGGCTGGACTCCATCGGAACTATATCGGAAGCGTTGAGCGAAACGAGAAGAACATCTCTATCGACAGCATGGAACGGCTTGCGATTGTTCTGGGAGTTGATGTGGTGGACTTGTTGTTGAAGGAGCGGGCATGAAGCCGCATCCCGATCATGCGAAACTCCGCAAATTGTGGCCCAGCATCCAGGAACTCCAAGAACTGGCTTCAACGCATGGCATTGACGACATCTTTCAGGATAATGGCGGAAAGATTCTACAGATTCTGCTCTGCACAGGCCTGACAATTCTGCCGGGACGCGAGGGCAACGACGCGCGCGACAAGAATGGCCGGGAGTACGAACTGAAGTCGGTGAACGAGCGGCTTACACAGAGCTTCTCCACTCATCACCACATGAATCCTCTCATCATAGAGAAATACCGGCAGGTGGATTGGGTCTTTGCCGTTTACGATGGAATCGAGTTGAAGGAAATTTATCTTTTGACTCCAGCGCAGATTGAGCCCTACTTCAAGAAATGGGCAAAAAAATGGGCCGACGATGGCAACAAGGACATTAACAATCCCAAGATTCCCTTGAAGTTCGTACGCGAAACGGGGATGTGCATCTATACCGCTGTTGAAACTGCTTGAATCATTCTGCTGCCTTATAGAATCCCCTGCCTGCGATGATTTTTGCCGCAAGGGCAGGAGACCGCAAACTACGCCGCCGCGCTCACGGCCAGCGGCTTCACTTTTTTGCGCTTCTTTTGGGAGGCGACCCAGAGGTCGCGCTGGGCCTGGAGGCGGAGCCAGAGTTCGGGATCGGAATTGAAGGCTTCCGCGATGCGCAGCGCCATTTCCGCCGAGACGGCGGCTTTTCCATTCAAGACACGCGAGAGCGCGGGCCGGGTGACGCCCATGTGCTCAGCGACTTCGGTCACGGAGCGCCCCTCAAGGTAGTAGGCAAGAATCCTGCCGGGATGGGCTGGATTGTGCATCTGCATGGCGTGAACTCCTTTCCTCAGTGGTAGTCCTGATAATCGACGAGGATGGCATCTTGACCCTCGAAACGAAAAGTGAGCCTCCAGTTTCCATTGACGCTGACCGCCCAATGAGCCGCGAGACTGGAGGTCAGCGCATGAAACTGCCATCCGGGGACATTCATCTGTTCGGGCCGAATGGCGGAATTCAAAGCGGTAAGCTGTTCATTCAGCTTGGCGGCATGGCTGGGCTGAATTCCGGCCTTCGAGCCGGTCAGAAAAAACTTCTCGATGCCCTTGTGCCGGAAGCTGCGAATCATGCTGAAAGAAGTGTACTGCGTAACGCCACGCTGCACAAGAGGAAAATGCTGATTCCTTGATAACCTAGGATGAAAGCCGGATAAGATGGAGAAAGATGAAAAAAGCGCTGATCGTTTGCTTGACTGTGATTACGGCCCTGATTGCCTCGCTGGACTCTGCCGCGCAACAGGCTACGCCCTTGCCTCCGTTTCCGGAGTGCGCGAAGACTCTTTCTGCCGCTGATTTGGATCAACGCATCGAGGCGCTGATTGCGCGGATGACGCCGGAAGAGCGGATTGCGCAGTTGCAGGACCGCGCGCCGGCCATCCAGCGCCTGGGGATTCCCGGCTATTACTGGTGGAATGAGGGGCTGCACGGCCTCGCCCGCAACGGCTATGCGACGGTCTTTCCCCAGGCCATCGGCTTGGCGGCCACCTTTGATCCGGCGCTGGTGGAAGAGGTGGGAGCCGTGGTGGGGGTGGAGGCGCGAGCGAAGTTCAATCCCCATCAGGCAGCTGATTCGGCGCGCTATGCCGGCCTGACCATCTGGTCGCCCAACATCAACATCCTGCGCGATCCGCGCTGGGGACGCGGCCAGGAGACTTACGGCGAAGACCCTTACCTGACGGGCCAACTGGGCAGCGGATTCGTGCGCGGAATTCAGGGGCCTGAGGGCTTCTATCGCCGCGCCGACGCCACCGCCAAGCACTTTGCCGTGCATAGCGGGCCGGAGTCGGTCCGCGACGGCTTCAACTCCCAGGTGAGCGCTCACGACTTGGAGGACACTTACCTGCCGGCCTTCCGCGCTTTGTTCACGCAGGGGCAGGCCACGGCGACGATGTGCTCCTATAACGCCATCAACGGCGTTCCCGCCTGCGCCAACAGCGGCTTGCTGGGCGAGCGCGTGCGCGGCGGCTGGGGATTTTCCGGCTATGTGGTCTCGGACTGCGACGCCGTCGGAGAGATCACCGACTACCTGCATTACACGCCCGATCCGGCGCACGGCGCGGCAGCGGCGCTCAAGGCCGGCGTGGACCTGGATTGCGGCGGTACGTATAGCCATCTGAACCAGGCGCTCGCGGACGGTCTGATCGCGCCGCAGGATGTGAATCGAGCCTTGCATCGGCTTTTGCTGGCGCGGCTCCGCCTGGGAATGCTGCAACCGGCGGCTTGCTCGCCCTACTCGGCCATCGGCGCAGAGGCGGTCGATACGCCGGCCAGCCGCGCCTTGGCTCTGCGCACGGCCGAGGAGTCGATGGTGCTGCTGAAGAACACGGATGCGCTTCTGCCCATGGATTTCGCGGGAAAGCGCGTGGCAGTGGTGGGACCGGCGGGCGACTCGATCGAGGAGATCGAGGCCAACTATCACGGCACGGTCCGCGATCCCAAAACGCTCTTTGAGGGCCTGCGGGATGGATTGCCCGCAACGGCGCGCGTCCTGTATGCGCAAGGCTCGGCGCTGGCGGAAGGAGTTGCTGCGCCGGTGGCGCGGACGGCTTTCAGCAGCGGCGGCGAGGAGGGCCTGTCGGCCGAGTACTTCAGCAATCCGGATCTGAAGGGAGAGCCGCTGGTGAAGCGCATCGACCGCCGCATCGACTTGGATCTGGACCGCGCGGAGCCGCTTCCGGGGCTGGGGGCGGCCTATTCCATCCGCTGGAGCGGCAGATTGCAGCCGCCCGCGCCGGGTCGTTACCGGCTTCAGCTCGCGATTGATCGCTGCTGGGATTGCACGAAGCACGATGGCTACCGCTTGTGGCTGGACGGCGAGAAGCTGCTCGATTACGACGGCGCCGCGGAGAATCACCCGGACTCAGTGACGGTGGAGTGGAAGAACACGGCGGCGCATGAGTTTCGCCTGGAGCTGCTGCATCGCGGCGAGGATCAAGGCATTCATCTCCTGTGGGAGGCGCCGGCGCAGGCTCAATTGGAGGAGGCGCTGACCGCGGCCCGCAATGCCGACGTGATTGTGGCCATGGTGGGACTCTCGCCCAGCCTGGAGGGTGAGGCGCTGGGGATCAAGGTTCCCGGCTTCTTCGGCGGCGACCGGGAGACGCTGGATCTGCCCGCGCCGCAGCGTCAACTGCTGGCCCAGCTCTCGGCGCTGCACAAGCCGATGGTGGTGGCGCTCAGCTCCGGCAGCGCGGTGAATCCAGGAGCGGAGACTGATGCAGCGCAGGCGCTGATCGAGAGCTGGTACGCCGGCGAGGCGGGCGGCGAGGCGCTGGCCCGGCTGCTGCGCGGGCAGGCGAATCCCTCCGGCCGGCTGCCCATGACCGTCTATCGCTCGGTGAAGGATCTTCCCGCGTTTACCGACTATTCGATGGCGCGCAGAACCTACCGGTATTTTGATGGGCCGGTGGTTTTTCCCTTTGGATTTGGGTTGAGCTATACGCAATTCGCCTACTCGCAGCCGGAGCTTTCGGCCACCCGCCTCGCCGCCGGAGCTTCGCTACGCGTCCGCGCCACGGTGAAGAATACCGGTGCGCGCGAGGGCGATGAGGTTGTTCAGCTCTATCTGATTCCGCCCGCCGTGGATGGAGCGCCCCGGCTCAGCCTGCAAGGAGTGCGCCGCGTACACTTGCGCGCGGGAGAGAGCAAGCCGGTCGAGTTTCTTTTGCAGCCGCGGCAACTGAGCCTGGTCGACGGGCAAGGCAAGCGGAGCATCCGCGCCGGCCGCTATCGCGTGGCGATTGGCGGAGGGCAGCCGCGCGATTTGAATCTGGCAGGAAGCGCCTTCCAGATGGAAGGAAGCAGTGCGATTGAGCGTTAGCATTTGTCCTGTTGCGGAAGAGGGTGAATGGAGCGGCTGGTCCCATGCGCTGCCCATGGGGTAAGCTGTGATTCAAGCAAGAAACCCGGTCGAGAGCTACGATCGGAGAGGAACCGGTCACTTTATTTTGGCTCATAGCCTGCGATAGAGCGGCCCGTGCAGCCCTTTGGGAGGCAGCAAGGAAATCACCATGAAAATCCAATTGCATTATCTTTCTGCTTGCGTCTTGACTCTCTTCTTAGTTACAGGCCCGCGGCCAGCGCCTGCGCAGCCCGCAGCGCCGCATACCTTCGGCGTGCAGGGAGACCATTTTGCCTTGGACGGCAAGCCGTTCCAGATCATCTCCGGGGCCATCCACTACACCCGCATACCCAGGGAGTACTGGCGCGACCGGCTCAAGAAAGCGCGGGCGATGGGTTTGAATACCGTCGAGACTTATGTTTTTTGGAACGCGCATGAGCCGCGTCCGGGCGTTTACGACTTCAGCGGCCAGAACGACATTGGCGAGTTCATCCGCGAGGCGCAGCAGGAGGGGCTGTATGTGATTCTGCGCCCCGGCCCGTTTGTCTGCGCGGAGTGGGAGTTCGGCGGCTATCCGGCGTGGCTGCTGAAGGATCATGATCTGGTGATTCGCAGCCGCAACGCCGCGTTCATGCAGGCGGCTACGCGCTGGCTGCACCGGCTGGGCGAGGAGGTTGCGCCGCTGCAGATCGGCAACGGCGGGCCGATTCTGGCCGTGCAGGTCGAAAATGAGTATGGCTCCTATGGCGACGACCACGAATATATGGCGCAGATTCGCCGTGCGCTGGTGGAGAGCGGATTCGCCAAGGCGATGCTCTACACCGCCGATGGCGCCGACGTATGGCAGCGGGGCGGGCTTCCCGATCTTCCCGTGGCCATCAACTTTGGGCCGGGCAACGCGCGGAGTTCCTTCGGCCTGCTCAAAAAGACCCGCCCACAAGGGCCATTCATGAATGGCGAGTATTGGGATGGATGGTTCGATCATTGGGGCGAAAGGCATCATACCGGCGACTTGGCCAAAGAGACGGAAGAGCTTGAGTGGATGCTTTCTCAGGGCTATTCGGTCAACCTTTATATGTTTGCCGGAGGGACCAGCTTCGGGTGGATGAACGGCGCCAACAGCAACGGCGCGGATTATCAGCCCGACGTGACCAGCTATGACTACGACGTGGTGGTGGGTGAGAACGGCGAGCTGCGCCCCAAGTATTTCGCCTTCCGCAAGGTCATCGAGAAGATCACGGGAGCCGCACTGCCGGAGCCGCCGAAGCCTATCCAGGCCGCCGCGTTTGCTCCCGTTCCGTTGCAGTGGTCCGCGTCGCTGTGGGAGAATCTTCCGCCCGCGATTCCCGCGGAGAATCCACTGTCGATGGAAGATGTGGATCAAGCCTATGGCTACATCCTCTACCGCACGACCGTCAGCGGCGGGCCGGATGGAAAACTGGAGGGCCAGCTCAAATTCGCTGCGCTGCACGGCTATGCGCGGGTCTACCTCGACGGAAAGCTCCAGGGAAGCGTCGATCGGCGGCTGAATCAAGCGGAGATTGCGCTGCATGGCGCGGGAGCCAAAATGCAGCTCGACATCCTGGTGGAAAACACTGGCAGGGTCAATTACGGCAAGGCGATCAGCGGCGAACGCGCCGGCATCGTCGGCCCGGTTCTGCTCGATGGCCGCGCGCTGACGGGCTGGTCGATCTATCCCTTGCCGATGGACAAGCTCTCCTCGTTGCCCTTCCGGCAGGCGCCCTGCACCGGCCCCTGCTTCTACCGCGCGGAAGTGAGCATTGCCGAGCCGGCGGACACATTTCTCGACACGCGCGGCCTGAGCAAAGGCGCGGTCTGGATCAATGGCCGCCCGCTGGGCCGCTTCTGGAAGATCGGCCCGCAACAGACGCTCTTCCTCCCCGGCCCATGGCTCCGCAAAGGAAGCAATGAGGTGATTCTCTTCGACCTGGAGGGGGGAACGGAGAAGACAGTTCGCGGGCTGGATCATCCGATTCTGGACGAACAGGCAAAAGAGCAGCATTGACGAACCAACTATTCGATGCCGTCACACTTCTTGCGAGCAGGATTTGCGACGGTTGGGGTTGTCGGCGCTCATGAACGGCAATATCTGCATCTTGTAGATTTCATGAGAGATTATACGTCACCAGCGAAAGTATAACGAGTTTATGGAGTTTACATATTTTCGATAACTTTGCTAAACTCTCTATATATGGACCCGGTTCACAACCCGTACGCACCCGGCGCAGGGAGTCCTCCGCCCGCACTTGCAGGCCGCAGTGAGATTCGTAAGGAAGTCGATGTCTGTCTCCAACGGCTCCGTCTGGGACGCCCCGCGAAAAGTGTAATGCTGATTGGCCTGCGCGGCGTAGGCAAAACCGTACTTCTCGACCAAATGCGCAAAGACGCCGAGGAAGCAGGGTTTCACACGGTACGGATTGAGGCCCCGGAGAACCGCTCCCTTCCAGCTCTATTGGCTCCCGCGCTTCGGCTTGCGTTGTTGCGCCTGAGCAAAGGGGAAGCCGCGAAAGATTATGCGATTCGAGGACTGCGCGCGTTGGCTGGGTTTGCCAAATCGCTCAAGGTTTCCTTTGCCGACATCGAAGTTGGTTTTGACTATGATTCCGAACCTGGCTTAGCCGACAATGGCGATCTGGAAGGTGACTTATCCGCACTCCTACATCAGGCTGGGGATGCAGCAAAAGCAGCCGGAACCGTATTGGTGCTTTTCATGGATGAACTTCAGTATGTGAACGAACCGCAGATGGCCGCGCTCATCTCAGCACTTCACCGCTGCGCGCAAGAGCAGTTACCCGTCACGGTGGTTGGCGCGGGTTTACCCCAACTGCGCGGACGAATGGGGCAAGCGAAGTCGTACGCGGAGCGTCTCTTCGATTTTCCGAAAATTGGTCCGCTGGACCCGCCTGATGCGAAGGAGGCTATCGTCAGACCGGCGCACAATGAAGGCGTCGAGTTGATGGAGGATGCGGTGGACTTGATCGTCGAAAAGACACAGGGATACCCATATTTTTTGCAGGAATGGGGCAAGCATGCCTGGGACATCGCACCGCGAAGCCCGATTTGCCGGAATGACGTCGTCAATGCTTCGGACGAAGCCGTCGCAACGCTTGACGAGAGCTTCTTCCGGGTCCGCTTTGATCGTCTGACTCCAAGCGAAAAAAATTATCTGCGAGCCATGGCCGCTCTTGGACCCGGACCTCATCGCTCTGGGGATATTGCCGAGAAGATGGCGCGAACCGTGCAGTCCTTGGGTCCAACACGTGCTGGATTGATAGCAAAAGGCATGATCTGGAGTCCGACCCACGGAGACACTGCCTTCACTGTTCCGCTCTTTGATGAGTTTATGAAGCGGATCATGCCGGGAGACGAATGGCGGGATAGAAGCTAGAAGTCTGCTTTAGACCGGTACAATGAATTGTTGTATATTGTCAGCAATAAACATTGGAGGCCAATGTGCCGTTCCTGAAATCCCTGTGTCTCGACGGGCTTCTTTCCTTCCCTCCGGGTTCGGAGCCGATTCCCCTTCAGCCGTTGAACGTCCTCATCGGTCCCAACGGCTCAGGCAAATCGAATCTGATCGAAGGAATTGAGTTGCTCCACGCCACGACGACAGGCTTTGCCAGCGCGATTCGTGAAGGCGGTGGTGTGCGCGAGTGGCTCTGGAAGGGAGATGATTCCAACGGAGTAGGCACGATTGAGTCGCACGTTGAAGACGATGGTTTTGATCCGATCCCCCCTTTAATAGAGGGGAAGAGGCCTGATCCTCTGACTCTTCGTTACAAACTCTCATTTGCTGAATTGGGTCATAGGGTCGAGATAACGGATGAGATCATCGAAGACGGCTCGACCAACGGCGACAATGTCGTGGATGCTCGGTTTTACTATCGCTTCCAAAAAGGCGATCCAATAGTCAGGGCCAGAACCTTCCCAGTTATGTATCCGAAGTCAGATTTAAGGGATGAACGAAAATTGGATCGAAAGACCATCAAACCTGACGAATCCATATTAATGCAGCTCAAAGATTCGTTTGCCTATCCTGAGTTGACGGAGCTAGGACGTCAATTTGGGCAAATCGCAACATTTCGCGAGTGGACTTTTGGGCGCTCTGCTGCGGTTCGCAGACCCCAGCCAACCGATCTAGCTGCGGATATTCTTGCGCATGATTCGAGCAACCTGGGAATGCTTCTCAACCAGCTAGAGCATTTGGGCGCTCAGTCGCATTTCAACAGATATTTATCTCGTTTCTTACCTCGTTTTGAGAGGTTTAGCACACGTGTTGAAGGTGGCACTATACAGTTCTATCTTCATGAAAGCGGCCTGAAGCAGCCGGTTCCCGCCACGCGCCTTTCTGACGGAACCATCCGCTTCATGGCGATCTTGGCGCAGTTGCTTTCACCCGCGCCGCCTCCGCTGATCTGCATGGAAGAGCCAGAGCTTGGCCTACATCCAGATGCAATTGCTTTGTTAGCGAGCTTGTTGCAGGAGGCCTCCGCACGAACGCAACTCATCGTTACTACTCACTCGGACGCTCTCGTTTCCGCGCTGACTGAAGTTGCCGATTCAGTGATGGTCTGCGAGTACCGGGGCGGCACGGTTCTCAAGCGGGTCGAATCGGAGAAGCTGCGCTTCTGGCTGGATAAGTACAAGTTGGGCGAGATATGGCGCATCGGCGAAATCGGAGGCAACCTGTGACCGAGATTGCCGTTTACGTCGAAGGCGGCGGGGACAGAGTAGCGTTTCAAGAGGAACTGCGCCGCGGGATCGATGCTTTGTTTGTCAAAGAAAGGTCGATCGCCAGAGAGAAACGCGGGAGTTTGCGGTTTATTTGCTGCGGCGGGCGCGACGAGGCTTACAAGGCATTCAAAAACGCGTTGAAAGTCAATCACGAACGGATCAATGCGCTGCTAGTCGATGCGGAGACTCCGATCGCTCCGGTTCCCAAAGATAAGGCCGGAGAAACAGACAAGGCCCAGGATGCGCTTCTTCGCGTAGTTCACCTCAGACAGAAGGAAGGGACCGAAGCGCGCGGGCAGGGAGACGGCTGGGAGTTATCCGACGATCTCGCTCTGCGCGTTCATCTGATGGTGCAGTGCATGGAAGCATGGATCGTTGCCGATCCCGATAAGGTCGAAGAGTTCTACAAGCAGAAATTCAAGAAGAACAGTCTTCCCAAGCGGGACAATCTTGAGGAAGAACCGAAGGCCGATCTCTACGAAAAGCTGAAAAAGGCAACAAAAGAAACTCAAAAGGGCGAATACGGCAAGATCAAGCACGCCAGCAAGCTATTGGAATTGATTGATCCGGAGAGGATCGCCCAGCATTGTCCCCGCTTCAAAATCTTCCGTGAGTGGCTCATCGAAACCATGGATGCGCAGCCGATTCCGGCAAGGCGTTTCCGGTAGCCTTGATTCCCGCGCAGGAATGCGCCGCTAGACGATGAGCACGCGAATGCCGCAGGCGGTGAGGGCGGCGGCGGCCTCTTCGGAGATGCCGTCGTCGGTGATGAGCAGGTCTATATCGCTGGTGGGGCAGATGACGGCGGGGCTGACCAGGCCCATTTTGCTGGAGTCGGCGACCACCACGACCTGGCGCGCATGGCGGGCCATGGCGCGAAAGACCGCTGCCTCGTCCGGTTGGATGATGGTAGCGCCGTATTGCACGTCTACCCCTGTCACGCTGAGGAAGACGCGGTCCATGACCACGGACGCCAGCGTCTCGACAGCCGTGGGGCCGACCAGCGAAAAGGCCCCCGCCCAGCGCATGGAACCGCCGGTGAGCGTGACCTGCAAGCGCGGGCTGGAGCTGAGGTCCATGCCGATATTCACCGCATTGGTGATGATGTGCAGCCCTTTGCGATGCAGCAGTTGGCGCGCCACCTGGGAGGTGGTGGTGCCGGCGGCAATGCCGATGGTCTCGTTCTCCTGCACCTGCGCGGCGGCGGCGCGGGCGATGCGCTGCTTCTCCGCGGCAAAGCGATCCTCGCGCACGTGAAACGAGGCATCCAGTCGGAAAGGCTCGTAGACGGCCTGCCCGTTATTGGCGAGCATCACGCCGCCATGCGTGCGATGCACCAGGCCCTGCTCTTCCAGGCGGGCCAGATCGCGCCGGATGCTGGCCGTCGAGGTGCCCAGGGCAGCGGTCAGATCGTCCACCGAGGTTTTGCCCCCGCGCAGCAACAGCCGCAGAATCTCCTTGGCGCGTTTGTCGGTCTTGGAAGACATGGAGGGACTCCTGCCGGTTGGAAATCGGCTTCTGCTATTGTACGGAAACTTTCTGGCGCGCCGTCCGGGGAATCGCCTTCAGCGTCGCCATGAAGTGGCGCACATCCTCTTCCCGCAAGGTCAGCCGCGTGAATTCGTCGGTCTGAGAGCCAAGGTGCAGGCGCGGATTGCCGTGACGCGGCGCGCTGGGTATTTTTTTGCTGAGCGAAGCATGCATTTCGCCCGCGCCGGTGTGCAGGGCGAGGTTGCGCACGTTGGACTCTCGAATGCCGCCGCCGGCCATGATGCGAATCCGCCCGCCCGCCGCCGCGCACAGGCCGGCAATCCGGCCGCTGCCGCGCTGCGCATCCGGCTCGCCGCCGGAGGTCAGGATGCGATCCGCGCCGCAGGCAATCACATCTTCCAGGGCGCGCTCCAGATCGCTGGAAACGTCAAAGGCGCGATGGAAGGTGACCTCGAGCGGGCGGGCGAGCTCGATCAATGCCCGGGTGCGCGCCACATCCACCGCGCCCTCGGCGGTGAGCAGTCCGAGGGTCACGCCGTTGACGCCCAGCGCCTTGACCGCCCGAATGTCTTCGCGCATGATCTCGACTTCGCTGTCCGTATAGACAAAGTCGCCGCCGCGCGGACGAATGATGACAAACACGCCGATGGAAACCGCAGCGCGCACCGCGCGGATCAGCCCGATGCTGGGCGTGACGCCGCCCTCGCTCAGAGCGCTGCACAACTCGATGCGATCGGCGCCGCCGCTGGCCGCCGCAATCGCCGACTCCATCGATTCCACACAGATTTCCAGAATCATAGTCACCGTTCCGCAAGCCGGTCCCGCGGGAGAGAATGTTGACTGGTGCAGTATGACAGAAAAATGATTGACCTGTCCACAAAATGAGCAAACCGCGCAATTTTTCCAGATTTTGTGAGGGGCAGCGGATTATCGTGAGCGGATCGAGAGACGAAAAAATTAGAGTATCCTTATTAAAATAAACGAATTACGTGGTTTTCTCGACCGCCTTTCCTCTTCCATTCCGACTCTTGCGTCTATCTCGTTTGGTCGGAATGGCCACCCGGTTTGGCACTACCCATCCACTCCCTCTCCCGGTTTCTGAGCGTTTTTTTATCATAACGAACAATTTTCTTGCATTTTCTACTCCTGGTCGTGTATATGTTTAAGACACCAAGCTTCTATGCTCGGCTCAGATTTTCAAATTCAGGAAACAGCGCAACCATCCATCAGAAAAACGGATCAACTTCAATACGAGGCCACCATGAATCCAAATCCGATCTCCACATCTCCAACGAGCTTCGCCGCATTTCTGCGCAGCACTCTCAGCCTGATCATGGGAGTATTGCTGCTGGCTATCTTCTGCCCCGGCGCATTTGCCCAGGTGGATCAGGGCAGCATCACGGGAACCATCACCGACCAGACGGGCGCGGTCATCCCCAATGCCACGGTTACGCTCACCAACACCGACAACAACCTGGTGATGACCCGAAGCACCAACAGCAACGGACTGTACACCTTCACGCCGATCAAGGTTGGCCACTACACCTTGAAGGCGGGGGCCAAGGGCTTTGAGACCACCGAGCAGGACAATATCCGCGTCAACGTCAGCGATCAAATCGGCCTCAACTTTGTGCTGCATCCGGGCCGCGTTGATCTGACCGTCACGGTTACCGCGACCACGGATATGCAGACCGAGGACGCCTCCACCGGGCAGGTCTTCTCCACCGAGCAGATCAACGACGCCCCGCTGATCAACCGCAACTTCTATTTTATGGCGCAGTTGACCACAGGCGTCAGTTCACCCAACCAGGGAAATAGCCAGACCTCTCAAAGCGGCGGCTTCGCCTCCAACGGCAGCCGCGTCTCGCAGAACAACTTTATCCTGGACGGCGTGGACAACAACTCCAATATGCAGGACTTCCTCAACGGCGCCACCTACTCCGTGCGCCCGCCGCCGGATGCCCTGGAAGAGTTCAAGGTGCAGACCAGCGACTACAGCGCCGAACTGGGCCACTCGACCGGCGCCGCGGTGAACGCGGCCATCAAGTCAGGCACCAACAAAATCCATGGCAGCCTGTGGGAGTACATCCGCAACGACGCCTATGACGCGCGGGATTACTTCCAGCAGAGCAGCCGGACCGCGTATCACGAAAACATCTTCGGCGGCACGCTGAGCGGCCCTATCATCAAGGACAAGCTCTTCCTCTTCGCCGACGGCCAGGGAACGCGCATCTCCATCTTCGCCCCAGAGTCGCAGGGAAACACAGTGCCCACCGCGGCCATGCGTACCGGCGACTTCTCCGAGATGCTGGACGCCAACAATACGGCGTACTATGGCACCGGTCCCATCCTGCTCTACAAAACGGGCGGTAACATCATGCCCGATCCCACAACCGGGGAGATCACCAAAGATCCCAGCCGCTACCTGGCCTGCCCGACAGCCACCGGCGTAGTCGATAACACCGACGCCATCGTTCCCGGACAGAACGTGATCTGCTCCACCAGTCTAGATTCCGTCGCCAAGACCATCCTCAACCTCTTCCCGCTGCCAGATAAAGGCAAAGAGCATCAGGTCTTTGGCAACTACACCATTCCCGCCACCGCCGATACGGATAACACGACCCAGTATGATGTGCGCGTGGACTACAACCCCACCGCCAAAGATCAGGCCTTTGCCCGCTACAGCCACTCCATCGACCCGCAGACCTTTGCTCCGCCTTTCCCCATTCTGGACGGTGGCGGCTTCGGCAGCGACGGCCAGGACACCAACAACAGCAAGAGCGCCGTCTTGAGTGAGACCCACTTTTTCACGCCCACCCTGGCCAATGAATTCCGCTTTGGCTACAACTGGCTCCATGCCTCCTATCTCCAGGCCGGCAGCAATACCAATGTCGCGGCCAAATACGGCATGGGCGGCATCCCCTACGCGCCCACTCTGGGCGGCTTCCCGGACATCAGCTTCGGCGGTTACATCAACAGCATCGGCATCCCCAGCTATATGCCCTCCGACGAACTGCAGAACGTCTTCGAGTTCATCGATAACGTCTCCAAAACCATCGGAAAGCACAATCTGAAGGCCGGCGTCAACTTCCAGCACGTGCGGTTCTATGGGTTGCAGTCGGCCAACCCCACCGGCTCGCAGGGTTACTATGGCGTCTACACTATGGACCCAGGAGACTTCAACCCCTTGGATGTCACCGGCTCCGGCGTCGCCGATTTCATGCTGGACATGATGAACTCCTCCAGCATCAACAGCGATACGCCATTCACCAATCTGCGCTGGTACAACGCGGCCTTTGCCCAGGACGACTGGAAGCTCACTCCCCGGCTGACCCTCAATCTCGGCCTGCGCTGGGAGTATACCCAGCCCTTCGTCGAACTCCATGACGTGCAGGCCAACTTCGTCGGCAACTACCTCGGCATGAACAAAGGCACCGGCACGCTGCTGATTCCCCAATCGCAGAGCAGCTATCCCATCCCGGCGATTCTCACCACCAACTTCGCCAAGGACAACATTGCCATCAAGTACACCTCCAACCGGTCGCTGATGAATCCGGACAAGAAAGAGTTTGCGCCGCGCCTCGGAGTCGCTTATGCGATCAATCCCAAGACGGTTGTGCGCACCGGCGCCGGTTTCTTCTACGGCGGGCAGGAGAATATCGGACTGGGTTTGAACCTCTTCAACAACCCGCCGTTCTTCATCACCAGCGCGTACAACCCCACTCCCAACCAGTGCTATAACACCACTGCAACAGGAGTGGTCTGCCCCACCAATGGCCAGACGCTGGAGACCGGCTTCGGCGCGGCGATCACCACCCCCGGCGGCCTGGGCGCGGCCGCCAATCTGCCCACCCTCATCCAGCAGGATCAAAATACCCGCAGCGCCTACACCATCTCCTACAACCTGAACGTGCAGCGGGCCATCACTTCCTCCCTGTCGGCGACCATCGGCTATCAGGGAAATGTCAGCCGCCGCCTGCGTGAGAGCTATCCGGCGAACTCCTACCCCGGCGTCATTGCAAGGGGCGAGAATGGCCAGCTCTACCAGCCCTTCTATGACATGGGCAATATCATCCGCATCGCCAATGAGGGCGAGGGGCGGTACGATTCGCTGCAAGTCAAGGCCGAGCAGAAGACCTCGCACGGGCTATACTTCATGGCCGGCTATACCTGGTCGCATAGCCTGGACGACGCTTACCAGCCCATCCAGGGCAATGACGGCGGCGGATACCGCAATCCCAACTTCCTCGGCTTCAAATTCGACTACGGCGCCAGCAACACCGACGTCCGTCACCGCGTCACCTTCACCTCGCAGTACGAACTGCCCTTCGGCAAGGGCAAGCCGTGGCTGAACAGTAGCGGTTTCTTCGGCGGCCTTCTCGACGCAGTGGTGGGTGGCTGGAAGATCAGCGATGTCTTCCAGGCGCAGACCGGAACCCCCATCGGCATGGGCGGTGTCTTCCGCGTCGGCAATCCCTTCGCCGTGGGTGGAACACCCAACCCCGACAACCAGCAGAACATCACCTGCGCTACCCAAGTCAAGACCCTGGCGCACTGGTACAACCCCTGCGCCTTTGCCCACGCGCCGACGGCCATTACCGGCGCCTCCGACCCCAGCAACAACCTGATCAACATTGCCGATGCCGGCACGCTGCCTTATGGACAGCGGGGCAGAGTCACGGTCGCCGGACCCGGCTTTTATGATTTCGATGCCTCGCTCTTCAAGAGCTTCCACCTCCCGTTCCATAACTCTGCGCTGCAATTCCGCGCCGATGCCATCAACCTCTTCAACCACCCCACATTCAGCGACCCGAACAACAGCCTCACCGGCACGAGCGCGGGCAAAATCAGCTCTACGCGATTCAGCGGCTCCACGCAACTTCCGGATGCGCGTGTCCTGCAAGTCGCCCTGCGTTTGACCTACTAACTCAGCCGCATCGATCACAAAGCGGGGAGCAGTTCGTCTGGAGGAAACTCCAGGCATTCTGCTCCCCGCTTTGCGTTGAGCGTCAATCGGCGCTTCGCGGAAAGGGACCGGTAACGGCGGCCTACTGGACGGCAGTGGCGTGGACCTTCCGGTCCACGGGGTGCGGCCTGCTGACCAAAATGAAGGGCGCCAGGCGCACCAGCCTCGCCGCATCTTTGTTTTTTCGGCTCGGGTGGGAGTCAAGCTCCGAGTTTCTTCAGCCGAGGGCGATGACCACCGCGCCGGCGGTGATGAGCAGGCCGCCGAGGAGGGCAGATGTGGTAAGTTTTTCGCCGAGCAGAAGCCACGCGAAGAGGATGACCAGCGGGACGCTGAGCTTGTCCAGCGGGGCGACGCGGGAGGCAGGGCCGAGTTGCAGGGCGCGGAAGTAGCAGAGCCAGGAGAGGCCGGTGGCCAGGCCGCTGAGGGTGAGAAAGAGCAGGGTGCGGCGGTCGAGGGAGCGCAGCTCGGCGAGGCCGCCGACGCCGGGTTTGGCGAACGCGAAGACAATGGCCCAGGCAAAGAGCAGGACGACGCTGGTGCGCAGGGCCATGGCCAGGTTCGAGTCCACATGCGCCACGCCTAGCTTGGCCAGCAGGGCCGTGGCGGCGGCAAAAGTTGCGGAAAGCAATGCCCATCCAATCCAGCTCATGAGAGCAATCTTACGCGCACGAGATCAAACCTGAGAAGCGGAGAGCGTGGCACTCTCGGGTATAACTTATCTTCAAAGGTATTGAATGAGCACCTGCTTCATGTGCTTGCTTTCCAGCAGCCAGGCGATTCGCTTGACGATATTGCGGCGCAGGTCGAGTTCGACGGGAATGTTGGGATCCTGATGCGCTTCATTGATGCGCGTGCCGACGGCGAACCTCACGATATCGCTATCGAGCAGCATCGTCGCAAGGCGCACGGCGGGATTGGAACGCATCTCTTCGGGAGCGAATCCCTCTTCAAGCAGGCGAAGCACTTCGCCCAAGGTGAGCGTGCCTTCCGTCACCAAATCGAAGCCTTCCATCTGTGCGGCGGGCGGAACTCGCGGATCAGGACGCTGGCGCATATCGATTTGAATGGGGCGATTCAGCAGCCGCGCAATGATGTTGGCCGTCGTGCCTCCGCAGATGACTTTGCGCCCAGATGTGCGCTCGGCCATTTTGGCCAGATCATGATCGTGCGCGCGATTGAAGGGCGCGCCGGTCATGATGAGCAACTGGCGGGGGCTGCGGAAATAGACGACGGCGCAGGTGATGTCATCCTTTGCGCTGAGTCCATCCACCTCTTCTGCCTTTGCAACCAGCAGGCGTGACAGCTCACGCGCCGAGATATAGGGGTAGCGGTCAATCTTTTCACGAACGAATTGATTCACGCTTTCCAGCCCCCATCCGAGAGGCGTGCGAAATTCGCCCATGCCTGCTTGCGTAATTCCGTCGGAGAAGAAGAGGATGCGGTCCTCGCGCTGCACATCAAAGCTGGAGAAGCTGATGACGCGATCCTGCCAGCGTTTGGGACGCACCTCGGTCTTCACAATCCTCAACTCGCCATGAGGGCGAATCAATAAAAACGGAGGGTTGCCGTGCTCAATGATGCGCGTCTCGCCGGTTCCAGCCATATCGACAACGGTGAAGGTCGAATAGCTGATCTTGCGTACGCTGCAGATGGGCAGAGTGTCCATGATGATCTCCGCCGATCGGCGAATGTCCATCGCGCTGGCGGTGAACTTCATGGCCATGGTCGCGGTCATTGTGGCCAGCACGCTGGCCTTGACGCCGCTGCCCAGGCCGTCGGTGAGAACGGAAACTACGCGGCCGTCCTCTTTCACCTTCTGCGAAAGGAAAACATCGCCGGAGATCAATTGCCCGTGCTTGGCGCGCTGGCAGGAATCAACCTCGATGTAGCTTTCTCCGCTATTCACCGCAGCCTCCGGCATCGTCGTCGCTGACTTCTTCCGGGCTGAATGAGCGCACGATGGAGTTGAGAATGATCTCGGAATCAGCGGCATTTTCGCCCAAAAGATAAGCAATCTGCTGCACCGTCTTCAGGTTCTTCTGGATCACCTCGCGCGCGCGGCCGATGATTTGCTCTTTCTGAAAAATGGGCTTGGTGATGTCCTGAAAGATTCCGCACATCACGGAATGCGGTTCGATCATGAAGATACTGGCGTTCAAAATGCTGCGTTGATAGCGAATATCGTGGCTCACAATATCTTCGCCGGCCTCCAGCACGCGGCGAAACAAGGACGAGAACGGAATCACCGCGTCCAGTGTACTGCCTTCCAGTTCTTTGGAGTTTTCAATATCGGCGGCGAAAAGGCGAACAAAATTCGCATTGCACTCGATGATCTTCAAGGATTCATCCACAATCACCACGGCGGAAGGCATCTTTTGCAGCAGTGCATTGGCTTTTTTCTGCGCCAGCTTGCGCGTGTAGGTGGCGCACATCATGCGCTCCGCGTTGCGCGCAATCAGCGCGTGAGCAAAGTCGCGGCAAGAATCATAGCCGCATCCGCCGCAATTCAATTCATCCTCGGCGGAGTACTTGCCCACGGTGCGCAGTGCGTTCTGCAATTGCATCTCACTGTACTCGCTGCGAGCAATAGGCGCGGCGGAATACTGCTGTTCGATTCCTACTGACAGAGGGCGCGCTTGCTCTGTGGCGGGCTTTGCATAATGCACGATTTCATAGCGGCGGCGCGCAACGGATGTATTGCGAGCAGCTTTCGGGCCATTCACACAGGAGCCTGCGCAGGCGGTCAGTTCAAAGAAGATGTTGTGCTCCGGCTTCCACTCGTTGATGCCCTTCACTGCCTGTTCAACATTGGAGATTCCAGAGAAGGCCATGTAATGCGATCGGTTGGCCTCGCTGTTTCCCGCGAGGCTTGGAACCATTCCGCCATCGATGGGATAGAGCGCGCCTTCTTCCGCCTCCTCCGGTTCAAAGCGATCCGCGGCCGTTACGGAAACCTCCTCTAAATGAATGTTCTCTTCACTCAGCCAGCGATCCAAATCTTCGAAGGTAAGCACTGCATCGAGAAGCTCAGGATGCTTCTCGGCCTCTTTCTTTTTCGCGATGCAAGGACCAATGAAGACAATCGCAATCTCTTCACCGTAGTGCGCGCGCAGCATCTTGCAATGTGTCAGCAAGGGCGACAGAACACTGAAGATATGAGGCTGGCAATCAGGATGGTACTTGGCGATGAAATCCACCACAACAGGGCAAGCGGAAGAGATCCAAATCTGCTTGGTCTCGCCGCGCATCAGCGCATTCACGCTGGCTGAAACCTGCTGCGCGCCCAGCGCTGTCTCCGAAACGGCATGGAATCCCAGCTGCTTGAGCGCATGGATCACCTGCGCGGAGGCGATGCCGGCATACTGCGCAATGAAGGATGGAGCAAGCGAGGCGATCACTTTGCGCTCGCTGGTCAAGAGTGCTTTGGCGCAGGATAGATCATCGCGCACTCGCTTGGCGTTGCTGGGGCAGGCCAATACGCAAGCGCCGCACATGATGCACAGCTCAGGCACCACGCGCGCATAGCCGTCCTGCACGCGAATCGCCTTGACCGGGCACTCGCGAATGCACTTGTGACAATCCTGGCACTCACGCTCTTGCGTATAGATGGAATCAAGCCGATCCATAATCACTCCGCGACGGCAGGTTGATCTGCTGCAAGAGTTCGCGCAATCGTGCCGCGGTGACGCCGTGATGAAGCGTTCCCCCGATCCTCAGATTGGGCCCTTGCTTGCACAGATCATGGCAGAGCTTGCCGGTCAAGCGAACGGAGGCCTTCAGCCCGCCGCTCAACACATGCGCATTGATAAGGGCAAGATTTTCATAATTTCCGCGCGCAAAGCAGGAGCTTCCCATGCAGACTTCAATCTCAATGACGCTGTCATCCGTGGGCATCGATCCCCTCCTATGCGTGCAATTCGACGAACTGCGAAGAGACATCCGGCAAGACGCTTGCGAGCGTTTCGATCTCTCCGCGCCCGCCTTGTCCCTGTCCGGCAAAACGTCCGATTGAAAAAATCTGACCGCGCAGGCATTGATTGCAATCCGTCGCGCTCTCTTCGATGCACGCCTTCGCAGGATAGATCTCATACAGGCTGCGATACTTCACCGGCGTCAGATTGGGCATCACCACATTCGCGCCGACGCGCAGACCCTGCTTGCGTCCATCGGTTTTATTGATCGTCGCCAGCGCTGTCGTACTGGGAATGTTTGCATCCGGGCAAACAATGCGCGTCAGGGCAATCATCTTGTAGACCATCTCTTCATTGCTTGGAACCTGATCTTCCGGAGCAATGGGCGGACGCAGCGCGCCGGAGCCAAGAGGCGTGGCGGCGTGCGGAATGAAAGGCCCGATGCCGATCATGTCGAGATCAAGAGAGCGAAAAGCGAAAATGTCTTCCGCGAGACTTGCAAAAGATTGACCGGGAATGCCCACCATTACGCCGCCGCCTGCCTCGTATCCCATGCTCTTGAGTTGCTTCAACAGCGTCAAGCGATCTGGTCCGCCGTTGCGCTGCGGATGAATGATGCGAAAGAGATTTAGATCGGAGGTTTCAAAACGCAGCAGATAACGATCCGCGCCCGCCGCGCGCCACAGGAGGAAATCGTTTTTACTGCGCTCGCCTAGACTCAGCGTAACCGCCAGCGTTGTCTCGCGTTTGATGGTACGAACAACTTCCGCGATCCACTCGGCGGTGAGCTGATCGTCCTCGCCTGCCTGCATCACGACAGTGCCGTAACCAAGCTTCTCAGCCTGGCGCGCGCAGTCGAGAACTTCATCGCGCGTCATGCGGTAGCGCGGCAGGGCGCGATTGCCTTGGCGCAGGCCGCAATACATGCACTGCCGCACGCAGTGACTGGAGAGCTCGATCAAGCCGCGCAGATGAACGGCATCGCCGACATGCTGCTTGCGCACTGCGTCAGCCCGCGCGTACAACTCTTGCAGGCGCGCGGGCCGGCTCTCATGCAGCCACTCCAGCAGATCGAGTTTGGTCAGTGCAGTCATGGTTAATTCACGAGGCTCATGCAGCTTTCGTCGAGGCGGGAAAGGTCTCTCGCCGCAAGCGTTTCCAGATGCTCTTCGCGCGCCTGCTTGTACGCGGCCAGCGCCTCCGGGAAGGGTTGCAGCGCGCGTTCCAGAATGCCCAGCGCATACGCGATCACCAATCCATAGTTCGTAATCGGCACGGCCTGACGATGGCACTCGTGAATGCGATTCATCATCTCCTGGCGATTCCACATGCAAGCGCCGCAGTGAATCACCATCTTGTAGGGCGAGAGATCCGCTGGAAAATCACGGCCCTTCACGGTGGTGAAGTCGAGCTTGCCGCCAACGTAGCGCTCCAGCCAGCGGGGAATCTTCACGCGGCCGATATCTTCCTCAATCGGATGATGCGTGCAGGATTCCGCGACTAGAATCTTGTCGCCGGGCACGAGCAGATCAACGGCAACCGCGGCTCTGGTCTGTGCAACCAGATCGCCCTTCAAGCGCGAAAGCAATATGGAAAATGCAGTCAGCGGCACAGAGTCCGGAGTGACACTTGCCACCTGCTCGAAGACTTGCGCATCCGTGATGACGATTGAAGGAGGCGTCTTCAAATTCTCCAGCGTCCGCTGCAATCCCGCTTCTTTCACGACCACGCAAGAGGCCTCGCTGTCGAGCAGTTCGCGAATCGATTGGGCTTGCAACTGCTTGATGCGGCCCTTGGGCGCTTCCTTGTCGATGGGCATCACCAGCACCGCGGTTTCATCGCGCTTGACTAGATCACTCAGCAACACTTGCGGCTCAACAGTTTCGGCGGGCGCCATCTCCCAGAGCTTGGCGCGGAAGGCATCCAGCCCATCGCCGGTTGTCGCAACGACTTCCACGAACGGCAGTTTCTCCTGCTCGAAGCGGATCAATTGCTCCGGATTCGCATGACGCAAATCCGCTTTGTTCAAGGCCACAAGCACGGGAATTCCATGCGAGCGAAGTTCCTTGAGCAGCATCTCTTCAAAGTCAGTCCACACACCGGCCTCGGTCACCAGCACGCCCAGGTCGGTGCGCTTGATTGCCAGCCGCGTCTTCTCGATGCGCTGCGCGCCGAGCGCTCCAACATCATCCACGCCGGCCGTGTCAACAAACAGAATCGGTCCAATGGGAAGAAGTTCCATCGGCTTTTCGACCGGATCAGTTGTCGTGCCCGCGACCTCTGACACAATCGAAACATTCTGCTTGGTGATGGCGTTCAGGAGGCTTGATTTTCCCACATTGCGCCGCCCAAAAAAGCCAATATGCAGCCGAAATCCCTTTGACGTTGCACGTATCATGATGTTCTCCCCTTTTTCTGTTAAACAAAAACGTCGCGTTCGCCGGCGCGAACTTTGTTGAGCATGGGCAGCGCGCAAGCGGTCTGCTGTCCATCCATCCGTTGCAATTCAATCGAGATGAGCTTTTCTCCCAATGCCTTTGCCTGCGGACTGGCGTAGTCGCACAGGTACTCTTGAAAGGTTGAGAGCGCATTGGGAGAGCAGTGGTACTTGATCTCTCCCGGCTTGGCAATGTCCATGAAATCCTGCCCGGTGCGGCCGGTGCGATAACACGCGGTGCAGAAAGATGGCAGGAAGCCGTGCGAAACAACATCGCTGACAACTTCTTCCACCGTGCGATGATCGCCGAGTTGGAATTGCGCGCCGTTGGGATCGCCTTCGCCGTCTTTGTAGCCGCCTGGATCGGTGCGGCTGCCGGCGGAGATTTGCGAGATGCCCAGTTCGAGCGTTGCGCGGCGCACCTCGGCGGTTTCGCGCGTGGACATGATCATTCCCGTGTAAGGAACGGCGAGGCGCATGATGGCGATCATCTTCAGGAAGTCCGCATCGCTGACCTCGTATGGAGGCCGGGATGCAATCTCAGAACCTACCGCGGGCTCCAGGCGCGGAAAGCTGATGGTGTGCGGACCGACGCCGAAGGTCTCTTCCAGATGTCGAATGTGCTGCATCATCGCCATGATCTCGAAGCGCCAATCGTACAGCCCGAAGAGCACGCCCATGCCGACATCGTCGATGCCCGCTTCCATGGCGCGGTCAAAGGCCGTCGCGCGCCAATCATAGTCGCGCTTGCGGCCCTTCAAGTGAACCTCCGCGTACGTGGGGCGATGATAGGTTTCCTGAAAGAGCTGGAAGGTTCCGATCTCCGCCTGCTTCAGTTGCCGGAAGTGCTCTGTTGTCTGCGGCGCGAGATTGACATTGACGCGGCGAATCTCGCCGGGGCCGACGCGCGTGCTGTAGATGGTTGCGATGGAGTCGAGCAGATAATCGAAACCCTGCGGAGGCAGCGCTTCGCCCGCCACCATCAGCACTCGCTTGTGTCCCTGGCGGATGAGAATGCGCGTCTCCTCCGCAATCTCATCCTGCGTCAGCGTGCGGCGCTTGATCTCCGTGTTCGTCGCGCGGAAGGCGCAGTAGGTGCATTCATTCGCGCAGCGGTTGGAGATGTAGAGCGGCGCAAAGAGCACCAGGCGCGAGCCGTAAATCTCCTCCTTGATCTGCTTGGCCGCGGAAAAGATCTCGTTCAGCAACTCAGGATTTTCAACGTAGGAAAGGCATGCCACTTCCTCCATGGTGAGTCCCTGCTGCTCGCGCGCTTTCGCCAGCAATTCGCGAACACGCGCTGGCGAAGGGCTCAAGCGATGCGCCAGGATGCCTTCGATCTCTTGCGGAACAATGAAATCCGCACACTCTTGCGCCTTCATGAGAAGCTCCACTTCTGAACCCTCAGTTGCCGCCGCGTTCTTTGCCAGCGGCTTCCGTGGAGTCCGGGTTGTCGTTCCCGATCTTGCTGTCGATGACTTCAACTGCTTTCGCGGCCGTGCAGTGAGGAACGTGTTGGCCGTCAATCATTACCGTTGGTCCGCACTCGCATTTCTCGTAGCAGAAGCCCGCGCGCACATCCAAGCGGCCTTCGAGGTTGTTCTGCTCGGCGTGACGCAGCACTCCATTCAGCACTTCTTGCGAACCCTTCAGGAAGCAGTTGGTTCCCAGGCAAACGCTGACCTTCAGCTTGTCTTCACTATGCGACTGCATCAGCGGAAGCGATTCATCCGCGATGCGGCGGCGGCTCTGATAGTGAGTGTGCAACAGATGATGCGCCTTCTCTCCGCCAATCTCGCCGAGGAACTTCGCGTAGCAATCGGTGATGAAGACGTTGTCTTGCGACTTGTGCAGTTGCAGCATCTTGTCCGCGTTGTAAAGGCCTTTGGTGCGGAGCGCGCGGGCATTGGGCGAAGTGGTCACCGGCTGTCCTGCGCCGCCCACGCAACCGCCGGGGCAGGCCATCACTTCGATCACATCGTAGTGGCTCTTGCCGGCTCTCACTTGTTCCGCAACCACGCGGGCGTTGCGCAGTCCATGCACGATGGCCAGCTTGAGTTCCGTGCCGTTCAGCGTGATCGTGGCCTCGCGCAATCCCGAGTCGCCGCGCACCTGCTCGAACTCAACCTTGTCCAGCTTTTTGCCGGTGACCTTTTCCGCGGCGTAGCGAAGCACCGCCTCCATTACGCCGCCGGAGTTTCCAAAGATTACGCCCGCGCCGGTGTAGAAACCGAAGGGCATATCGAAAGACTCAGGCTGCAAGCTGTCGAATTGAATGCCGGCGGATTGAATCATGTGCGCCAACTCTTGCGTGGTTAGCACAAAATCAACGTCGGGATCGCCATTGACGCCCATCTCCGGCCGCTGCGCTTCAAACTTCTTCGCGGTGCAAGGCATGATGGCGACCACCTTCACGTCCTTGCGCTCCACCTTGAGCTGCTCGGGCAGCATCGCTTTCAGCAGCGAACCGAACATTGCCTGCGGCGAGCGGCAGGTCGAGAGATTCGGCAACAGCTCAGGGAAGTATTGCTCCGCATACTTGACCCAGCCGGGGCAGCAGGAGGTGAACATCGGCAGCGTTCCGCCCTTCGTCTTGCGCTCCAGGAACTCCGAGCCTTCTTCGATCACTGTCAGATCGGCGGCGAAGGAGGTGTCGTAAATTTGATCGAAGCCGAGCTGCTTCAGTGCGGCAACAATGCGATCCGTGGTCACCTCGCCGGGCTTCTTTCCGAAGCACTCGCCCAGCCCCACGCGCACGGCCGGCGCAATCTGCACAACGACTGTTTTATTTTTATCGGCGAGCAGATCCCACACCTGTTCGACTTCAGACTTGACGGTCAGCGCGCCGACCGGGCAGACGCTGGCGCATTGCCCACAGTTGACGCATTCCACTTCGCCAAGATTCTTGCCGAAGGCCGGCTGCACGCAAGCCTCGTGTCCGCGATGCGCAAAGTCAATCGCTCCGATGCCCTGAATCTCCCAGCACATACGCACGCAATCGCCGCACAGCACGCACTTGTTGGGATCGCGCACCAGCGAGGGAGATGATTCGTCCAGCGGCACGGGCTGATGTACGCTTTTGAAGCGCACCTTCTTGATGCCCAGCCGCTGCGCAAGGCTCTGCAACTGGCAGTTGGCGCTGCGCGAGCAGGTGGGGCAGCTCTGATCGTGATTGGCCAGCAAAAGCTCCACGGCGATCTTGCGAATTTCGCGAATCTCCGGCGTGGTGGTCAATACCTTCAAGCCAGGTTCAGCAGGCGTGGAACATGCACCCTGAATTCCGCGCCCTTCGATCTGCACGAGGCACAGACGGCATGCGCCGTAGACACTCAGCTCGGAGTGATAGCAGAAGGTGGGCAGATCGATGTTGGCCTTGCGCACTAGCTCGAGCAGATTACGCTCTCCCTCGATCACTACCGTTTTTCCATCGATCGTCAATGTTGGCTGCGTGAGTGTATTCATCTGGCTTATATCCCCTCGACCGCGTGAATTTTGCATGCTGTGGCGCAAGCGCCGCACTTGATGCACAGCTCGGCGTTGATGTGATGCGGCTGCTTCTTTTCTCCAGTGATGGCGCCGGTCGGGCAGGCCTTGATGCACAGGCCGCAGCCCTTGCACTTCACTTGATTGATCTCCGGGCTGAGCAGCGCCTTGCAGCGGCCGGTGCGGCAGCGCTTCTCGAAGACATGCTCTTCGTACTCCTTGCGGAAGTAACGCATGGTGGAGAGGACCGGATTCGGCGCGGTCTTTCCCAGCCCGCACAGTGATCCAACTTGCACTGCATAGCCCAGCTTCTCCATCAGATCCAGCGTGCCGGCATCCGCGCGGCCTTCAATCACATCGTCCAGCAGCGCCAGCAGTTGCCGCGTGCCTTCCCGGCACAGCAGGCACTTGCCGCAGGATTCGCGCTGCGTGAACTCCATGAAGAAGCGCGCAATGCTCACCATGCAGGTGTTCTGATTCATCGCCACCAATCCGCCGGAGCCGACCATGGCGCCCACCGAACGCAGCGATTCATAGGCCAGCGGCAGATCGAGATGATCGACGGTCAGGCAGCCGCCGGAAGGTCCGCCGATCTGCACGGCCTTGAAACCATCTTTCCAAATCTTTCCCGCGTCGTCGGTGATGCCGCCGCCGATGTTGTAAACAATCTCGCGCAGCGGCGTGCCGAAGGGAACTTCCACCAAGCCGGTGTTGGCAACGTGTCCCGTGAGTGCAAATGTCTTTGTGCCCGGTGAATCCTTTGTGCCGATCTGCTTGAAGACCTCGGGGCCGACATTGAGAATGCGCGAAACATGGGCCAGCGTTTCCACGTTGTTGATGATCGTCGGCTTGCCCCACAATCCGCTCTGCGCGGGAAACGGCGGCTTGGGACGCGGCATTCCGCGCTGTCCTTCGATGGAGGCGATCATGGCCGTCTCTTCGCCGCAGACAAACGCGCCCGCGCCTTCCATCACTTCGCACTTCATGCTCAGCCCGCTGCCGAAGACATTCTTTCCCAGGATGCCTTCGCGCTCCGCGTCGGCCACCGCGCGCCTCATGCGCTCCACGGCCAGCGGATACTCGGCGCGGACATAGACCAGCGCCTCATTGGCGCCGATGGCGCGCGCGGCAATCATCATGCCTTCAATCACGCTGTGCGGATTGCCTTCCATCACCGAGCGATTCATGAACGCGCCGGGGTCGCCCTCGTCGCCGTTGCAGATAATGTACTTCTTCGCGGAGTTCTGTATGCGCGCCGCCTCCCACTTGCGCCCCGTGGGAAAGCCGCCGCCGCCGCGCCCGCGC
>CAYVGW010000026.1:35112-35346 GCA_964450895.1 uncultured Occallatibacter sp. | reverse complement strand
GTAATCTCAACAACGCGGGACATGGGCAACTCCCCAAAAAAATAGCCCTCAACAGAAGTCAGTCCTGAAGACCGTGTCGATGGGCGTGCGTAAACGTGCAACCAACCTTTCACATACTATCGGAGCCAGGTCAAGATGGTAAAGCCCTGCGAACCACCCGCGCCGAAGGAAGGAACAAAGGCCTTCAGGCCCATGATTGCTGGCTTGCAAATGACGCGGCTTTTGCCTCGGGCC
>CAYVGW010000026.1:0-35012 GCA_964450895.1 uncultured Occallatibacter sp. | reverse complement strand
ATCGTGCAAGAAGCCCTCAGGAAAGCCAACGGAGGGAGCAGGGGCCTTCAGGCCCATGATTGCTGGCTTGCAAATGACGCGGCTTTTGCCTCGGGCCATTCACTCATCGTGCAAGAAGCCCTCAGGAAAGCCAACGGAGGGAGCAGGGGCCTTCAGGCCCCTGAATGCCAACCACGCAAATAGAGTGGCTTTAGCCACGGGCCTTTGGTATATTGCTGCAATGCACTTCGCGCCTCAAGAAACTCGAACGTACATGGTCACGACAGTGACGGCCCAACGCCGACGCCTCTTTCAGGTCACGGCAACCGCGGAACTTCTTGAACAAACCATCCTCGACTATCGCAAACAGGGGAAGTTTCTCTTGCACGCGTACGTCATCATGCCCGACCATCTTCATGCTCTGATTACGCCCGCTCCAGACGTGTCGTTGGAAAAAGCAATGCAATTTATCAAAGGCGGCTTTTCCTTTCGCTTGAAGAGCAAACTTGATGTATGGGAACGCAGCTTCAATGAGAGCCAGATTTCGACGGAAGATAAGTTCATGAGTTGTGTGCTATATATCCATGAAAATCCGGTGCGGCGAGGTCTGGCCGCGACGGCGCAAGAATATCGCTTCAGTTCAGTTGCGCGTGCGTTAGACCCCATGCCTGTTCATCTGCGGGGAGATAAGGCCCGGGCCTAAAGGCCCATCATCAAGCCACATAATTCAGGGGCCTGAAGGCCCCTGCTCCCTCCGTTGGCTTTCCCGAAGGTTTCTCGCAAAATGAGCGAAAAATCCGAGGCTCCCTCCGTTGGCAATCCATGAAGCATCCGGCGGATTACGGCTTCATCGGAGCGGCCTTTGGAACAACGAAGGCAATTTTGGCCGGTACAGCCAGCGTCACCGCTGCCTGAACCGAAGAGCTGCTTTCGCCCCGCTTGACCTGATTTTCCTGAAGCGTGAGCGCACCATTGGCAATTGCCGCATCGGCTGTCCAGCGATCAAAGCGAGCCAAGGCTGGCGGAATGCCAGAGGCTGCGGCCATGGTGCCGCGCTGCCACTCGAAGTGCAGCGTTCCCTTGGCCGAGGCGGCCAAGTCGTCGCCCGTAAAGCCGGTGAGCACGATCTTCCCTTCGCCGTTGAAGGCGCCTCCCGTACTACGCAGACCAAGCAATTGCCCCACCAGTGGCGGAGCGAGCTTCTCGAACTGACCCTCCAGCTCATACGATGGTTTGTCTTTGGCTGTTACCGCCGCATGATAGCTGCCGGATGCGTGGACGCGGCCACCGAGCAGAGCGGCGTCAAATGCAGTGATCTCCGCCCCGTTGGCCAGCGTAGAAACCGCAGCCTCGGGATTGCGCAACGTGACCGGCCCCAGAAGCAGGGATTCAGCTTTCACCGTACCATTCATCTGCGGCCATGCGGGAGCTACCGTGGGGCGAAGGCGATCAATCAGAGTGGAAAGCAACGTACCCTTTTCCTGCGCGCCCAGGAATGCGGTCTGTACCACGGCAGCGTCGAGTGCTCCGAACTGCACCTGGAAACTCGGTAAACAAGGCTTCAAAGAATCGCAGGCAACCGGCAGGGAGAGGCTGGCCGTTCCCTTCACCGGCCCGTAAGAAAAAACGACCGGATCCCAGCGCAGCTCACTCGCGCCCAGATGTAGCGTGGCCTGCGAGATCAGGATGGAATTGGCTAAAAACTCCGCCTTCCAATTGGCGTTGTGAAAGGCCAGCGTTCCGGTGAGCGTGTCTGCGGGAGCAGGGGCGGCGCTGCCTTCCGAGGGAAGCTGCGGAAGCTGTGTCTGATTGGTTGGCAGAAGCTGCATCCACGGGCCTGCGGCGATCAGGTCCACGCCGACCGGGTCGCCAGCCAGAGAGTCCAGAGAAAGCGCGCTGGCCAAACCTGCCGCGCGCGCCAGTTCCCTGCCCCGGCTTATCGAAGCCTGCCCGCGCACCGTGATCTGGTAGCCGGAGAGCGTGAGGCGCGTCGAGACCGTGAGCGGTGCAGTTCCTCCGGCGGGAATGGCAGTGGTCGCCGTGAGCGACTGTGGCAGATCGAGGGAAGCGGGGGCCGGCCTCAGAACAAGCTCTGGAATCACAACCGGCTGATTGAGTCCGCTTCCGCTGAATTGGAGACCCGTGACGGTCAGGCTGCCGGTGAGCGGCCCCACAACCGCCGGATGATCTTTCGCGGAGCGTGATTGAGCAGCGCGCGCCGGCTTCTTTGGCGCTACGTTCTCGGGCGCGGAGGAAGAAAAGCTGAGCTTGCCGCTGGCCGATCCCGCCGCCTCCAGTCCCGGCGCAAAGCCGCTGCGCACCGAGCGCAGAGCGTCCAGTGCGACGGCCACGGGAAGGCGCTCCAACTCGACCGAGAATTTGGGCAGACTGCCTTGGCCGGGAAGATTCCCGCTGAGGCGAATGCGCCCCGAGCCGAGCGGTGAATCGCAGATCAGGTTGTCAATGGCGCGCGTGGAGAAATGGGCAACAAGAGCGCAATTGGCGTCGAAGTCCATCGGATCGGCGGGAGCAAACTCAGCGCGATGAACCCCCGTAGCGCGCAAGCGGCTCTTGATCTGAGCCGCATCCGCGGTGCCATCCATCTGCAATTCGCCCGTCAGGTCGCCGCGCCAGCCAGCGTCGGAGCCGAGAAGCAGCCGCGTAAGCTGCCCCAGTTGAGCCTCGCGCCACTCCAGATCGACGCGCAAGGGCATCTGGCGCAATTCGGAGGCCTGATGCAGATTCGCCGTCAGGCGCACCACACCGGTGTCAGCCCCTTCGATGCTCATGTCTGTGCGGGCCGGCTGGCCGCGCAATTGAACCCGCCAATCGCCCGGATTCTGTTGTTCCAGCGAGAATTTGGCGTCAACCAGGGAAAAGGGCAGCTTTTCCGCCCCGTTTTTGACGTTAATGCGGGAGTTTGTCGCCTCCAGATAAGGCAGCTTGACGGGCTTATCCAGCTTGGCAGGCTCGCCGCTTTCCGGCGCGGTTTGCGCATGCGCCGTGGCCGTGCGCAGCAGCGAGTCCAGATTCCAGCGGCCCGCCGGGGTGCGCACCAGATTCAGGCTGGCCTCGTCCACACTGATCGCGTCCAACTCAATGTGCCCGCGCCACAGCGAAAGCAGGCGGATCGAAGCAGAGACTGAATTGGCGTGAAGCACCGGCTCCGTGCCGTAGGCCGGATCTTCCTCGACGGTAAGGTCGGTAAGCACAAACCCAGGCCGGGGCAGCAGCCGCACTTCCACCGAAGAAAGGCGCACCGGGCGGCCCAGCGAAGCGGAAATCAACTGCGTGATGCGCGCCTTGTAGCGGCTCACGCTCAGGAAAGGGGGGATAATCAGAATAGCCAGAAGCACAGCCAGCGCCGTCAGCGCCAGCCAAAGTCGTTTGCGATTCGTATGCCGCGGTTTCTCTTCTTCAGTCATGGTCGTTGTCAGTCGACAGTGGACAGTCGACAGTGGACAGTGTTCAGTGTACAGCGTTTAGCGGCCTTTGATGAAAGCACTAGCCCCACGATAAAACGCCGGGCTAATCACCCTTGCGCCTACGGTGCGGACGACTGTCCACAGTTGACTGTCGCCTATGCCGTCATTTCACCCGGTGGAAGGTCCGGCTCCAGCGCGTATCGGGCAAGAAGCGCAGCGCGACATGGCTCATCCAGGCGATAGCATTGCCGGCGCCGCTCTGGCTGATCTGATCTTCCATTGCCTTGAACGACCAATAGTTGAACAGCGGCCGGCCCACGATATTCTCGCGCGGCACAAAGCCCCAGTAGCGCGAGTCCAGGCTATTATGCCGGTGATCGCCCATCATGAAATAGTGACCGGGCGGAACTACCAATTCGCCGTTCTCCAGGCTCTTGGGAAAGTCGACCAGCGACCAGGATTCAGGAACCTGCGGATTGGCGGGAGGCGCCGAGGCGGGAAACTCGTCGAGAAAATCCCGGTCGCCGGGATCATCCAGGTTAGGCGAGTTATCCGCATCCTGCGGCAGATCCTGCGCCACGCCGTTGATCACCACCACCCCGTTGCGCAGATGAATGTGATCGCCCGGAACGCCGATCAGCCGCTTCACCAGCGTCAGGTATTGTAGATTGCCGTCTACCTCATCCTGAACCGGCTTGATGAAGACGATAATATCCCCGCGCTGCGGTTCGCGCTGATGCACCAGCGGCATCCACTTCGTCGCCGGAGCCAGCGTAATGCGGTCCACCAGCAGATGGTCGCCCACCAGCAGCGTATTCTCCATCGACCCCGAGGGAATCACGTAGTTCTGCCCCAGGAAAGTGAGGATGAACAGGCCAACCACCAGCACCGAAAGGATGCTGGCAAAAGCCTCGAAAGGCGTCTCTTCCACCCGTTCTTCAGCGGGCTTCGTCTCGTCGGGCGTCTTGACTGCAGGCGTTTTCTTCGTCATTTTGGTCGCTCTTTGCCAGGGGTCAGGGATCAGGGGTCAGGGATCAGTTAAAATCCCAAACGCCAGAGCGATGGCCGCTGAAAACTATTCTCAAACTCGTGTTTACTGACCCCTGATCTCTGAACCCTGACCCCTGTCCACTAATGCACCACGTGAAAGATTCGCCTCCAGCGGGCGAACCCCTGGAGCTGTGCGGAGAGTTCTCTGTCGTGTCCGAGTTTATCATCCGCGGCTTTCACCGAGGCCCGCTGCACGTCGGTCGTCGAGGGCCGCGATAGGGAGAAGTAGATTACCAGCGGCTGCGCGATAATCTGCTGCCGCCCGACAAAGCCCCAAAAGCGCGAATCCTTGCTGTAGTTACGATTGTCGCCCAGAACGAAGTACTCGCCCGTCGGCACCACCAACTCCCCGCCATGAATCAGGCTCTGCATCTGCTTCCACCAAGCCGGCTCGACATTCGGATCGGTATAGACCGTGGCGGGAAACTCATCGCGAAAGGGATTGCGGGCAGCCGGCTCGAAGACAGTGTAAGGTTCATCCAGCGCCGCTCCATTCACCGTGACGCGGCCTCCGGAGATGCGCAGCCGGTCGCCGCCCAGCCCCACCACCCGCTTGACGTAAAGGGTAGACAGGTTGCCCGGTGGATGGAAGATGATCACATCGCCGCGCGCCACCTCGCGAAAAGGCAGCAAGCTCCGCGCAACTCGGCCGGATGGCGCATAGACCTGCTTGTTCACCAGCACAAAATCACCCACCAGCAAGGTGTGCTCCATGCTCTCGGAAGGAATCAGGTAGGGCTGCAACACAAACGTCTTGAGAAAGAACGCCACCACGATCAGCAGCAGCAGCCGCGCCAACGCATCCGGAACGGCAGGCAGATGGAGGCGCATCTGCTTAAGCCAATTCGGCAGCTCTCCGGAAGCTGAGGCGGGTGTACTCAATGCGCGGCTTCTTCCTCCTCTGAAAGCGGCTCTCCGGCTTCCATCTCCGCCGCAAAATTCCCCATTGCTCCGGCCTTTTTCTCCGCCGCCTTCATCCGCTCCAGCGCGCGCCGCGCGGCATCCTGCTCGGCATTCTTCTTGGTGCCGCCCATGCCGCGCGCCAGGCTCTTCCCCGGCGCTCCGTCGGCCGTCTTCAGCCGGACCTCCACCTGAAATCGCTTGTGGTGATCAGGCCCGCTTTCGCTCTTTACCCGATAGACCGGCGCGCCCGCGCCCGCCGCCTGCAAATACTCCTGCAATGCGGATTTGAAGTTGCCCAGCGCCGCTCCGGCGCGCAACTCCTCGGCCAACTGCTCCACCGCTTCGCCCAAGCCCCAGCGGCGCACAAACGCTCGCACCGGCTCCAGGCCGCCATCCAGAAAAAGCGCCCCCAGCACCGCCTCCATGCTATTCGAAAGCACCGTGCTCTTGCGCCGCAGTCCGCCTCTGTCTTCGCCCCGGCTCAGAAGCAGATGTTTGCCCAAACCGATGGCCGCGCCAACCTCCGCCATGTGCTGCCGGCTGACAAGTTGCGCGCGTACGCGGGTCAACTCCCCCTCGCGCCACTCCGGATGCAGCAGAAACAGCGCCTCGGCCACCACCAGACCCAGCACCGCATCGCCCAGAAACTCCAGCCGCTCATTGTCGCCGGCTCCCGCGGCCTCCGCCTGAAGGCTCTCCAGAACCGGCTCGCTGGCCGCCCGCTCGTTCGCCGCTCGTTCATTGGCAAGAGAGCGATGCGTCAGAGCGCGCACCAACAGCTCCCGGCGCGTAAACCGGTGGCCCAGCGCAACTTCCAATTCATCCAGAACTGCTTCCACAGGCCCCTCAATTCGATGCGTTCATCGAGTGCATCGTGTAGCGCCGGCCTCCTGGCCGGCTGTAGCGCGGACGTCCTCGTCCGCGCCTTTCAGGGAGCAATCACCAATTCACACCGACTCAACACGAAACAGCCCCAATTCCAATTATGGAACGTTTGCCTCTCACGGTGAGGATTACTTGGGTTTCGTCGTCCCGCCTGGCGGAAGAGGCTTCGCCGGGTCAGCCGCGTCCCCCTCATCGTCCTCGCAACTGTGCCCATGAACCGAATAAGCCGCCTTCACCCCTCGCTCGGCCGCCAAACGCGTATCCTGCTGCCCGTCGCGCGTCTGCAGCGCCGCCTGATACTCCGTAACTGCCTGATCCCGCTTGCAGTCCAGATCCAGCATCCGCCCCATGTAAATGTGCGACCAGGAGAGCAGCCGCGGATCCTTGCTCGTCGCCAAAGTCTTCTGGAATCCGTCCACGGCCTGATCGGGATGACCGGTCAGGATCGCCGCCCGCGCCAGGATGAATTCCGCGCGAGAGCGATCCGCGGCCGATTCCGGCGCATCGGAATGCACGGTAAGCGCCTGCCGGGCCATCGCGCTGGCCGTGGCCACATCCCCCGCCGCCAGCCGCGCCTCCGCCAAATCCAGCCCCTCCAGCTTGCGCGGCTTGCTGCGCATCAGCACGTCCCCGTCCGCCTCTTTGTCGAAGTCGATATTCCGGGCAAAATGCACCTCATGATCCACGTCCATGCTATACACCATCTCGCCGATGGTATCCTTCAAGCTCGCCGGATCCTTCTCAAACTGGAGCAGTTGCTGATAAAAGTACTGCGTCAGCACAAATCCCTGCGTCAAATCATGACGCAACGCGGCTTGGCGGACAACCTCCATCTGCTGCTGTACGGCGATACGCTCTTTTTCATAGCGAAGCATATCGGAGCGATCCACATTGGCCGGCAGCTTGTACTCCGGAATCCCGGTATCCATCGTACGCGCCTCAATCGCCTTGATCAGGCACTCGATCGTCAGCGGAATCGAGTCCGAGCGCAGCCGGAACTCCAGCGGCGCTTCCCGCACTTCCTTCAGAATCGGCTGCATCCGGTCGACCGCCGTGGCTCGCGCAAACAGCAATGGCTCGATCAGATAATGCAGGTAGATGTGGCGCACGTCGGTCATGCGGATCTTGCCCGCCGACGGCGACAACACCACCACGTAATCCAAGCCGTAGACGCGGGCATTCACCGCGCTGGGCGAGAGCATCGGCTCGACAATCACAATAAAGCGCCGCCCATCATACGTCGAGGCGGGCATCTTCAAATAAAAATTCGTCGAGACAATCATCGCCGAGAGCGGATCGTGCAATTGCTCGGCAATCCCGTCATAGGTGCGATGGGTCGCCAGCCAGATACCGTGCAGGTCCACGGCCGCCACAAAATCCCGCAACAGCGGCACAATCTCGATCACCTGCGTCGAATCCGGCGGCATCAGCGTCAATTCCGTCGCGCTTTCCATCTCCGGCGGCGGAGTCAGATAAAGGGCCAGCGAAATGTACTGCGAAACGTCCAGCTCCGAGCCGGTCATGCGATGCTGCGCAATGTACAGGCACAATTTATCCCGCTTGCCGCGCGCGTCCTCGCTCTGCGCCAGCGCCTGATTGACCTCCTCGCGCACCCGCTTGCGAATCGGATCGCTCTGCTCCAGGCCCTCGTCGTAGCCGCAGGCATTCAGCGCCGCGGCCATCAAAAAAACCTGCTCGGAGCTGATCAGCGAGATGGTGGGCCCGGCTGGATCCAGCAAAGATGGAGCTTTCTCCTGCGCGTACATTGCTCCAGAGGACGAACTCTGCGCTTTGCTGGAGTTGCTGGAAGATGGAGTTTGAGCGGCAGTTGAGTCAATTCCCGCCAGCAAGCAGCAGGCCGTGGCCGAAAGAACGGCGAAAAAGCGAATTTTAGAAAATCTCATAAGGAACCCTGATTACCATACTAGACGCAACGGCAGGGCCAACCGATAGCGGCAAGCCTGCCCTTTCCATCCCGTTCTTTGCGAAAGGGTGGGAATCCATGAACCTCATCCGGCGCATTTTTCTGATCCCTGCCCCCCGGCCACGCGAACCGTCAGAAATATCACCGTAGCCATCCACTCTTTCAACCCCTCCACGGAAAAAAGCTGAATTTCGCCATGGATCTCTGCAAATGCCAGTCAACCACATAAAATTCAGCAGCTTATGGGCGCCGGATAAGCCGGCAACTTCGATGAAAAATTACTCTTCAAATAGGCAAAGTGCATTTTTTGCGGACGCGCCACTACTGCGGATCGCCAAAGACGCGCACCCCGGCGGCTCTTGCCGCTTTCGTCAACTTATGGTCGAAGCTGGCCAGCGTGGCGGCGCGGCGCAGGGCCAGTTCCAGGTAGGTGGCGTCGTAGGCGGTCAATCCATAGCTCCGAGCCAGTTCCAGCACAGTGGACTGCCGGTTGCGCGGAGAAATCTCATCGGCTGCGATCTCCAATTCGGCGAGTTCGCGAAGAAAGTAAGCCGTCTGCGTGGACGAGATCGATCCCTGCCGCTCCCCGCGCAGCAGCGTGTTGGCCACCTCCGGATACCAAAGCGCGGGAACGATTACCAGGTAGGAAGGAAGCTCCGCCAGCGCCCTTTCCGCGAGCAGAATCTCCGCCGGATCGACGCGTGTAAACTGCCACGCCAGGGTCATCGAGGCATCCAGAACCAGGTTCAAGGCCGCCCCTCCTCAATCCACTCCTTGATCGTTTCTGGAGAAATGCCTTCAATCTTGGGCATGGCCAGAAGCCGCCGAACAGCTTCATCCATGCGCCGCCTGTCTTTCACTTTGCTGGGCACGATGTCGGCCATTGCCCGTCCCCGCACAGTGATCGTAAACCGCTCTCCCTGCTCGACCTTGCGGAGAATCTCGGAGAGCTTGGTTTTGGCCTCGAAGGCCCCGACTTCGGTATAAACGGATTCGGATGCTGGCATAAACCCTCCTGATGATCCGACACACGAATCAACTAGTCTGCAAACTAGTTTACTCCGGAAGAGAATAATGATCGGATAGTTTTTGCAGATTATTTCAGCTTCTCAGCTATTCTGAAGCTAATCACTCTGAAATCCGGACTGCCCCTTTCAAGCGGGCTGGTTCAAATAGAGAGAAAAGCACCCCTCCCCCCCCCTATTTACTGTGAAACTGTGAGGCTGTGAAGAAATCTCTTTCCGCATTCCGCTCACAATTCATCCAAAAAGGCGAACAAAGCGCCGCGCCTGCTCATCGTATTGCTCAATCCGCCCGCTGAGAATGTCGTAATACCAGCCGTAGGTCGTCAGCCGGCCCTCAACGACCGCCCGCGCCACGGACGGCTGGGCACGGAGGTTGTGGAACTGGGCCACCACATTGCCGCGAATCAGCGAGGCCAGTTCTGCATGCTCGCCGTCGGCCGGGTCCAGCGGCTGGCGGTGGGTGAAGGCGCCCTCGACATGGCTCAGCCAGCGCCGGGCCTTGGGCAGGTTCTCCAGCTCCTTGCGGTCCAGCGCCGCCTTCAGCGCGCCGCAGTCGGAGTGGCCGCAGAGGATGGCGTGCTTTACATGCAGCACCTCGACGGCGTATTCGATGGTCGCCGTCACGCCGTCCACGTCGCTGCTGGCCACGGGAATGACATTGCCGGCGTTGCGCGTGATGAACAGATCGCCCGGACCTGTGCCAAAGATCAGATCAGGCACCACGCGGGAGTCCGAACAGGTTATGAAGAGGTACTCCGGCGCCTGCGACTCCGCCAACAGATGAAATTGGCCCTTCCGGCTGGGAAAGACATTCTTCAGAAACTCCCTGTGCCCCGCAATCAACCGATCCATGCTTCCTCCGCTTCGCCGCACTTCCGGCCTGACAGTCCAGCCTATCGCACACAGCGGTCTGGCTGATACCTTAATCGGTGTTGGTTCCATGCGGGACGGCCCGCGCAAAGGAGAGAAACAGAGATGAAACGGCTTGCAAAACTCTTGGGATGCATGGTTCTGGTGTTGGCCACGGTTTCCGTAAAGTCGCAAACTCTCATCCAGATCGACCCCGCTCTCCGCAGCCGCATTGACCGCATCGCCGCGCAGGTGCTGGAGCAGACGGGCGTGCCATCGGCCTCGGTGGCCGTGGTCGAACACGGCAAGCTGGTCTATACCCGCGCCTACGGCTCCGCGCGACTGGCCGCCGGCTCCGCGCCAGCCATCGCCGCCACGCCGGAGATGCGCTACTCCATCGGGTCAATCTCCAAGCAGTTCACCGCCGCGGCGATCCTGCTGCTTCAGGAAGAGGGCAAGCTCTCGCTGGACGACGCGGTGGGCAAGTACATCCCCGGCCTCTCGCGCGGCAACGAGGTGACCATCCGCCAGATTCTCTCTCACACCTCCGGCTACCAGGATTACTGGCCCGAAGACTACGTAATGACTACCATGCTGCCCAACGTGACCGCCCAGCAGATTCTCGACGGATGGGCCAAGAAGCCGCTGGACTTTGAGCCGGGAACCGAGTGGCAGTACTCGAACACCAACTTCGTCATTGCGGGACGCATCGTAGAGCAGGTGGCTGGCGAGCCGTTGATGGAGTTCCTCACCCGCCGCATCTTCCGCCCGCTGGGGATGACTTCGGTGTGGAACTCGGACGAGGCCAGGCTCACCCAGGCCGATGCGACGGCGTATTATCGTCACGCGCTCGGCCCGCTGCGTCCCGCACCCAAGGAGGGCCGCGGATGGATGTTCGCCGCCGGCGAACTGGCCATGACCGCGCACGACTTGGCGCTGTGGGATGAGAGCCTGATTGCGCAGTCCGTCCTCAAGCCGGAGAGCTACCGGCAGATGTTCACCGAGGTGAAGCTGAAGAACGGCAAGGGAACGGAATACGGCCTGGGCGTAGAGGTAGTTGAGCGCAACGGCCATCGCTCGATTGAGCACTCGGGCGAGGTATCGGGCTTTGTCAGCGATAACGTCGTGCTGGTGGATGACGGCGCGGCGGTGGTGGTGCTGACCAACCAGGACGCCCACGGAGCAGCCTCGAAGATCGCGCATCTGGCGGCTCCGGCCGTTGCCAGCCTGCCGCTGAAGGACGCCGAAAAGCAAGCGTTGGCGATCTTTCGCGGCCTGCAAGAGGGCCGCATCGACCGCGGCCTTCTGGCCCCCAACCTCAGCGACTACTTCACCGCCGAGGCTCTAGCCGACTTCCAGGCGAGCCTTGCGCCGCTGGGCGAGCCGCTCAGCCTGCGCCAGACCGGCGATGAACTGCGCGGCGGCATGACCTTCCGCGGCTTCGAGATTGTGTATCCCGGCAAGCGCCTGCGCCTGACCACCTACACCTATCCCGACGGCAAGCTGGAGCAGTACCTGATCGCTCCGGCGGAGTGATTTAGCAGCCATTGCGGCGCGAAAAAAACGCGCCCTTTCAATTTGCGGGAAAAAGGATTGGCCGCACGTGTTCGCGTAGACGTGCAAGCTCGCTTGCATTGTGGCGCAATTGTTCGTGTTCCCACACGTTGTTCGTCTCTTCGCGGCAATCTTTTGCCAGCGCGGAACCGATCTCCTCAAATTTTCCCAGTCCGGCGCGCCTGAGATCTTCCGGCTCATTCAAAGCGCCAAGGATAAAAACTCTATTTTCTAAATCATCCGGGATTTTGCTTTTCGCGTAGCTGATCCTTTGCAGATCGTTGTCAAAATCGATTAGCAGAACCATGAACCGCTTTGGATACACTCGCATTCCATATATCTCTTTCGATTCAAAAACATCAAGGACTTTCATCCACCCACCCGCGAGAGGCAGAACCTTGACGGCTCGATTCGCCACCAACGGGTGCTTCAGGAAGCCGTTCACAATCGCACGATCGGCTTTGTCTTCCGGCAGTACGAAGAGGTGAGATCTTTCGTTGTTCGTACTCATAGTTCAAGATCTCCGCGAATGAGTACGTCAACAATGTCTCCTTGAATCTGAAGATCGTCGAGTGAACGCACGATGGTGGGTTCCAGATGGCCTCTTCTATGGAGAACGAGCGTGTTTTCCTCGGAGAAACTGCGGATCGTCTCGGTATTATGTGAGGTGGCGATGAATTGACTGCCGGACTGGAAGGCTTTGCGGAGGGCCATCACGAAATATCCCACTTCATCCAGTGCGAGAAAATTGTCCGGCTCATCCCAGAAGCAAAAGAGCGGTCCATAAATTGAGTTGGCAGCCAAGACAAGAGAGCAGATAACGAAACTCTTTTCGCCATCGGATAGATCATTGAAAGGCAGTCTTATCTTTCCCTGCTCGTTCGAGAATCGGACGAAAAGTTTTCTTGAGTCCGTTCCAGTCTCTGGATTCTGAATATCCTCGAAATCGGGCATTACCTGCTTGAGATAGGTATCGATTTTGGTGTAAGCCGATGGTGTATTCGCCAAAAGGCCCGTGAACCACGCACCCAGATCGAGAAGATGCAGGGTCGGTTTCAGGGTTTCCTTGTCCGATTCTCCGTCAATCAGGCTTGGAATGGGCTGAAGAATAAGCATCTGGGCCAGCCATTTCTTGAGAATAGACAGAGGATCCTTAGCCGACTGTTCCTGGATGATCGGCAGGGCCACCAAATGCCAGTCGATGCGAAAACTCGCCTCCTTGGTTTGACCTTCTCGCGCTAATGTTACTTGCGCGATCTCACGAACGTAGACAGGCTTGCCATCAACCTCCAGCTTTTCGTCAAGAATGCGCAGTTCCTTGAACCCTTCCGGAAGCTCAAACGCTATCGAATATCCATATATTTTGGAGTCGAGTTCAACCTCGATTTCAAAACGCATGGGAGCGTCCGTAAAGCCTCGAGTGAAATCTTTCGGCTTCACCAGTTCGCCAACTCGATTGGTTCCTCGCGCAATCTTTTGCAAAATCTCAAGCGCAAATCCTACCGTAGTCTTGCCAGCGCCGTTTTCGCCGATAAGAAGCGCGGACGGCTTGCCGGAGATGGGCAAGTCGAAGTTTTGCAGGCAGCGGTAATTGTTGACGTATAGGCGGCGGATCACAGGAAAATGATACACGCTGCTGGGGACATTGCGAAACAGAAAGTTGCAGCCCGATGCCCGAAGTACAGCTTCCGTTTGCCCTGCGCACTATAATAAAGAGTACTCGTCCGCGTCCTGAGCCTCGCAATGGAGGCGGGTACGCAAACGGCGCGACTTCCTCACCCGGTGCTTCCCTTTGAATGATGCCATCATCATCCGCGGCGCGCGGACCCACAACTTGAAGAACATCTCCTGCGAGATTCCGCACGGCAAGCTGACGGTGGTCAGCGGCGTCTCCGGTTCGGGCAAAAGCTCGCTCGCCTTTGACACCATCTACGCCGAGGGCCAGCGCCGCTATGTCGAATCGCTCTCCGCCTACGCACGGCAGTTCCTGGAGCGCATCGAGAAGCCGGACGTGGACCTGATCGACGGCCTTGCCCCGGCGATCGCCATCAAGCAGAAGAACTCGACGCGCAATCCGCGCTCGACCGTCGCCACGGCCACCGAGGTGTATGACTACCTGCGCCTGCTCTTCGCCCGCTGCGGGACGGTCCATTGCGTGTACTGCGACGGCCTGGTGAAGCGGGACTCGATGGATGAGGTTGCCGAGGGAATTTTGGCTCTGGGCGACGGAACGCGGCTGAATGCATTGTTTCCGGTGCGCCACGCCGAACCCGCGCCAGAGGCCGAAGCCAAGCCCGTCCGCCGCACGCTGAAATCCGCCAAAACCGCCGCCAAACCGGCCCCGGAATCCCCGCTCACGGAAGCCCTCAAAGCCCGCCTCGTCGAACTGCGCGCCTCCGGCTTCAACCGGCTCTACCAGCAGGGTGGCATCTTCGAGTTCTCCAGCCCCGAATCGCTGCTCGATCTGGACTTCACGCTGCCCGTCTTCGTCCTTTTGGACAGAATTGTGGTGAATGCGGAAAACCGCTCCCGCATCGTGGACGCCGCCGAGATCGCCTACCGCGAGTCGGGCGAGGTCATCTTCGAGGAAGTTCCGCGCGAGGAGGCCGCCGACCGGCCGCGTCATCGCTTCTCCGCCGCCTACGAGTGCAAAAGCTGCCACCGTCCGGGCCGCGAGCCGGAGCCGCGCCTCTTCAGCTTCAACAATCCCTTCGGCGCCTGCCCGCGCTGTCAGGGCTTCGGCAATACTATGGACTTCGACCTGAAGCTGGTGATTCCGGACCCATCGCTGACGCTGGCCGAGGGCGCTATCGACCCCTGGAACCGCCCTAAGTACCGCTCATGGTACACGGACTTCCGCCGTCACGCCGCCGATCTGGGCGTGCCGCTGGACGAGCCCTGGCGCGAGATGCCGGAGGCCGCGCGGGAGACGGTTCTGCGCGGAAAAGGCACATTCGACGGTGTATACGGCTTTTTCGCGCAGATGGAGCGCAAGAAGTACAAACTCCATGTGCGCGTGATGCTGAGCAAGTATCGCGGCTACGCCGAGTGCCCAGACTGCCGCGGTCAGCGCCTCCGCGCCGAAGCCCGCTCGGTCCGTATCAACGGCCTGAATATCTGTCAGGCCACCGCGCTGACCATCGCCCATGCGAAGTTGTTTTTTAACGCGTTGCAGCTTTCGCCGATGCACGAGGAGATCGCCGGGCCGATCCTCCACGAAGTCCGCCAACGGCTCAACTTCCTGGACGCCGTTGGCCTGGAGTACTTGACGCTGGACCGGCTGGCCTCCACGCTCAGCGGCGGCGAGGCGCAGCGCATTCAACTGGCCACCTCGCTCGGCTCGCGGCTGGTGGGGGCGCTGTACGTCCTGGACGAGCCATCCATCGGCCTGCACTCCCGCGACACGGCGCGGCTGATCCACATTCTGGAAGAGTTGCGCGACCTGGGCAACACCATCCTGGTCGTCGAGCATGACGCCGACATTCTGCGCGCCGCCGACCACCTGCTCGACCTCGGCCCCGGCGCCGGCGAGCTGGGCGGCAAGCTGCTGGCCGAGGGCATCCTGGCAGAGATCGAGGCCAACCCGGCTTCGCTCACCGGCCGCTATCTCTCCGGCCAGCTCTCCATTCCCGTCCCGGCCCGCCGCCGTCCGCCGGGCAAGGAGCGGCTTATTCTGCGCGGCGCACGGGCCAACAACCTGCACGGCCTCGACGTGGAGATCCCCCTCGGAATGCTGGTGGCCATCACCGGCGTCTCCGGCTCCGGCAAATCTACCCTCGTCCACCAGGTTCTCTATCGTGCCGTGGCCCGTGCGCTGGGCCAATCCGATGGCGCGGATCCCTCCAGCGTCTTCAAATCCCTCAGCGGCGTCGAGCGCATCAATGATGTCGTGCTGGTCGATCAGACGCCCATCGGCCGCACCCCGCGCTCCAACCCCATCACCTACATCAAAGGCTTCGACCTGATCCGCGAGCTTTTCGCCCAGCAGCCAGAGGCCAAGCGCCTCTCGCTTACTCCCGGCCACTTCTCCTTCAACGTCCCCGGCGGCCGCTGCAACACCTGCGAGGGCGACGGCACGGTCACCGTCGAAATGCAATTCCTGGCCGACGTCGAGCTGCCCTGCGAAGACTGCAACGGAACCCGCTACCAGGCCAGGATTCTCGGCGTCGATTACAAGGGCAAGAATATCCACGAGGTGCTGCAGATGACCGTGAAAGAGGCGCTGCGCTTCTTTGCCGGCCAGGCGCGCCTGCTCGACAAACTCGCCGTGCTGGACGAGATCGGCCTCGGCTACCTGCGGCTGGGCCAATCGGCCACCACGCTCAGCGGCGGCGAGGCGCAGCGCGTCAAGCTGGCCGCGCATCTGGCCCAGGTGCGCGCCGCCAACGCCGTTGCCAGGCCCTCCCAGGCCAGCCGCGTGCTCTACATCCTCGACGAGCCGACCACCGGCCTGCACTTCGACGATGTCTCCAAGCTGCTGACCGCCTTCCGCAAGCTGATTGACGGCGGCGGCTCGCTGATCGTCATCGAGCACAATCTGGATGTGATCAAATCCGCCGACTGGGTGATTGACATGGGCCCGGAGGGTGGCGAGGCCGGTGGCCACATCGTCGCCGAGGGCACGCCGGAGGAAGTTGCCGCCCATCTGCACTCCCACACCGGCAAATGGCTGGCGCGAGTGCTATAGGCCCTTGACAGATGTGCGATGATTTTTTCTGACGCATCTTGGCGGCGCAGTCCAGAAAATGGGCAAAAAAAAGGCCGCGACTGGAAATGAGGCGGCCTTCCGTGATAGCGTGCAATTCTTGCGGTTGATTTTTCCCGGAGAGGGAAAGCAGCCGGATCGCGGACGGAAATCGGCCCCTTCCCGCAGGCAACCAAACGGCTCCCCGTCGAGTCCAACAGGCCGGACAGGTTAAAGTGTACTTGGAAACAAGGATGGAAATGAACAAATCACTGGTTATCGTCGAATCGCCCGCCAAGGCCAAGACGATTGAGAAGTATCTTGGCAAAGGCTTCGAGGTTCTGGCATCGGTGGGTCACATCATGGACCTGCCCAAGAACGATATTGGCGTGGAGTTGGAGAAGCGCACCTTCGAGCCGACGTTGATCGTCTCGCCCGGCAAGGAGAAAGTGGTCGCGCAACTGAAGCGCGCCGCGGCCAAGGCGGATGAGATCTTCCTGGCGCCTGACCCGGACCGCGAGGGCGAGGCCATTGCCTACCACCTGGCGCTGCAACTGGGCACTTCCGCCAAAGAGCGGAAAAAAATTCGCCGCGTTACCTTTAACGAGATCACCAAGAAGGCCGTGCAGGAGGCCTTCCAGCACGCCCGTGATCTGGATCAGAATCTCGTTGATTCGCAGCAGACCCGCCGCGTGCTGGATCGCCTGGTGGGCTATCAGATTTCGCCTCTGTTGTGGGAAAAAGTGCGCCGTGGACTTTCGGCCGGCCGCGTGCAGACGGTGGCTGTGCGCCTGATCGTCGAGCGGGAGCGCGAAATCGGCGCCTTCAATCCGGTCGAGTACTGGACGCTGGACGCCGTGGTGCATCCGGAGAAGCAGGCGGAGACCAAGCTCAAGGCGCGTTTTGTAGGCATCAACGGCGAACCGGCGCGCGTGGCCAATGGCCAGGACAAGGACGGCAAAGAGCAGTTCATCGCCAACTCCCTTCCCGACAAGCCGTCGATGGACGCCGTGGTTGCGGCGCTGGAAAAAGCGCAGTGGTCGCTGGTCTCCGTGCAGTCCACCGAGAAGCAGCGCAGGCCGCTGGCGCCGTTCATCACCAGCCAATTGCAGCGCGATGCGGCCAGCAAGCTGGGCTTCAATGTGCGCCGCACCATGGGCGTGGCGCAGCGGCTCTATGAAGGCATCGATGTGGGCGCGGAAGGCACCGTCGGCCTCATCACTTACATGAGAACCGACTCGCCGCGCGTGGCGCCGGAGGCTATTGCAGGGGCGCGCGAGTGGATCGGCAAGAATCTTGGGGCCAGGTATCTGCCTGCTTCGCCGAATCAGTACAAGGGCAAGAAGGCTGCGCAGGATGCCCACGAAGCCATCCGTCCCACCGACGTGGCGCGCACGCCGGAGTCTATTGCCCGCTATCTGACCGAAGAGCAACTCAAGCTCTACCGGCTCATCTGGCAGCGGTTTGTGGCTTCGCAGATGACCCCGGCTATCTTTGATGTGACGACGGCGAAGATAGCTGCCGTCAGCGCCAAGACCGGCAAGACGTATGACTTCCGGCTCAGCGGTTCCGTGGTACGCTTTGATGGATTCCTCAAGGTCTACGAGGTCGCCGACAAGGACGACGACGACGAGGAAGCCAACAAGCTGCCCAATCTGGACCACGTGAAAAAGCTGGAGCTGGATGAGTTGGAGAACGAACAGCACTTTACCTCGCCGCCTCCGCGCTACAACGAAGCCTCGCTGGTAAAAGTGCTGGAAGAGAAAGGCATCGGCCGCCCCTCGACCTATGCCTCTATCATCAATACCATCCAAGACCGCGAGTATGTCTCCAAAATCAGCGGGCGTTTTTATCCCACCGAGATAGGAATGGTGGTCTGCGACCTGCTGGTCAAGAATTTCCCGTATATCTTCGACGTGACGTATACGGCCAAGCTGGAAGAAGAGCTGGACGAGATTGAAGAAGGCAACGAGAAATGGACGGATCTTCTCAACGGCTTCTACACTTATTTTGTCGAGGAGTTGAAGGACGCTGGAACCTCCATGGAAGACATCAAGCGCATGGAGAAGAAGACGGACGAGAAGTGTGACTTATGCGGCTCGCCCTTGCTGCTGAAGTGGGGTAAGTTTGGCAGCTTCTATGCCTGTTCGGCCTATAACAAGAAGGATAAGTCAAGCTGCACCTTCACCAAGGAAAATACCGCCGGCAAGCCGGATATGAATACCCCGGAGGGCCAGGAAGCCGCCGAGCAGGAGGAGTATTGCGATAACTGCGGACGGGTGATGGTGCTGCGCCGCGGCCCCTTCGGCATGTTCATGTCCTGCCCCGGATTCAACGAAGACCCGCCCTGCAAGACCTTTCGCAAGCTGAGCAGCAAGCAGCAGCAGAAGGTATCCGCTCCGCAGCCCACCGGCGAAGCCTGCCCGCAGTGCGGCAAGCCATTGGTCTTGCGCCAGGGAAGTTATGGCGAGTTTGTGAGCTGCTCCGGCTATCCCAAGTGCAAGTACGTGAAGCAGAACATCATTGAAGGCCTGAAATGTCCCAAGTGCGGCGTCGGCGATCTAGCCGAACGCAAGGCGAAGCGGGGAAATATCTTCTGGGGCTGCACCAACTATCCCAAGTGCGACTTTACCTCCAACCTCAAGCCAGTGGCCGAAAAGTGCCCGGAGTGCAAGAGTCCCTATCTCGTCGAAAAGACGCTCCGCTCAGGGATATTCCTTGAATGCCCGAACAAGAAGAAGGCCGCCGAGGAAGAAGTCGCTCCCAAAAAGAAATCCGCCAAGAGCGCTGCCGTCGCCGAGCCTAGCGGCAACTGCACGTACTCCAAGCGCATCGGCGATGCGCCGCCTCTGCCGACAGCAGAGACGCATGGGCCGGTGGTGGAAAAGACCGCCGCCAAACCCGCCGCAAAGAAAGCCGCCAAGAAGAGCAGCAAGAAGGTGTTGCAGCGGGCGTAGCGGGTTTGATAGCCCGCCGCAAAAGCTATGGGATCCGTTTTGCGGGGGCAAGGTCTACACCTGACTTGCCGGGATGAAGCGGTGTTGGTGTTGCTGGATGAATAGCCTTCTCTTTGGTTTGCGGAAGAGCTTTCTCCGGGGGCGCTTCGGCGGATGCCGCGACGACCGGCCTGTCGAGCGTCTGCGGCGTGCGCTTGGCTCCGGCGGAAGAGAAGCCTCCTTGCGCGGAGCCGAGCGACGGATTTGTAACGGCCACGCCCGGCTGCGCCGCCGGCAGGCGCGAGGAGACAACCCACCCACCGCCCACGACAACCGCGACAATCGCCGCCGCCGCCGCCGCACGCAGCGCCGCATTTTGCATCCAGCCGCCGGACGGGCGCAAACATGCGAGCCAATTCAGAATCCGCGCCTTTTCTACGGGTGCAGCCCGCAACCCCTCCTGCACCCGCTCCTCCAGCCCGTCGGGAGCGTGGAGGCGGGCAATCAGACGCAAAGTCTCCTCGGCGGCGCTGAACCCTGATCCCTGATCCCTGACTCCAGTCTTCATCGCAAGCTCCTTGCATGATCCAGCAAGCCAGCCATCAGATTGCGCGCTCGAAAGAGTCGCGACCGGACGCTAGACTCGGTAATGCCGATGACCGCGGCAATCTCCACGCTGCTCAGCTCTTCAAAGGCCGAAAGCATCAACACCTGCCGCTCCTTGGCGGGAAGCTGCTCGATGCAGGCCAGCACGCGGGCGTGATGCTGGGCGGCGGCCGCGCGCTCCTCGGCGCTCAGTCCCTCGGCGGGCAGCACACGGGCCAGCTCGGTCACGTCGTCGGTCTCCGGCCTGGTCTTCATGCGGCGCTTGCGGTCCAGCACCACATTCCAGACAATGCGGATCAGCCAGACTCTCTGGTCGCGCACTTCGCCGAGCGTCTCGCGGTGGCGCAGCACGCGCAGAAAGGCCTCCTGCACGGCGTCTTCCGCGTCGGCCGCGTTGCGCAGAACCGAGTAGGCAACGCGATACAGCGTGCTGGCATACTGGCTCACCAAGGCCGCAAGCGCCTGCTCCTCCGCCGCTCTGCGCACCCCGTCGGCCACTGTCTTGTCCGCGATCTCCATCCAACCTGAGAATACTGCATGACCCGCGCTCATACTCCACCAGACGCAGGAGGCTGCCAAAATGCTCAAATTTCTCTTACAGGGCGCAAAAAAGCTCGCGCAGCCAATGCTCCGCGAGCCTTTTCGGCCTATTGTTCTGTACGGCTACTTGCCAGCCAGCTTCTGCGCGGCCATCGATCCAGCGGGGCCATCCTTGTCGGCGTCCTTCACCTTGCCCCACAGCGCCTTTGCCTGATCCTGCTGGCCCGTTGCGGCGTAAAGATCCGCCAGATCCAGTTGCGCCACTGTTGCGGGTACGGTATCCGACGGCTTGGCGGCCAATGCGTTGTACAGATCAATCGCCTGCGCATCGCGGCTGGTCTGGTGATAAAGCCCAGCCAACGCCAGCTTGGCCAGATTGGAGAGATTCCGGTCCCAGGAGCTTGCGGCGGCCTTCAATTCCGTCTCTGCCGCGCTGTTGTTTTCCAAATCCTCATAGGTGACCCCGGCAAAGTAATGCGCCTTGGCACCCTCCGAGGTCCAGCCATACTTGGCCGCCACGGCGGTAAACTGCTGATTGGCGGCCTTGGCGCGCTCCGCGTTGGTGGCGTAGCTTCCGTTGGCGGCGGGCGCTCCAGGGGTGGCCAGCGGAGCGCTATAGACATCCAGCGCTGCACTTAGGTCAGCCTGGGCCTTGCTGGAGGACCAAGCGGAGAAGACCAGAGCAGCTCCAGCCACCACCAGCACGGCGACAGAAACGATGGTCCAGCGCTGCACGCTGGAGCGATGACCGCTCACCCAATTCATGCTGTTTGCGGTAGCCTGGGCAATAGCGTTCTGCTTCAGGGAATGGCGGGTTCTAGTGTCCACGGGGTCTCTTGTGATCCTTCATCGATAGGCTGGCAGACGGCTCCGCACGGCGAAGACGCTGCGACTGCAACCCCATTAGTCTATCAGTGCGCCAACCAAGGCGTCCACCGGATCGCCGCAAAAGCCTTATCGCTTGGGGATGGCAACCTCAGTGCGCAGGGCGCGAATCCGGTCCATCGCACTCATTACGATGGGGCGGCCGGTCATGTGCTCCATTCCCTTGTCAATCAATTTATCCACAAATTCTTCCAACGTCATATTGTGTTCTTGCGCGGCGCGCACTACTGTGTCGGAGATTGGAATCGAGATTATCATGGCGTCAGGCCCCCTCTTTTCCGTTATCGGCAGACAATTCCAGGAATTGAGTGGAATTTCTCGACCTTGATCAATTTATTTTAGAATTCGTATGTGATAGATTCCATTATGTTTGATTGAGGTAGGCGACAGGAACACATTCTGCGCTTGCAGGGGGAGCGCGGAGAAAGATAGGCTAGGAGCATGTATGAAGATTTCCGCGTGACCGATCGCTGGAGCGGCGAAGAGCTCGATTGCCGCTGGAAGGGCACCCTGGTGGCCATCGCCACCCGCCACGCCGACGCCGTCGATGTGCGCTTCGAGGTCAACGGCAGGCCGATGTGGATTGCTCTGCCACTGGAGGCCTGGAGCCGGCAAAAGCAACAGACCGGCAAGGTCATTACCGACCAACTGGCGGCGCAGATCGCAGGCCGCTTCCTCAAACAGTTGATCGAGGAGGGCTACGACGCGCGGCGGGAGATCTATACCATGACCGCGGAGGAAGTGCTGGCGCAGCTTGAGGTTGTGGTCACGGAAGCGCGCGCGCTGGGCGAGATGCCCACGCTGCCGGTGCTGGCCTGAAGAGAGCTTCCATCCGGCTGATCGCCGTCACAGTCTCACAGTTTCACTGTAAATAGGGGGGGGAGGGGCCTTTCGCCCGGAGTCCAGTAGCGGCGGATTTTCCCTTCCGGTTCCTGATTTCCATCGGCTTTTTCCTCCTTCGCGGCTCTATCTCTTCCATTTTGCAGGAAGGAAAGGGAATTATCTGCAAGGTGTGAAGAATTTTCTGGGCTACGGTGGCAGAATCCAAGGGTTGCCGATGCGGATGCAGGTTAGTCCCCCACCAGCGTTGCCGGGCCGGGCGGGCCACACTGGTGTGGGCGAGGACGCCCACACGACAGCCGGTCTGGAGACCGGCGCTACAGGCTGAATCTTTCCAATCGGCAAGATTCTCTTTCCCGCGAACATGGCAAACAGCTACACTAGGTGCAGCAGAGGCCGGCAGCATTTTTTGCTTGCCGGAAGGATGCGATAACCGCGAGGCCGTGCCGTGATCTCAGAACTGAAAATCCGCAACTTCAAGAGCCTGGAGAGCGTCGATCTCAAGCTGGGCCACTTCAATCTGCTGGTCGGAGCCAACGCCAGCGGGAAGTCGAATTTTTTGGATGCGCTGCGGTTTCTGCAAGGATTAGGAAATGGCTTACAGATCAGTGAAATCCTTAACGGCAAGCCTACGTCCTCCACATCGATGAAGTGGGAAGGCATTCGCGGAGGAGCAGAGTTTGTAACTTATCGTACAAAGAACGGACTTCCAGCGTCGACGATTGAATTTGAAGTGAATCTCGATGGCACTCAAGATCAAAATTTGAAATACGAGATGGGATTTAATCCATCTGAACAAATGTTTGTAAATGAAAGATTGACCAATGGGATAGAAGTTCTACATGAAATGACAAGGGAGAAGCATAAAAAACAATCTGATGAAAATCTTGCAATACCTTATGTCATTTCATCTGTTGTGGACTTATTTGCAAATCTTCATTTTTATGATCTACTTCAAGCCAACAGCAACTTAGAAAGCAGTTCTATCGATATAAACACGAATGGCGGATGGCGCAGATCGAAGGATTTGTATTGGAAAGTTGTCGAATTCTTTGCCGGAATTCGACAATATGATTTTTCTCTGCCGGAATTGCGCAGCTATTCAAAAGCTATGCAATCTGGGCAGCAACTTGGCGAACATGGACAAGGGCTTTCCGGCCTCATGAATGAGATTTGTGAAAACCCACCTGAAAAAGCAGCTTTGCTTGAATGGCTCAAAGAATTAAGACCAGATGAAATTGATGATATCTACACACGGGAAGGATTGGTTGGCGACCTCTTGCTTGCGATTAAGGAGCATGGTATCGAATATTTTGCGCCTTCCATCTCGGATGGAACATTGCGTTTCATTGCACTCGTAGCTTCTTTCTTCCAGTCTCCGATGCCGAAAATGATAGTCATAGACGAAATCGAGACAGGCTTGCATCCCAGCCGTTTGCGGCTTTTGCTGGAGTTGATGCGCTCGCAGTCCAAGCGGACGGGGACGCAGGTCTTTGCCACCACGCATTCGCCCACCTTGCTGGCATGGCTGACGGAAGAGGACCGCAAGACTACCTTTGTCTGCACGCGTGATGCCGAATCCGGAGCTACCAAAATGCGCTCTCTGGCTGATATTCCCCGCTTTGAGAAATTGATCGAAGAAGGCAGCCACATCGACGAACTGTTTGCAGAGGGATGGATGGAGTCCGCGCCCCAATGAGTTGGAATGTGCTCGTTGTTCCTGAAGACCCGACGTACAACGGCTATATTCTGAGGCCGCTCTGCCAAAGGCTATTGCGCGAGGCAGGCAAACCCAACGCAAAGATCGTTGTATTGCCGCAGCCCAGAGTGCGGGGCTACGCACACGCCAAGAAACTTCTTGGCGATCAAATTCCGCACGACTGGTGGCATTTCGATCTGATTCTCTTTATCCCCGACGCTGACGGTATGGCGGATGTCCGCAAGGACGAGTTCAAGCGCCTGGAAGAACTTGCCGAGCAGCGAACCAGGCCGGTCGAACTGATCTGTTGCGCCGCAGCGCAGGAACTGGAAACCTGGCTGCTCTCCGGTCATCCTGAAAAGTTGAAAAGCATGGGCTGGAGCTGGCCGGAGATTTGCGCTGAAATCTCGGTCAAGGAGAGATACTTTCAACCGTTTTTGGCGCGATACGGCGATCCCGCAACGCCGAGCCAAGGCCGAGAGCGGCTCAAGCAGGAGGCGCTTGCCAACTACACCGGGATCAAACAGCGCTGTCCGGAGTTGCAGGTGCTGGAAGACCGCGTCCGGGCGCATATCGCCAGCCGGTTTTAATCCTCCTCTGTTTTTCATCGCGCAATCGCGCGCTGGTACAATCGAAAAAGCCGGAAGTGCGGCGATTTCAACTGTTTCCTCGGCAAGAAACTTCCTTTTCCGAGCAAGAAGATCGAGCGATGACTCTGCGGCTTTTCAATACTCTTACGGGCGAGATGGACCTGGTGACGCCGGCCGACGGGCAGGCGCTGCGCATGTATGCCTGCGGGCCAACGGTCTACGACTATGGACACATCGGCAACTTCCGCACCTTTTTGCAGGTGGACGTGCTGCGGCGGTTTCTGCGCCTAAGCGGGACTGCGGTGCGCCACGTGATGAACATTACCGACGTGGACGACAAAATCATCCGCAACGCGGCGGCGGCGGGCGTGACCATCGGAGAGTATTCGGCGGCCTTTGAGCGGGCCTTCTTCGAGGATTTGGACGCCCTACGGGTGCAGCGGCCAGAGATCATGGCGCGGGCCACCGAGCATATTCCGCGCATGGTCGAGCTGATCCAGAAGCTGGCGGCGGCCGGCGCGGCCTACCAGGCGGAGGATGGGAGTTGGTACTTCCGGCTGGCGGCCTTTCCGGAGTACGGCAAGCTGAGCAAGAAAGACCTGTCCGGCATGGAAGACGGCGCGCGGGTGGACGTGGACGAGTACGAGAAGGACTCGGCGCGGGACTTTGCCCTGTGGAAGGCGGCCAAACCCGGCGAGACCTCGTGGGATACGGCGATTGGGCGCGGGCGTCCGGGCTGGCACATCGAGTGCTCGGCCATGGCCATGGAGTATCTGGGCGAGAGCTTCGACCTGCACGCCGGCGGCGAGGATCTGATCTTTCCCCACCACGAGAACGAGATTGCGCAGAGCGAAAGCGTGACGCACAAGTGCTATGCGCGCCATTGGATGCACGTGCGTTTCCTGCTCGTGGATGGGCGCAAGATGTCCAAGAGCGAGGGGAATTTTTACACGCTGCGCGACCTGCTGCTGAAGGGCTACAAGGCCTCGGCGATCCGGCTGGCGCTGATCTCCGTGCCTTACCGGCATCAGTTCAACTTTACCTTTGACGGGCTGGTGGAAGCCACCGCCGCGATTGACCGGCTGCGGACCTTTGTCCAACGGTTGCGAGAAGGAAGCTGCGCGCCGGGTGAAAATCCCGCGCTGCAAGAGGCGGCGAAGAAGGCGCAGGCGGAGTACATGGCTGCGCTGAGCAATGATCTGAATACCGCCGAGGCGCGTGCGCCGATCTTTGACTTGGTGCGCGCGGCCAACACGGCGCTGGACCGGGGCGAACTGAAGGCTGGCGACCGCGATGCGATTCTGAAGGTTCTGGCGGATTTCGACGCGGTCTTTGACGTGTTGGAGGATCGCGACGCCGAGCTGACGCGGCAGGCGCTGGAGTGGGCCGAGCAGGCAGGACGGACCGGGGATGTGGCTCCGGAACTGCTGGCACGGCAGGGGCTGACCGACGAAGCGATTGACGCGCTGGTGGCGGAGCGGACGCAGGCCAAGCGGCAACGGAACTTTGCCCGCGCCGACCAGATTCGCAATGAACTGGCGGAGAAGGGCGTGGTGATCGAGGACTCCAAGGACGGGGTGCGCTGGAAGCGGAAGTAATTCGTATTGTGGTACACTGAAAGTGGATTCCGGTGGGCGTCACACCACCGGAAACCGGTTACTGTTCTACCCTTTCAGGCGGAACAGAGCAGCAATCCACCGGCAAGGCAATTGGATTGCAAGACGGAAACGCACGTTAAGACGCAACATGCTTTTCGCCTCCTTTCATCGAGAGATGGCGGCCCTGTTCTAGCAGGGCCGTCGTTGCTTTTGGGCAACACCGGTGTTTCCCCTGCCTGTCCAATCGCGCATCTGTGAAGCCTCCATGAAAGCGCATCTCAAGCTGTCGCACGTGTTCCATGTGCGACAAAAACTGCCCACAATGCTGATAACCTTTATACAGCAGCTTGCCGATGGGCAATTTGGTAATTGGCATTGAACAGGCGCGGACGAGGATGTCCGCACTACAGCCGGCCGGGAGGCCGGCGCTACGTTATTGCGAAACGAACTAGATTGAAGCTGGAGGAGAGATCAACCGATGGAAGTGAACGAAGCGCAGGAATTGCAGGAGCACGCCGAGCACGCGGAACACGAGGCGTCGATGCGGCCGGTGGCGTTGACAATGACGCTGCTGGCCGTGCTGGTAGCGGTGGTCACGGTGCTGGGTCATCGCACGCATACCGAGGCGATTCTGAACCAGACGCGTGCCGCGGTGGAGCAGAACAAGGTCTCCGATGAGTGGGCATATTTCCAGGCCAAGAAGATTCGCGCCAATGACACCGCGCTGACGGACAGTCTGCTGAGTGTACTGGCCGTTTCGGACAAGGACAAGGCACAGAAGATCGAGAAGAGCGACGCAGATCATCAGGAGAAGTGGGCCGATGAGTTGAAGGAAAGCGAAGAAAAGGCCCGCGAAGAGGAAAAGCAGGTCAGTGAATTCGAGAAGAAAGTGGAAGAAGCCGAGGCGCGCGCCGACCGCTTCGATCTGGGCGAGGCGCTGCTGGAGATCGGCTTGGTGATTACTTCGATTACGCTGCTGACCAAGAATCGCATGTACTGGTTCGTCGGGATGGCGGCCTCTGCGGGCGGCGTCGTGGCGACAGTTCTGGGGCTGCTGCTGAAGTAGGATTGTGCGGTTATTCAAACGATGCACACTGCATTGAGTCTGATGAAGTCCACTTCGCACTACGAAGGTCGACTCGTAGCCGGTGAAGTGGACTTTTTTGTAGCAAAAAACGAAAGATTTATCTGTGCGCGCAAGGGGATAGGTGTTCGACAAGCTCCAATGAATCAACGCCGAACGCCTCTCCCGCCTTGTCTGCAAGGCAATCCTCGAAGGATAACGCCGCGGGCCGCTCCACCTGACGGGACGCAAGGCGGGTCTAGTCCCGTAGAATAGAGGTAGGCACAGGGATCGAGAATATATTTCTATGGAGGATCGGATGGCAACGGCCATACAAAATCCGGATTTTGGTCCGGGCAGCGGTTTTGTCAGTGAGGAAACCCGGCGTTTGACTGAACATGCGCGCGCGGAGTTGGAACGCAAGAAACAGGCGCTGAATTTGCAGAGAAGCAATATCCTCTCGCAAAAAACCTCGAATCCGTCGCGGCGCGCGGCACTGCTGGCGGCGCTGGAAGAGATCGAAGGACAGATTCAGGCAATCAACTAAACCGGCCCGCGTGAAGCGGTTTTTTTTGTGCCGGTTGGCGTGCTTTTCCCCGCTCGCGCTCAGGATTTCCGGTGATTCAGCAGCGAGTTGGCCTGCTGCACCGGGGTCAGCAGCACGCGCGCGATATTCACGTGCGCAGGGCGGCTGGCGGCCCAGACAATGGCGTCGGCCACGTCCTCCGGCGTGAGTGGCTGGATGCCCTTGTAAAAATTGCTGGCGCGCTCGGTGTCGCCGTGGAAGCGGACGATGCTGAACTCGGTCTCCACCATGCCGGGGTCTACCGTGGTCACGCGGATCGGCGTACCCAGCAAATCGATGCGCAGGCCGTCGTTGATGGCTCGCTCGGCGGCCTTGGTGGCGCAGTAGACGGCTCCTCCGGGGTAGGTCATCTCGCCCGCCGTGGAACCCAGGTTGACCACATGGCCGCGTCCCCGCTCCACCATTCCAGGCACCACGGCGCGGGTCACGTAGAGCAGCCCCTTGACGTTAGTATCCAACATCTCTTCCCAGTCATCGATGCTGCCCTGGTAGAGCTTCTCCAGGCCGCGGCTGAGTCCGGCGTTGTTCACCAGAATGTCGATCACCGTCCACTCCGCGGGCAGCGCGCTGATGGACTGCTCGACGGCCTTGCGGTCACGGACATCCAGGCTGATGGTGTGGACGGCCTCGGCTCCGCGCTTGAGAGCTTCAGCGGCCACGGCGGCCAGCTTCTCCGCGCGGCGAGCAGCCAGCAGCAGACGCGCGCCTTCGACGGCAAAGGCCAGCGCCGTGGCCGCTCCAATGCCCGATGAAGCGCCGGTAACAAAGACGATCTTTCCCTTGAGAGTCATGGGGATATTTTATGCTATGCGTTACCCAAGCGATCTTTTTGCGGTCAATTCCTCGAAGGGAAGCGCATCCGGCTCCAGTTTGGGACGCCGGGAGGTCCAGGCAAGCAGCAGGATGCCCGCGAGGATCGATCCCACGCTGGCCAGTTGGGCATTCGACAAGCCCCAGAGAACCTTGGGGTTGCGACGGAGAAACTCGACCAGAAAGCGTGCCGTTCCCGTCAGCAGAAAGTACTGGCCTAATATTGCGCCAATAGCCTGCGGCTTGCCAGCGCGCCACCACAGCCAAGCGCCAATCAGCAGGCCGGCGGTCAGTTCGTAAAGCGGAGTGGGAAAGACGGGAACAAAGACCGGTTCGATTCCATGAGGGAAGGCCATGCCCCAGGGCTTGAAGGTATAGGAAAAGAGATGAAGCGGCGTGATTTCAATGCCGTAGCAGCCGTCGCCGGAGAGAAAGCAGCCGATGCGTCCAATGCCGTAGCCGATGGCGGCGGCCGGGGCGGCCAGGTCCAGGGTGCGCAGCGCGCCAATCCTGGCCCTCCAGCCCTGCACGAGCAGCGCGGAGACGCCGAAGACCAGCCCGCCAAACCAGGCAAAGCCCGCCGCATCCCACAGAACCGCCCAGCCCATATAGTGAAATTCGCTAGGGGAATCCAGGACGTGCCACAATTTTGCGCCAACAATGCCGGCCACCAGCGTAATGGCGACGATGCTGATGGCGTCGGCCCCTTGCCCGTTGGCGGTAACGCGGGCGCGGCGGAAGCTGCGGTCCATGACCAGAGCGGCAACCATGGCGGCAACCCAGGCCATCAGACCGAAGGTCTTTATATTCAGAAACCAGATGTGCAGAAAAGGAATCATCGCTTCTCAAGTATAGACGCGCAGGACGGCGGCCTGGCTCAAGAACGATGATTCGCAATGATTCCGGCAAGATCGCGAATGCGGAGAAGCGCGCCTTGGGTTCCGCGAATCCCAGGCCGCAAAGGCGAAAGCTGCGAGCCTCTTGCCAAAATCCCTGACGCCTGCAAGAAAGGTCCGTGTACGAGTTCCGTGATGCCGTACCTTCAGCGGCCAGGGTTGATGGCTCGGATGGGCGAAGATAGGGCGTAAGCAATTTACATTTTGGCTTTGCAGTTTTCCTGTCAAATCGGGGCACTTTGGAGGGGGAAAAAGGCTGTTTTTCTGGCATAATTGAGTGGTTTTGGCCTTAAAATGCGGAAAAATCGGTGGTTTTCAGTTACTGAATAATTAACTGCAATAAAATGCAAGTAGTTGTTATCATTGATGTTAATTAAATCAAAGCGGCAAAAACAGGACTTGATAAGGCAGGGGGGGTGGGTGGTGAGTAACTATCCAGTAAACAATTTGACGGATTTTTTGTTGGCAAATGAGTAAACATGGCAGCGCTCATTTCATTTCACCTGGATTGATGATGCGCCTTTGGATGATAATGATCGGCAATCCCCGTGAAGACAATTTTGCAAAAGGCTCCTGGGGTCGCTGGATTTTTGGGCGGAGCTGCGCTGCCCGCCCTTTCTTCAGGGCTGATGAGCGGGTCACCTGCCTGCCGATATTCTTACCATAGTGTTGACTTTGCACTCATGCAGTAGTATTACTTTTATCAGAATGTAAGGGGGATGGAGAGTATGGAAGCAGCACTGAGCATCAAAGGACAAGCGACCATTCCCAAGCCTATTCGGGAGCACCTGCATCTGAAACCGGGCGACCGAGTCAAGTTCTTCGTGCATCCGGATGGCAGCGTGATGATTCTGCCGAAGGTGCCTACTTCAGCTTTGCGGGGCATGATCTCTTCGCGGCTTGGGCGTCCTGCCACGCTGGATGAGATGCGCGAAGCTGCTGCCGCCGGCGCTTCCAAGGGAATCAAGCGCGGTAAGCAGCGGTAAGGCGGACGATGCAGGGACTTGATGCCAATATCCTCATTCGCTACCTGACACAGGACGACCCGATCCAATCGCCCAAAGCGGTGGAAATCATTGAGCGGCGTTTATCGCAGGCGCGCCCCGGCTTCGTCAGTCTGGTTACAATGGCGGAGATTGTGTGGGTTCTGGGCAGCGTATATGAGTTGGCGGATGGTGAGATCGCCGATGCTGTCGAGCGGATGCTGCAAGCCGATACCCTCATGATTCAAAACGAGCAGCAGGTCTTCACGGCGATGGTTTCGCTCCGCCGGGGATGGGGCGGCTTTGCCGGCGCGCTGATTGCAGCCGTGGGAGCGTGGGCCGGTTGCGAAAGCACTTTGACCTTCGACAAGAAAGCGATTCGCCTGACGGGATTCGAACTTCTGGTTTGAGGCGCCTGCGGGCACCTGCGGTGCGGCCAGCCGCGCTGCGGGCCTTGGGTTCAGCGGCTCCCAGGTCTCAATGGCGAGAGATGGGACGCCCAAAGCGCATTGAAATGACAAGACAATTCTCCTCAACGGCATTCAGGAAGGCTTGAATACGGGGAAAGGCATCGCGCAACAAGAATCCGGCGCGCACTGTGGTGCAGTTGCCGATGCGCAGCCAGATCACCTTGGGCGGGCTTCCACGCAGGACGCTGAGTTCGGAAAAATCGGAGTCCTTGGTAACGATGGCAAAACCGTTCTTTCGCGCATACTCCCAAACCGCACCGTCGTGCGTATTCACCAGGCCGCAGTCTTCAACGTGGGCAGAACCTGGATACAAATCGCCGACGGCCGCAACCAAGCGCGGAGAGAGGTTTTCATCCAGCAGGAGCTTCACGCGGAGAGAATCTCGAATTTGCGTTCGCGGTCGGCGGCAAAGGCCAGACAGGCGCGAATGTCGGATTCGCGCAAAAGCGGAAAGTCGGCCAGAATCTCGGTCTCGGTCATGCCGGAGGCCAGGTAATCGAGCACATCATAGACGGTGATGCGCAGGCCGCGAATACAGGGCTTGCCGCTCCGTTTGCCGGGTTCAATCGTGATGACGCTCGTGTAGTCCATGCGTTTTCAGAATAGGACACCCGCCGCGTGGATGCAAGCACCTGCGGTGCGGGGACTGGCCGTCCAGGCGGAGCCGCGCTGCGGGCTTGGGGTTCAGCGGCTCACAGGCCGCAAGGGCGAGAGCTGGGACATCCGGATTTTTGGGCGGAGCTGCGCTGTCCGCCCGCTCATCGCAAAAAGCCGCGATGAACGGAGCACAGCTTCCCATGCCTCATGGGCTTTCTTCAGGGATGATGAGCGGGCTGCCTGCCCACGATTCACATTGCGGCGGTGGTGAGACCCATTACGGCTTCCGATTCGCTGGGGGCTATGGATAGCTTCATCCCTAATGCGCATAGTACTGAGGAAAGGGTCTCAAAGGTAGGATTCCCTTGCTCAGAGAAGGCGCGATAAAGGGTTTCTCTCTGGATGCCGGCCTGCTTGGCCACCTGAACCATGGGACGGGCCTGGGCAACATTCTTGAGCGCTTTAAGAAAGGCTTCCGGAGAATCTTCGAGTGCGGCGTTCAGGTAGGCTGAAGCCTCGACGGGGTCCAACAGGGCCGTTAACAGAGATTGCCGATAGGAGCTAGTCTTGATCGTCATGCGCCCTCCAAAACTTCTTTGCCTGGCGGATATTCACGCTCTGGCCTTGCTTTGACCCGCCGAGTATCAGATGGATTTGACGCCCGATCTGCCCGAAATACACGCGGTAACCGGGTCCAAAATCCAGTCTCAACTCCGAGACGCCCTCGCCAACAGGTTCCACATCGCCGAAAAGACCATCCTCAAGGCGATCTATGCGGACGCGGATGCGCGCTCTGGTTTGCACGTCAAGAGCCTTTAGCCATTCGGTGAACGGTTCCCGTCCAGCTTCGTCCTGACAAACAAGAATCTCTCGCGGCGTGGCTTCCAAATGGGTTTACGGGCATCGCTCACTTGTGACATTTAAGTCACACTTAAAGCGTAGCACCGTCCTCCGGTATTTTCAAGCGTTGCTCAAGGATGCATCAGAATGGAGCAGAAGCACAAGGCGCCTGCGGTGCGGGGACTGGCCGTCCAAGCGGAGCAGCGCTGCGCGCCTTGGGTTCAGCGGCTCCCAGGCCGCAAAGGCGAGAGTTGGGGCAGCCGGATTTTTGGGCGGACCTGCGCTGCCCGCCCGCTCATCGCGAAAAGCCGCGAGGACCGGGGCACAGCTTCCCAGGTCTCATGGGATTTCTTCAGGGATGATGAGCGGGCTGCCTGCCTGCTCTATGTTGGTCGAATCTTGTCCAATCAAATAGATTCAAAATTCCAGTTTTTATTGGGCGCTTATCATCCCAAAAGATTAGAGAAGTTAGCAAATCCGTTGCAGGAGCGGAATTAAGAACTTCCAAAACGCTTTCGGCTTCCTGTTGCGAGTCAAAGGATAAATAATAAACAGTATCATCGAACATGACCGGTTTTTCTTCAACCGGTCCAACCAAGTGAAAGCACAATTTCTTATAAAGGCCACAAATAGCAACCCGCCAAGGACGAAATGCGTAATCTCCGATGCCAAAAATAGAAAATCTCGGGTTTTTCATGTAAATCGTACTAGCACGGGCATCCAGAACATCCCCATGACGTTCCAAGTATTCCCATGTTCGAGGGGCGAAATGGCGAATGGGAGCTGTTGTTTCGCCAACTACACGCTGTGTAACCAGGACGAAGCGGCCATTCCAAGGTCGTGCATTGCCAACATCCGATCCTTTTAAGAGAGGAAAAATGTAATTCGGCTCCAAATCGGCAGTCTCTCCTAAACCGTTTTCCAAACCTAGTTGAGTTCTGCGAAACTCCATGACTGATGAAGCGTCGTGTTTGACTCCAGACCGCCACCGCTGAGGGCTTTCTCCAATGAGAAAGGAAAATTTTTCGTATTTAGGAATATCGCTAACCATTAGACCATTGCGATGTCCTGATTTCAAACCGTGCAAACTGCCATCTCGTTTAGAGACAGTATAATCGTAATTCGATAGTACCTGACCACTCCCGAAATTCATTATCAGAAGGCATGCATCGACGGTAGCATTGAAACTCTCTTTCGCGTCTATTTCGACAATTCGCGCATCCACCAAAGGAAGCGCCTGGCGCTGGCAATGAGCTAAAACTTTTCTAGCTACTGCCGTTTTCACCAGCATAGCGATGCAACCTGAACGATTCTTCAGCCAATCCAGCGTTTCAAGAAGCATCCACTCAGAAATATCGAAGTTTGCTTTTCCTGAGATCGCATCAAAGCCATTGAATCCAAGAAAATTTGATTTCTTTGGTAGATTGAAACCACCGATCACGCCTTGCGTCGCATTATTCACCCAAGGAAAATTCCCAATGATAAGCAACTCACCTGTGACAAATCGCAACTTCTCCTGCCAATCAGTGGAGAAAAAATTGGATTGTTGCAAATGAACTCGTTCTAAAAAGGGCGTTTCCCGCAAGCGGATATAAAGCTGTTGCAGATACGAATCATTGATATCGAAACCAAGAATACTGCTTGCATCAGTGAATTCCTGCGCAGCCGCCAAAACAAAAGCCCCTAGGCCGCATGTGGGCTCGATAATGGTATTAGGGCGAATGCCAAGTTCACGCAGTTGACGGCAGACCTTCAGCGCCAATCCAAAGGGAGTCTGAAAGTCGCCGAATTCAATCTTGCGGTTGAGATTTTGTTTCATCTATTTGTCCCGATAGATCAAGCGAACGCCTTCCACCGATCCGGCCTTATCAATCACACGCCTGTATTGCAATCTCCATTGAAGAGCATTGGAGATGGTCAAATAACCGACTTTCGGGGGATTAGCGAGAATTTCTGAGGACAATTCTTCCAACCCAATTTCATCGAGAGGAAGATGTTTTTCCATCATGAATGTCGATAAATCATCCACATTTCCATCATTATGCAGTATTGAAAGCAAGCCTGAAGTTGTCTGATAATCACCCGTATGTTCCGCTTCAACATAAATGGTATTCTGTATCCTAAGCAATGCCGTTTGATTAGCGGAATTATCCACTTTGTCGTATACGAATACGATCAATGAATAACCCAAGCCATATATCTTTTGCCTTGCAGAGTGAAAGGGGCAAGAAGATTGAGGCTGTTTAACGCTGGTTACTTTCATGTCAACACCGAGGGAAGGGAAATCAATTCCACTCGCAGAATTACCTTCCTTAAATGAGTAATTCAGACTGAGCAGATATTCGCGGAATTTGTGTTCAAGATAGGTCCCGACAGCTTTACCGTCGGTCACCCCGTATAATGAGGGTTCCGAATGGGAGGATTCCTCGACAGAAAACTGCCTTGCTACGGCACACAAATGCTCAACGGTCAATTCTGGCATCTGATTCTCCTTGACGCAATCTAGTCTACAAGCAGTCATTCAAAGTCCGGATACTTTGCCATGCACACAGCAACATCCATATCTTCTCACACTTGGCGCTCAAAAACTGAATTGCCGAGTCTCCTTCGAGTGAGCGTATCAGTAGTATAAGCCGAAAAATTTCAGAACACATTGTAAAGGTGATCGAGCAATGCAGGAAAAATGTCCATTTTTCCACAGTTACCTTGTCCCCGGAAGAGTGCAATCACTAGAATCAGAGTAGCCATGAGTGAATTTACGCATTTGCATTTGCATACGGAGTACTCGCTGCTGG
>CAYVGW010000025.1:0-35649 GCA_964450895.1 uncultured Occallatibacter sp. | reverse complement strand
AACAAAAAATTCGTTAAATTATTTACCGATAAGTTACTCTCCCCCCCCCCTCTCTGCCTGATCCAGCCCCATTTTTGCCGCTCTGATTTAATTAACATCCATGATAACAACTACTTGCATTTTATTGCAGTTAATTATTTAGTAACTGAAAACCACCGGTTTTCTCGCATTTTGAGGCTAAAACCACTCAATTATGGCAGAAAAAATCGCAAATCTCCCCTCCAAATTGCCCCGATTTGACAGGAAAATTGCCAATCTAAAAAGTGAATCGCATACGTCTTATCTTCGCCTTTCCGCGTCATCCATCCTGGCTGCTGAAGGATCGGCCTCACGGAACTCGTACACCGATGCTTCTTGCAGGCGTCAGGGATTTTTGCTGGAGGCTCTTCTGTGAGGAGACTTTTGTGCGCCATTCTTTCGTCGTTGTTGCTTGCCGCCTTCACCATGACTCGAGCCGCGCGGCAAGCCAATTCCACCCGCCTGCGGTATCCTGTCCACAGAGGGTAATTCTTTGAAGCGTATTTGCTTTTTTTCCGGCCTGCTCGCCTTGGGCATGGCCTTGGGATGCAAGGCTCAGCCTGCTGTGCAACCGCCCGGCCAAACGCTCAATCGCCGCATCGAAATCATGGTCCGTTCCACCTACAACATCCCCGAAGACATTTCCATCACGCTCGGCGCGCGCACGCCCAGCCAGGTGCCCGGTTTTGACGCTCTGCCCATCTCTCTCGGGCGCGCGGGCAAGGCAACCGTGATCGACTTTCTCATCTCGACCGACGGCAAAACCCTCGCCCGCCTGGATAAATTCGATCTGCTGAACGACCCCGTCTTTTCCATCAATGTGGCAGGACGCCCCATCCGCGGCAATCCAGCAGCCAAGGTCACCGTGGTCAGCTTCGACGACCTGGAGTGCCCCTTCTGCGCCCGCATGCACGAGACCCTCTTTCCCGCCACACTCGACCGCTATAAGGATTCCGTGCGCATTGTCTATAAAGACAATCCACTCGTTCAGATACATCCCTGGGCGATGCGCGCCGCGGTGGACGCCGACTGCCTGGCCGCCCAGAACAGCGGCGTCTATTGGCAGTACGTCGATTACATCCACGCCCACGGGCAGGAGATCACCGGCGACAATCGCAGCAACGCAAAGAGCTTCGACGCACTGGATCGCATTGCCCGTCAACAGGCCACTCTGAGCAACCTGGACGCCGTCCGCCTGGACGCATGTCTGGCCCACCAGGACGAGAGCCAGGTGCAGGCTTCCATGAAGGAGGCCGAAGCTCTCCACATCGAAGGCGCCCCGGCCCTCTTCGTGGACGGCGAACGCATCAGCGGGGCCGTTCCCCAAGCACAGGTTTGGAAGGTGATTGATCGCGCCCTGCTCGCCGCCGGAGTACAGCCGCCGCCGGAGCCGGGCAAGCCAACTTCCGCTTCACTGCCCACGCCAGCCCCCGCCACCCCGCCCAAGTAATTTTTTTCTGCGGCCTTCTCCCGGCCATTCAGCGCCGAATGTGCCGCGGCTTCAATTTTTCGTGTTTTCTATGAATTTGCGTATCGCTAAGCCGCCTTGGGGATTTATTCTTGATTGCCAGAGGACTTTGCGCCCTCCAGGAGATGTCGAGTTGCAAAGCTATGCTATTGTTCGCACCCCGTTCCGCCGCACTGTACTGATTCTTGCCTGTGTGAGTTTGGCGACCGCCATGAGCGCGTGCCATCCCAAGTCCTCGCCCGATGTGGTGGCTACCGTCAACGGCAAGGATATTCTGCGCGCGGAGATGGAAAAGTATTACAAGGCCAATCTTTCCGGCAACGCGCAGACACCCTCTGCCGAGCAGGCTGACCTCATGCGCCTCAATACACTGAAGCTGATGATCGAGGACGAGATTCTTTGGCAGCGCGCGGCCAAGCTCAACCTGGCCGCCAGCGATGAGGACGTCAACGCAAAGTTGATTGAGATGAAAACGCCGTATACCCAAGAAGAGTTCGACAAACAGCTTCTGGCACACAATGTCACCCTGGACGATTACAAACGCGATCTTCGCCGCCAGTTGACCCGCACCAAGCTGCTCAACAAGGAAATCGAATCCAAAATCAATATCACCGACGACGAGATCCGCTCCTACTATGCCGCGCATAAGTCTGAGTTCAACCTGATTGAACCGCAGTACCATCTGGCGCAGATCGCTGTAACGGGCGCTGGCGCGCAGCAGGCAGGCAACCTGCAGAACAACAAGGCCTCCAGCGACGCAGATGCCAAAAAGAAGATTCAAGAACTCCACAGACGCCTGGATAACGGTGAGGACTTCAGTGGATTGGCGATGAACTTCTCCGAGAATCCAAGCACCGCCCCCAGCGGTGGCGATATGGGCTTCTGGCCGGAAACGCAACTGCGCGGCACTCAGGAGGTCTACAATGCCGTCATCAAGTTGAAGCCGGGCGAAATCACCGACACTATCCCCGTTTATGACGGCAGCCCCAATCACCGCATCATGGGCTACGCCATCTACAAGCTGATCGCCAAAGAACCCGCCGGACAGCGCGAACTGAACGATCCGCGCGTGCAACAAGTCATTCGCCAGGGCCTCCGCGAAAATCACGCCCAACTGCTGCAAAACGCCTACTTTGAAGTCCTCCACAACGAATCGAAGATTCACAACTACTTTGCCGAAGAGATTCTCAAGCAGGCTGCGCGATAAAAGAGGGATCAGGGATTTGGACCATGAGACTGTAACGCCGACCTCCTGGTCGGTTGTTACGTAGACCTCCTGGTCCCGCTGTATTAGAGATCGCGTAGCACCGGTCTGCAGACCGCCTATCGTGTGCGCATCCTCGCCACTCCAGTTTCACACCCCGCGGGGCGGCAACGCCGCTGGAGCGCTAGAAAGACCACGCCGTAGGCGCAGCAGTGACTAACCCCGGTTTCAATGCGGGATTGCAGGCCCCTCAACAGAGGCCGAAGTCCCGCACGGACGGTGCCTGTGCCTCGCGCTTCTATTGCGTTTCTCTTACAGAGATTAAGAACAAGCGTGGACCGAGAGGTCCATGCGCCTATCAGCCGGGAGGCCGCCGCTACAAAATGAGATTCCCGTGGACCAGCAACGTCCATGGGAAACTCAAACAAATTCCCACCACTCTGTTCCCTGCCCCCCGTTCCCTGCCCCCTGAAAACACAACAGCCTCCACTTTTCGCGGAGGCTGCTGGTAAATTCTTCGATAAAAGCAGAGGGCTATTTCAATTCGCCGTTGTCGCCCATGGTGATGCCGCCAGGACCAGCGTTCTTCTTCGCCTCATTGGCCTTGCGCACGCCCATTGCCTTGGAACGCCAATCCTCGGCCTTGGCCACGTCATCCTTGCGGGCTGCGTCGTTGCCGTAGTCCAGATCCGCCTTGCGCCGATAGATCAGGTTCAGATAGGCCATCGCGTCGTCATAATTGGCCCGGTTGTCATTGGCCTGAGTCAGGTACTGCAGCCCTTCCTCCACCAGGGGAGCATTCTTGGCAATCAGCGGCTCCATCACCTTCTTGGGAGCCTTGGCATTGCCCTCGCCATCATCCGTGATCCCTTCTGGGACCAGGATGTTAAGCACATTCTGGTGCGCCTGCATCCAGTCGATCACGCCAACCGTGTAGGCTGCTTCGGCGTCCTTGGGATCCTCGGCCAGAACCTTCTTCTGCCAGGCCTTGGCGTCATCCAGCTTCTTGATCTGGAAGTCAATGCTTGCAATCTGCTTCATGCTGTTCACATCATGCGGATTGGTGGCCAAAACTTCCTGGAAGATGTCGATGGCGTCCTGCGCCGACTTCATGTTCTCCGGAGTATCCAGCCCTGGCACAATATTCTGCGCCAGCGCTGTCGCCAGATAGCTTTTGGCCATCGGCAGCGTCGGATCCAGCTTCATCGCCTGCTGGAAGTGATTGATCGCCTCTTCGTAGTGGGTGCCCTTGTACGCTTCCACTCCCTTGTTCAACTGGTCGCGGGCCTTCAGCTTGTCGCACCCGCTCAGGGAAATCACCATGCCGGCCAAGACCACCGCGAGCGCCGTAATACGTGCGGGTCCATTCATGTTCGTATCCTTCTCCTTCAAGCGAGAGCCTTGCGGCCACACGCCTGGAATCTCCTGGTACAACTGGCCGCGGGCGGGAGAACCCGCAGTCAGGATGGGAAAATTCTACTCCTGTTTTCCGTCCAGAGAAACCTCCTCCGAACGGGGCTGGCCTCCGCGGGGCTTGCCGGGTTATCCCAAACCTACCCGGACGCGCCGTCTGCCAGCCTGAACTCTCTGCGGGCCGGCAGCTACTCGCCGGCCATGATCTTCGGCGTCATCAAACCAACGTGATCCACGTTCGCCGCGCGGCCAATATCGATCACCTCGGCCACGTAGCGGAAGTCGACATTGTCGTCGCCTTTGACGAACATGATGCGCTCGGCGCGATTGGCATAGATCTCGGTCAGGCGAGCCAGAAGTTCCTTCTGCGCCGCGGGACCGCCCACGCCATTGTAGACCACCGTTTCATTGATCTTGTACGACGGGTTCTTGCCCGCTTCGTGTAGAACCTGCACCACGATCGTGCGCTCAGGCGTATTGTCAACTTTCTTGTCCTTGGGCGGCTGGGGCACCAGCGCCTCCAGGCCCTTGGGCGTCACCGGCACAATCACCATGAAGATGATCAGCAGCACCAGCAGGACGTCAATCATCGGCGTAACATTGATGTCGGACGAGTAGCCTCCCCCGCCCCCCATTACCATTCCCATGGCTCTAAACTCCTCTTTTGCTCAAATTCGTTGAAAAGACAGCAGCCTGAGCGCTACTCGCCGCCCGCGCCGCTCGCTTCTTTTTTCTGGGTCAACAAGCCTACGCTATCGATTCCGGCGGTGCGCACTGCATCCACGGCGTCTTCGACCGCGCGATACTGGGCACGGGCGTCAGCGCGGACAAAGATCATCTTGCCGGGCTTGCCCTCCAGCTTTTCGCGTACCTGAATGCCAAGCTGCTCGACGGAGGTTTTGTTTTGTCCCAGAAAAACATTCCCATCGCGTGTGACCGCTACAACGATAGCGTCTTCCTTGTCCGCGTCCGGCATATTGGTGGTGTTATCCACCTTGACCATGTCGACTTGAACCTTGTTCTGGAGCATGGGGGTGATGACCATGAAGATGATCAGCAGCACCAGCATCACGTCCACCATCGGGGTGACATTGATGTTGGAGCTGACATTTTTACTTACATCGCGAATTGCCTGTGACATTGCTTGTGCTCCGTTGCCTGAAAATTTATAACCCGGACGGCCTCCGGCGCCACCTCGACGAATCGCATCGGGATCGAAGAAAGGAAACCGGCGGCAGGAGCGATTGCCCTGCTCCTGCCCCGCAGCCTCTCGCTTGAGCCCAACTCCGCTTCGCTTAGCGCTTGTGGCTCTGCTTGATGAAGTAGTCGATCAGTTCGCTGGAGGAGTTGTCCATCTCCACATCGAATGCCTCGACGCGTCCGGTGAAATAGTTGAAGGCCATCACGGCCGGGATAGCGACGAACAGTCCGACGGCGGTGGTAACCAGGGCTTCCGAGATGCCGCCCGCAACCGCGCCAATGCCCGAGGTCTTCTGCGTGGCGATGGCTTGGAAGGCGTTCAGAATGCCGATAACCGTGCCCAGCAGTCCGACGAACGGAGCCGTTGCGCCGATGGTGGCCAGAACCGCAAGACCCCTCTTCAGCTTGGCGTGGACGATGGCTTCCGCGCGCTCCAATGCGCGGCCGGAGCTGGCGATGGTCTCTTCGGTCGGCGCGCCGCCTGAAGTGCGGAACTCCTGCAGACCGGCCGTCACAACCTCGGCCAGGTGAGACTTCTTGTTGCGGTCGGCGATCTTGATCGCCTCTTCCAGCTTGCTATCCTTGAGCGCGCCGGCAACCTTGGGCGCGAACTCGCGCGACTGCTTGCGGGCGGCCGAGAAGTAAAGCGCGCGGTCGATCATCACGGCCAAAGACCAGATCGACTCGATGACCAGGACAGCGGCGATGCAGCGCGCCGGCCATCCCATGTTGTGCAAAAGGCCCATCAGATTGAAGTTGACTGCTTCATCGTCAAAAAGAAATGCCAGATTGGCGGCCGAGTGCGAAGCGAAGTGCGTGAGCTGAGCGAGAATCACTGAATCATTCCTCCTACGGAGTTTTTCTTGTGGACTGCAACTGCTTTCCGGGCTAGGAGCGCGAAGCCTTGCGGCCACGCCCTCGGGTCAAATACAAGGCCCCTTCCCAAAAAATGCGGAAAGGGCCAATCACATTCCTCATCCGCCCAAGGTGAAGATCACGTTGACCGTGGTATCCACTTCCACCGGCTCGTTATTGAGCAGGTAGGGCTTATACCGCCAGGACCGGACGGCGTCCAAGGCGGCTTGCTGCAGCATGGCCGGTCCGCTGATCACGCGCAGGTTTTCAATCGAGCCAGTCTTGGAGATAGTCGCCTGCAGAACCACCGTGCCCTGCACGCGGGCAGCCTTGGCGATGGGCGGATAAATCGGCTGCGTCTTCAGAACCAGATTGCCGATCATCACGCCGCCGGAGATTGTGACTTTCTTCGGGGGCGCAACCTTAACTTGCGTCTTGCTCGTATCGCCAAAGACGCCGCCCATGACGCCCGTGCTCGAACCAAAATCCGATCCCGCAACGCCAAAGGTAGCCGCCGGTGCTTCCTTCTCGGTCACCATCTTGATGTCATGCGGAATGCGCGTCGGCGCGGTGAGCTGATTGTTCATCATCTCCGACTTCACCGGCGCGGCATGAACCACCTCCGGCGGAGGCGGCGGGGGCGGAGGCGGTGGGGGCGGAGGCGGCGCGGTCAGCGCCATCTGCATGGCCGCCATCGGCAGCGCCTCGGGACGGAGCAGGGGGATCAGAATGACGATCGCCAAAAGAGCGAATTCCAGCACCGTGGTCAGCATCGCCCACTTGCCGCTCCCGCTCTTGATCCTGTTCGCGGAGGAAAACGTTGAATCTTCAAACATAGCCAGCCTCGAATCGAATGTTTGCTTACTCTTATTTAGACACCGGGAAACAGAAAAATGTTCCCAGCATCCAAAACTATTTCACGGCAGCGCATTCCTGCTAAGCAAAACCACGCATTTCCGCAAAAAACGCCCCAAAACACCCTTTGGGTTTCCCAGGTCTCGCTTCTGTGACCTGGGAAACCATAAATCTACGCGGTCCAGGCGCTATTTGGCGCGTTTTGCCGCCGGAAGCACCACCGTCTTGCCCTGCTTTGAACGCCACTCTTGCCAAGCCACCAGCATCGGCGCCGCCACGGCGATCGACGAATACGTCCCGATAAGAATACCGACTACAAGCGCAAATGAAAAGCCTCTAAGAACCTGTCCACCAAAAATATACAAAGAAAGTACAGTCAGGAAGGTCAGTCCAGAGGTAAGAACCGTCCGGCTCAGCGTCTGGTTGATGCTGCGATTGACCACGTCCGGCAGCGACTCCCGCCGGCTCAAACGCAGATTCTCGCGGATACGGTCAAAGACCACGATGGTGTCGTTCATCGAGTAGCCCACCAGGGTCAGAATCGCCGCGATCACCGTCAAGCTGATCTCTTGATTGGTCAGCGCAAAGGCGCCCACCGTAATCAGCGTGTCGTGAAAGCAGGCCACCACGGCGGCTACGCCATAGATCAACTGGAAGCGGAACCAGAGATAGACCAGCATTCCAGCCATCGAGTAGAGCGTGGCCAGCAATGCCTTGTTCTCCAGTTGCTTGCCCACCGTCGGACCGACCACGTCCACGTTCAGAACTTTGCCCGGATTGCTGTAATTCGCCTGCAAAGCGTCGACAATCTGCTTGCGCCCCTGATCAAGCGCCGACTCGTCCTGCTGCTCCGGCAGGCTGATCAGCATTTCATTGCTGCTGGCCTCGTTGAAGTTCTGAATCGGCTGGACAGAGGCATCCTTGATACCCGCCGCGGATACGGCCTGCCGGATACGGTTGATATCCGGCGTCTGCTCAAACTGCACCAGCACCTGCGTGCCGCCCTTGAAGTCCACGCCCAGCGGCACCGGCGAGCCGATCTGCGCCCAGTGAATGCACATCGAAATGATGCCCAGCACGCTGAAGATCATGGAAAAGGCGAGGAAGTACCACTTCTTTCCCAGCCAATCGATATTTACTTTGCCAAACAGTTCCACTTGTTTCTCTCCGAATTCCCTTAGTCCCTACTGCCCTGGTCCTTTGGTCCCTTGGTCCCTGGTCCCTGGTCCCCTGGTCCCTTGGTCCCTAAATTGAAAGCGGCTCGCCCGGCTTCAGCTTGTTCAAGTGAGCGTCAAAGATCACCCGCGAGACAAAGACCGCCGTAAACAGGTTAGCCAGCAGACCGATGGTCAGCGTGACCGCAAAGCCCTTCACCGGCCCGGTGCCGAACATGAACAGAATCGCCGCCGAGACGATGGTCGTGACGTGCGTATCGACGATGGTCACCCAAGCATGCGCAAAGCCCTGATCCACCGCCGCCGAGGGCGCCTTGCCCGCCCGCACCTCTTCCCGGATGCGCTCGAAGATCAGTACATTCGAGTCCACGCCCATGCCGATGGTCAGAATCACGCCGGCAATGCCCGGCAGGGTCAGCGTCAGCGCACTCGCGCCACCGCTCAAGGCGCTCGAAAGCCCCATGATGCCCAACAAGATCACCAAGTTCAGAATCAACGCCAGATCTGCGTTGATGCCCGATCCCTTGTAGTAGATCAGCATGAAGACCATCACCAGCGCCACGCCCACAATCGCCGCCGTCACGCCCTTTTGAATCGAATCCGCGCCCAGCGATGCGCCGATCTGACGCCGCTCCAGCGGCGCCAGCGAGGCCGGCAGAGCGCCGGTGCTCAGCAGCTTGGAGAGCGCCAGAACCTCATCCTGATTGAAGGCGCCCGTGATCCGCCCAGAGTCGCGAATCGCGCTCTCGATGTTGGCCACTTCCTTGATCTGGTCGTTCATCACCACGGCCATCGAGTGGTTCACATTCTTGCTGGTGTAATCATAAAAACGGTCGCCGGCCTCGTTGGTCAGCGTGAAGCTCACCTCGCGGCGTCCGGTGTTTTGATCGATGCCCGGATCGGCGGAGCGGAAGTCCTGCCCGCCCACAATATACTGCCGCTGCAAGATATAAACGCTCGACTCGCTGGAGCCGCTGCCGATCACGCCCGTGAAGGTCTTCAACTCATCCTCCGGGGGAAGGCTGCCGCCCAGCGAAGCCGTCGCGGTCTGCTCATCCTTGTAAGGGCCGCCCACCACCGCATGAACCTCCAGCCGGTTGGTCCCTTGGATGATCTTCTCGATATCGCTCTCATTTTCCACGCCGGGGAGTTCGACCAGAATCTGATCCTTGCCCAGGCCGTACTCCTGAATCGTCGGCTCGCTCACGCCCAGCGCGTTCACGCGATCGGTGATGGCGTCTATCGCCTGCTGCACGGTCTTTTTGTCCAGCGCCGCCAACTGCATCGGCTTCATGGTCAGCGTAAAACTGTTGTCCGCGCCGCTGGAAATGTTATACACGCTGCCGTACTTGGAATCCAGCAGTGTCTCGACGGCATTCGCGCTGGCCGCCGGCGTGCCTTCCACGCGGATCGTCTCCGGCTTGGCTTGATCCGGCACATAGACCTGCGAATAGGTCAACTTGGCCTTCTGCAAATCCTGCTGAATCCGCACCGCCGTGTTGCCGGTTTCGGCGAAAACCGCTTCCTCGACCTTGACTTGCAAGATCAGGTGAGCGCCGCCCTTCAGATCCAGGCCCAGGTGAATGCGCTTGGTCAGGCCTTCGGTCAGGTCTTTACCCGTCACGCCCTTGGAGGCGCCAAAGATGCCCCACAGGCAAATCAGCAGCGTCGCTACTATCAGAATGATTTTGTTGGTTAGATTCTTCTTCATCGTCCCGTTTCTCGAAACAGTGGTCAGGGTTCAGGGTTCAGTGGTCAGTTGCCTGAAACCCACTATCCTCTGTTCACGATCCACTGCTTACTATTCACTGTTTACTGACCACTGACCACTGATCACTGACCACTGTCTACCGTCACCGACGCAATCGCATTCTTGGCCACTTCCATCTTGATCCCGTCCGGCGCAACCTTGATCACAATCACGTCGTCCTTGATGGAAAGAATGATGCCGCGAATCCCGCCCGCCGTGGTAATCCGGTCGCCCGTCTTGATCGCCGCCAGCATCTCCTGCCACTGCTTCTGCTTCTTCTGCTGCGGGCGGATCATCACAAACCACATTACGCCAATCAGCAGCAAGGGCAGAACCATCATCAGGCCCCCGCCGCTTCCCGCCGCCTGCTGAAAAACTATCAACGCCAAACTCGTTGCCACATTCATCCTTTACTCGCTCTTCAGGCCGCACAACTTCGCCCTTCCAAGCACAGGCACACCCGGCCTCTGGCCGGATACCTGTAAAAATTTTCCCGGGGAACGGACCGGGCCGCCGATCAACTCCGGCCCTCGTCGCCTGGAAGCTGGGTCCGTTTGCCGCTCGCATGGGACCAGAAACGCCCCGCGTCCGCAACCCAACTGCCGTCTGAATCCCTGTTCCACACAGCGTATCTCTGGAAACCCGCAACCGGAAGCCACACCCTGCAGGGGCGCGCACTTTGCCCGGACTCCAAAAGAGTGCCTCAATAGATAAGATACGCGCAGCCGTAGGGCTGTCAAGGAGGACAACAGGGAATACGGAATTGAAACCGGGGAATAGCCCCTGTTTACAAAACTTTTATTTTCCCACTACGCCCGATTTACGACTACGGGGTTCTTCTGGAATCAAGCAGCTTTCTGGTTGGCGGCGCAACCGCCAGCGCACCCCGGAAGGCGGAAAGAACACCCTATGAGGTTCATGCTGCGTGATTTACTGCTGATTTTTGCCGCCGGCCTGGCTGAGGTCTTCCTGCTGTGGACGCTCTGGAATTTCCTGAAGGCTGGCCGCCGCCGCCCATCAACCGGCGGTTCGTGGAAGCTGAACGAAGGCCAGAAGACCCGCCATTCCGTCCAATCGCGACAGGACCAGTCGGCTCCTCCAACCAAGCTGGGCGCCCCATCCATTTCGTCCTGAGCGCAGTCGAAGTATCTGCGCTTTCAATTGTGAAATGGGTAGAAAACCACAAACCTCAACCGGCAGCCTCGCCCCCTAGTCCCTAGTCCCGGCTTCTTCATCCTCCACCAGCACCGCCGAGCCAGGAACGACCTCGAAGCTGACCGCATCCTTGCCCGCCGGATGAAAAGTGACCTCCAGCGGCTCCCTCTGCCACTCTGCCGGCCCGCAGACCGGCGCCGGATGATTCTCCGGGTCAAACGCCGCCAGCTTCTTCGCCAGCACCGCCTTGTGCGCCGCCACCTGCGCGACGACCGCGTAGAGGCTCTTGCCGCTCACCGTCACGCCGCAATACGCCCCGTAGTCGCGGAACCAGCTCACCTGGCTGACGCCGGGATCGTAGTCGGGCAGCTTCAGCGCTACCACGTGCCCCGTCACCCGATCCACCAGCAGCCAAGGCCCCCGCTGCCAAACCCAGCGCTCCGCCGCGCTCACCGGCTTCGGCTTGCTGGTCTGACCCGCCTTCGCGCCGGAATCCACGGGCTTTGCTCCAGAATTTGCTGGAGCGGCGGGCTTGTCGCCAGTCGCGGGCTTGTCGCTGGCTTTCACACTGGATGCCGCGCCAGCCTTCTCGCCGGTCGCGGATTTGTCGTTGGACTTTTCGCCAGGAGCAGCGCTGTCGGCGGATTTTATGCTGGAAGCATCGCCCGCCTGCTCGCTGGGCAAGGAATCATTCAGCTTGATCGCCCGCCGCACCACAAAGCTGCGGTCGGTCACATCGTGGGCGTCGCCGGTCGTCCATTCCTTCACAACCCCATCCACCACCAGCGCCCGCACCCGAAGCTCCGTCTCCCCCGCGAGCGCCCCCGCCGGATCGCCCGCCTTCGAGTAAGGAACCTTCTTCGCCGCGCCCAGAACCACCACGTGCGCCTTGCGCGGGGCGGCCTGCATCACTGGCGAGACTGAGAGCAATGTTCCTATAGCGACGATTGCCAACCACGATTTTCTGTTCATGAAATCTGCTCCGTTAAACTAAGTTCCAATTAGATTTCGTGCTGCTCGCCACATCTAATCCGCTAAGTACGGTCCTAAAAACCGTTCGCCATTAAAGTGGATTAGGTGGGAAGGCGCATCGGCAACCCAGACTTCGGTTTCCCATGCAATATCGCCAAGATAGCGGCCCATAATTGTACGATTTGGGAACGCGGTCACATAGACAAGGCCACTCTTCGAGCCTGCAAACAACTCCGCCAATTCCGCATGGCGCTTGCCATCTACAGGTCCGTGGCTGGTGACTGATTCGATGAGCAGCAACCAGTTCTTATCGGTGTAATGCAGAACCACATCGGGCATCTTTCCGTGTGCATCGACTTCTACGCCTATATCCATCAGTAATACCTTATCGAAGTATCCCCACTTCGCGCCCGTGTCACCTGCATAGACCAACACACTGCCCGGTGCAAAGCGCGGAGCGAAGTCTTCAATGATGGCGCGAATCAATTCGCTGTGTTCGCCCGGACTCAGCGCAATCATTTTGCCCTGTGCAATCACGACTGGAATCAAGTTATGTTTGCGCTCTTTGGCATATTGTGCGATCAAAGTCTGGTGCTCGGTCAAATAAGTCGTGAGCTTTCTGGTCCATTTCTTTGTCCCGAAGCTACGAATCAAGGCGAGCGTTGCAGGCTCGATCTGATACACGGCCTTCGGACTGTTCACCGAACGGTCTGGCTTGTCTGGATTGTAGATTACAAAGCCAGCGGCGAGGAACTGGTGCATCGTCTGGCGGCGAAACGTCTCACGTGTGTTAGGCGCGTATTTCTTCTCGTAATGCTCATGTGCCCAATCCATAACAGGCGTGATGCCCACCAGTGGAGCTTCAGCCTCAGCCCACGTCTTCTTTGGCGTAAGGTTCAACAGTGCAAGGAGACTCACCGCTGAACGCTCGTTTTGCTGTGCCCTTGGAAAACCGAGCGCTTTGATGATTGCTATTGCTTCTTCTATCCGAATGTGGGTCATGTGGTCAACGAATCCATCCTTTCGTCAATCATCTTTTGCGTAAGTTCTCCGCTCTTCACAGCCCATCTTCCAAGCTCAATCAATGCATTACGGCTCGGATACTTCATCGCCTTCAGGTCTGTAGCGTTCACCTGAGTGTGTCCGTTGAAGCGACGAAACGCCTTGTCAGCGACCGTCGTATTCAGGAACATGGCAAGTCCATTGGCCAGTAGCTCAGAGAGGCCATGCCTGTTCTCATGGAACACGTTCAGGTGGTTTTCAAATCCTAATGCCTGAGCGCCACCAAAGATGGCAGGATCAACCGCGCTGGCCATAATTCTGCGCTTTTCTTCTTTCGATGAGAATCGGCGCACCACGCAATAATGGCCATTCGGAAACAGCCACTTCTCTGTATCGTTGTTTCTCTCAATAGCGTTCGGCTTCTTCGCGCCTGCAATCGGCCAATCCGTGCGATTGATACTGAAGTGACCAGGATAGAGGAGCGGCACCGTGCCCGGTACTGGCATATCGCGGAGATAGTTTCTAAGCCTGAAATCGACAACTGGTCCGGTCGATACGTTCACGCCAATATCGGTGAGAGAATATCGAATGGCGGACGGCGTGTCGATGGCCTCTATCTTAAAGTCTGGCGACGTTGGAACGTGTATGAAACCCTCAGCGTCATCTGGGAACACGATCTGATCGAACGGGTACACATGCGTTTCAAAGTCGCTCAAGCTGTCGTCCGTAGATGTGGTAATTGTGACCGGGCCTTGAACACCACCGCGCTCCAAGCGAACGATGATGTTCTCTTGCAGCACTCCATCATCCTTGAATGTCATGGTGCGTGACTCGAACAAGTGAATGTGCCTTAGCGCAGCTCTCTGCAAAATGAATTCTCTGAACGGACGGTAATACGGCCCGTTGCAAAAACTGCGCGGAATGATCGCCACCATCTGCCCCTCGTGCGCGGCCTGCATGACGGCAAGCGCAACGAAAGCTGAGTACAGGTTCATGGTCTCTATACCCAGAGCACGGAGTTCATGCCGATGTGCCGAGAGGCTGTTGATTTTCTTGTACGGCGGATTCAGGATTGCGTGTGTGTAGTCTGTAGACCCGTGGAAGAGCAACTGATTAGATGACGAGATGAAGTCCTCGCCTGAGACGTATGCCGTCACGCCTTGATAGGCTGCGAGGCGTTCGGCAAGGTGGCCGCGGAGTCTATCATCGATCTCGTAAGCGTAGGCTTGAACGTTTTGAAAATGAAAGCCGCCATTGATCCAGCGGTCGAGGAAGGCACACGACAACGCGCCCACGCCTGCGCCAGCGTCCAACAGCCGACACGTCTTTAGACCACTGGTCGGGAACAGCGAGGCCATGAAGCGAGCTGTATTGGATGGGGTCATGAACTGGCCGAATTCTGATTTGTGCCCTTTGGCAATTCTAGGGGCGACTTTTAGACGAACACTATCGGCGAATTCAAGTTGCTGAAGCATACCTGTCCTTGTAGGCGCGTGGCCCTAGTCTCATCCATCGTTTTATCAAGTTGAGGGTGCCCCCGGTCCCTCGCATTTGGGGACCGGGGAGGAGGAGCCGAACTGCCGGCAGCGCCGCCACTCGAACAGTCGCCAGCCTCTCTCGCCTTTCATGCAACCTCAGAATACTCCAATTGTGAATCCGGCGGCAGTGAAATTTGAATCTTGCGTCCCTATCCTTCGCGTCCATCAGGCCTTCATCCCTGCAACCATTGGAAAGATTGTGCGGTAGCGGATGAAGCGCTCCTCAAAGGAGTTCTTGCTTCGCACCCAGCGCGAGGTTTGCAGGGGTGTAATCGAATGTGGTCATCGAACTTCCTTGATGCCGAATAGTGCTATACTGCGCTTGTGTACCCGGATGAACCCCTGTCGCTTCGTCGATATGTACTCCGGGTAATCGAATGCCGCCTTCGGGCGGCATTCACCTTTTAGGTGGGTGGCCCCGGTCTCAACCATCGTTTTCAAATTGAGGGTGCCCCCGGTCCCTCGCATTTGGGGACCGGGGAGGAAGAGCCGAACTGCCGGTAGCGCCTGCGCTCAGGCAGTTGCCAACCTCTCTCGCCTTTCATGCAACCCAAGAATACTCCAATTGTGAATCCATCTGAAAATCCAGACCTGCGGCATCCGGCATTATTTGAACGGAATGTTCACTTCAGCAAAGCTGCCTGGGGTGGCCGCGTTGATGGCTGCGACAACTTGCGCAACGTAGGGCTGCAGGAGAGTCCAGTTGCCTTTTCCCAGAACCACCACCGCTATCTTGCGTCCGGTCAGATTTTGCTGATAGCTGAGATTTTTGTCGGTCGTCACCAGCACTTCAAACCCGGCTGCTTCGGCCTGGCTTAAAAGATTCCCGTTTTCCAATTCCTGCCAGCCACGGGCGCGCGCCTCCGTGACCGTATGCCGTTCAATCAGATAGCGCGCGAGGGTTCGCGGCGTTCCGTTGTCGAAAAGAACCAGCATTACGCGTGCATGACCTCTGCTTCCGTGCTGTGCGCCGCAAATTGCAGAACGGCATGAACCTGTTCCCTTGTCACGCCGTATTCATCCATCAGCTCACTCACGCTCATATCCTCAAGGCACTCAAAGACGAGCGAGACGGGCGTCCGGGTTCCGCGAAAGACCCAGGCGCCGCTGCGTTTGCCGGGAATGCTTTCCACAGCATCGCACTGAGACCAATCAAGTGTTGCTGTCGCCATCGTCGCCTCCTTGCCTTTATCGTAACCCCATTCCCTGTTTTTCTTCATTGATTCCACAAAGAAAACTCGGCAGGCGGCCCTGCTCTCCTCCATCGTTGTATCAAGTTGAGGGTGTTCCCGGTCCCTCGCTTTTGGGGACCGGGGAGGAGGAGCCGAAGTGCCGGTAGCGCCTCCACTCGGGCAGTCGCCAACCTCTCTCGCCTTTCATGCAGCCTAAGAATACTCCAATTGTGAATCCGGCGGCAGTGAAAAGTAAGTATTCCATCCCCAGCAAGATTTTCTGCCGCGCCATGCAGATTATTTGTACTCCAGAGAGCACGATAGAACCATGAGACAAGAGATTCAGATTCAGGCGAGCAACTGAACCCGATTCACCCGCAAAATTCATTAAAAAACAGCCGGAAATCACCGGATAAGGCCATGGATATGACAAAAAAACAGCGATTGTTGCACGTTTTTTCAGCCAGCAATCCACCTATCTCATTGAAAATAAATATGAATTCCGCCGATCATGGGTCGAAAATGCGCCGCCCCCACCCCCCCCTTTTTTCATATGAAACTGTGAAACTGTGAAGCCGAGTGGGAAGCCACAATCCTCAACCAGCAGCCTGGTTCCTTTGTCCCTAACTTCTCTCCACAGCCCGCGCCACACGAAAGGCCGCTGCCTCATTGAAGTGCTTGGCCAGCACCTGCATTCCCACCGGCAAACCGGCCTTGGTTGCGCCGCAGGGCACATTCACGCCGCAAATGCCGGCCAGACTCGCCGTTACCGTATAAATGTCAGCCAGGTACATGGCGACAGGGTCGTCGCACTTCTCGCCCAGCTTGAAGGCGGGCGTGGGCGAAGTCGGCGTCACAATCGCGTCCACCTCGGCAAAGGCCCGCAGAAACTCCTCGGCCAGGATGCGCCGCACCTGCTGCGCCTTCAAATAATACGCATCGTAGTAGCCCGCGCTGAGGGCGTAGGTTCCTAGCAGAATGCGCCGCTTGACCTCCGCGCCAAAACCCTCCTCGCGCGAGTGGCTGTACATATCGGCCAGCGTGGCGGAGTCTTTCGAGCGCGGCCCGTAGCGCACGCCGTCAAAGCGGGCCAGGTTGGCGCTGGCCTCGGCCGTAGCGATCAGATAATAGGCTGGAACGGCGTACTTGGTGTGCGGCAGGCTGACCGGCTTCACCGCGCAGCCCGCTGCCTTGAGCTTGTCAATCCCGGCCTCAATGCAGGCGCGCACCTCCGGGTCCAGCCCCTCAGCAAAGTACTCGGCTGGAACACCGATGCGCAGGCCCTCGGCGGGCTTGTCGCTCTCGGCGGCATAATCGGGCACGGGCGCCATCGAACTGGTGGCGTCCTGCGGATCGTGTCCGGCAATCACGCCGAGCAGCGTGGCGGCGTCGCGGACGTTGGCGGCAAAGGGGCCGACGCGGTCCAGCGACGAAGCGTAGGCGATCAGACCGTAGCGCGAGACGCGCCCATAGGTCGGCAGCACGCCCACCACGCCGCAGAAGCTGGCCGGCTGGCGAATCGATCCGCCGGTGTCCGAGCCGAGCGTGGCCGCGGCCATGTTGGCCGCCACCGCCGCCGCTGAGCCGCCCGAGGAGCCGCCCGGAACCCGCTTCGTGTCCACGGGATTGCGCACCGGCCCATACGCCGAATTCTCATTCGAGCCGCCCATGGCGAACTCGTCGCAATTCAGCTTGCCCAGCAGCACCGCGCCCGCTGCCTGGAGGCGAGCAACCGCCGTCGCGTCGTAGGGAGGCTCGTAACCCTGCAGAATCTTCGACCCCGCCGTCGCCGGTGCGCCCCTCATCACCAGCACATCCTTGACGCCCATGGGAATCCCGGCCAGCGGACCAAGCGGATTGCCCTTGGCCGCCGCCTCGTCCACCTCGGCGGCCTGCGCCAGCGCGCGCTCTTTGGTCAGGCTCAGGTAGACATTCAGGCGCGGATTCTTCTGCGCGATGCGCTCATAGTAACCGGCGACAAGATCGGCGGCCTTGGTGGCGCCCGATTGAATCCCGGCCCGCATTTCGGCCAGAGATTTTGGATGTTCTACAAAGTTTTCCACTGGTTTGGTTTCGATGGACACTAGTTATTTCCTCGCTCTTTGGCTTCGACATTCGGAATTACTGTTGATTCGTTGATTGGTATTCCGCATTTTGGGCAGTTTCGGCGATAGAGTTGGCGGCCTCGAAATGAGTGACCGCAGTTTGGGCATGGATAGAGCTGGAATTGCAAAAGTGTATATGCCAAGAAGACCATGTATGCAATAACCAGAGCAGTTCCAGGCATTTGGGTGCCAAATATCACCGGCAACGCCACAATACAGAGAAGACCAAACGGCATCCATCCGAAGATCAAAATGAGAAGCCTATGCTTGATACGCCTGTATTCAGTCCACATGAGAGTTTTCTCCCTACCGCTCGATCACCTTGGGAACCTTGAAGAAGGCCCCGTCGGCCTCCGGCGCCTGCGCGAAGACCGTGGCCCGGTCGAGCGAGGGCCGCACCGCGTCGGCGCGCAGTTCCGTCGCCTCCGCGCTCTCCAGCAGTTCGCTCACCTGGGCCAGCGGCGCAATGCCGGCGGTGTTCAGCTCATTCAGCTCGGCCACATAATCCAGAATCGCGTTCAGATCCTTGAGCATCCGCGGAGTCTCCTCCGCCGTCAACTCCAGGTGGGCCAGTTCGGCCACGCGCTCGACCTCTTCCACGGTAACTCTTCCGCTCATTGTCTCTTCCCTTGCCTTCTCGATGAAGCCTCGAAGATAGAGTATAGCTGGTTTGGTTTGCGGTTAAAGCATCTTTCCTGATTGTGGAGTGAAAGGCGTGGACCAGGAGGTCCACACAACAGCCGGCCGGGAGGACGGCGCTACAAATTACGGGTTTCGCTCAGTCTACGGTCAGCGTCAGCGTAACCTGGTGCGAGAGGCCGTTCGAACTGGCGGTCACCAAAATCGAGTAGGCTGCCGGCGGCGTGCTGCCGGTGCCGGTCTTGGAGATGCCCGTGGTCGATTCCATGCTGGACTGCGTGCAACTGGAGACGCCGCCCACCAGAACCGCCAGCAATGCCATCAACATCCACGCCCTGCCCCGCCGCCGCAGAGCCAGCGGCACAAGCGCCAGCCCGCAGGCCAACGGTAGAGCCGGCCACGGTGAGGGCGGCGCGGAGCGGGCGTTCGTCTGCGTCAGCCCGGTGGCGATCTCCGCTACCACGTTGCCGATGGTGTTGGCCGGAATGCCTTCCGTGGCCGGGTTGAAGGTGCAGGAGGCGGAGGGCGGCAGCGTGCCGCATTGGAAGGTAAAGACTCCTTGCGAGCCGTTGAGCGGCGTAATCAAGAGGTTGAAATCCGCAACCTGGCCGCTGGCGACGGCCTGCGAAGCCGCGCCGCTCGGCACGATGGTGAAGTCGAAGCCCACGCCCGACAACGCTAGAAATGACCCTGTCGGCAGTGCGCTGCTGGTCACCGTCAGGCTGCCTGTCTGCGCTCCGGCGCTCACCGGTGCAAAATCAATGGAGGCTGTGCAACTAGCTCCAGGCGCAAGCGTCGTCCCGCAGGTGGTGCTGGCAAGTTGAAATCCCGCCGTCACCGCCAGCGCCAGATTGCCGAGGCTGGTCACGCTGTCCGGATTGCTGATGGTCACCATGCTTGTGCCGCTGACCTGCCCCACCCCCGTCTGCATGAAGCTCAACACACTCGGCTGGAAGCTCACCGAGCCGGGAGTGCCCCCGGTTCCGCTCAGCGCCACGCTAGCCGAGGCCGCCGAGGAGGAGGCAATCGTCACCGTCCCCGTCGCGCTCCCGTTCACCGAGGGCGCAAAGATGACCCCCGTTGTGCAGTTTGCCCCGGCGGCTAGCGTTGTTCCGCAGCCATTCTGCACCAGGCTGAAGGGCGAGGTCGCCGTCAACGTCAGCGCGTTGGCCGTCGAGCCGCCGGTATTGGTCACTGTCACCGTCTGCGCCAGGCTCGACTGCCCCGCCGCGACCAACGGGAAAGAAATCTGCGTTGGGCTTACGTTCAGCCCCGCCGGTGTCAGCCCCCCGCCGCTCAGTCCCACCGTCACCGCCGTCACACCGGAGGTCGAGGAAGAAACCACCAGCGAAGCCGTGGCGCCGCCCGCCGCCGCTGGAGTAAAGATGATCTGCACTGTGCAGCTTGTGCCGCTGGCCAGCGTGGCGCCGCAGGTATTCGTACCCGTGGCAAAGCTGCTCGACGAGAGCCCGGTAATCTGGAAGCCCACATTTGCCAGCGGCGCACCGCCCGAATTCGTCACCGTCACCGTCTGCGGTGCGCTCGCCTGGCCCACCGTCTGCGCCGTAAAGCTCAGGCTCTGCGGACTCACCCCCAGCGCCCCCGGCTGCAATCCCGTCCCGCTCAGCGAAACCGTCTTCGGCGAATCACCGGCGCTCGACGCAATCGTCAGCGTGGCTGTCTCCGAGCCGCTCGCCACCGGCTCAAATTGCACGCTGATTACGCAGCTTGAGTCCGCTCCCAAGCTGGCCGTACAGGGGTTCGTCACCTGGAAGGCCGAGGCGTTCGTCCCGCTCACCGAAACCGAAATCGAGGTCAGCGGCACGCCGCCGTTGTTGGTCAGCGTCACCGTTTGCGCCGCCGAAAGCTGCCCAATCACCGTCCCCGTGAAGCTCAGCGAAGTCGCCGTTATCGTATCCGTAGCCGCCGAAAGACCCGTTCCGCTCAGCGCCACCGTCTGCGTCCCGCTGGCGTCGGTCAAAATCAGCGACCCGGTCGCCGCGCCCGCCTGCGCCGGCGTAAAGGTCAGCGTCAAATTGCAGCTTCCCGCCGCCGGAATCGCGCTGCCGCAGGCGTTCGTGGAAATCGAAAATGGCCCGCTGATCGCACTGCTAAACGCCAGCGCCGGCGAACCGCTGTTGCTGGCCGTCACCTGAAAGAGCGCTGAACTCTGCCCCACCAACACGCCGCTCGTGCTGCCGTTGAAGTTGATCGAGTCCGGCGTCACGCTCACCGCCCCCGACGGTGTCCCCGTCCCACTCAGCGCCACGGTCAGCTCTCCGCCCGTCACGTTGGTATAGATCGTCAAAACTCCCGTCCGGCTGCCCACTCCCTGCGGCGTAAAGCTCACCTGAACCGTGCAGCTTCCTCCCGGCTGCACCGTGCTGCCCGCGCAGTTGCCGCTGGCGCTGAAGTCCCCCGTCGCCGACACATAGCTGGTCGTCAAGGCAAGGCTTCCGGTATTCTTCACAGTCACCGTCTGCGTGGCGCTGGTGGTGCCATAAACCCGGCTCGCAAAGCTCAACGACGTTACGCTCACCGTGGCCGTCGTCATATCCTCGGTCGCCGTCCACAGCGGAGTCATCCACATCCCCCGCCCATACGTCCCCGCCACAAGATTATGCACCGACGCCGAAGCCGGAGCCGCGCTGATCTCGACCACCGGCGATTGCGGCAGCCCGCTGCCAAAGGCCGTCCAGCACGCCGACGACGCGCTCGAGCAATTGGCAATCTGCCGCGTCGAATAGACCCCGGCGTCCGTGCCAACATAAACCGTATTCGCGTCCTGCGGATCCACCGCAAGGCTGTTGGCCGGAGCGGTGGGCAGATTGTTCATCAGCGTCTTCCAGTGTGCTCCGCCGTCGGTCGAGCCATAGATGGTCTGAATCCTCTTCGCCGTCGTGGAAAATCCCGCCACCGTTACGTACACCGTCATCCCGGTCGGATCATGGGAATCAATGACGATACTGGAGATGTCCATCCCGTAATAATTCATCGCCTGTGTGCCGTTGCTCACCGGGTTCAGCGTCAAATCCGTCCAGGCCGGCACAGCACTGCTGGCAAAATTCACCGTCGCCGACAAAACATGCCCCGGCAGCGACGCGCCCCCATTAGCCGTGCTGTACATCCCCGCATAGATCATCTCCCCGCCACTCGGCAACGAGGTCGAAACCGCCAGCGGCAGCGCGGCCAACGAGCGGATCTGCGCATCGCCGTCGCAGTTCGCGTTGCCTGTCACCCCGTCCAGAATCGGGCTGATGGCGTTCGAGTCGCTCCAGCCCGTTCCGCTCGCCGGACCCCGCCACACCCGGCACGTCCCAATCAGCAGCTTCGTATGGTCTGCCGGGTCCACCAGAAACGGCGCCGCCGCGCTCATCGTGTACCCGTCCTTCACCACGTCGGCACTCGCCGCCGTACCCGCCGTCAACACCGCCGTAAACGCGTTAGGCGTGCTGCCCGTCGGCGGCGATCCCAGATAAATCGAAACCCCCGCCCCGTTATTCACATACCAATTCGAGCTGCTGACCGGATCGATCGCCACCGGACCGCCCTCGCCGCCCAGAATCTCCGGCCAATCCGCCGTCGGACCCGTGCTGCTATTCACTCCGGCCGTCCCATTCTCTCCCAGGCTAGCCATCATCGTGTACGGCGTCGCGCCCGTCTGCGAAAGGCTCACCACCTCCGCCAGCGAACCCAAACTCCCATTCAGATTCTGAAAATGCGTCGCATCGCTCGCCGCGCAGCTCGTTCCCGTCTCCCCAATCGCGTCCATCGAGCGCCATAGCCCGCTGTCGTTTCCCGTAAATACCTCCAGCGGATTGCTCGCATTCCACGCCAGAGCATGTTGATATTCGCCCACCTTCGAGCAGAATCCCACCGTCGCATTCGTCGTATTCCGCCACCGGCAACCTTGCGCGTACGGGCACATGGTCTTCCAAAGATCGTCCGCCCCGGCCAGCACCATCGTCTCCTGACCCGAGGGAACCGCCGCCAGCGCCAGGGTATAGTCGCCGTTCAAAATCGTCGCCGCACCCTGCAAGGTGTTCGCCTCCAGAGCCGTCGTATCCCATTGCTGCGCAAAGGTGACCGTCAGATTCGTGCAGGCGTTGGCGCTCACCACGCACAGATCCTGCCAAAGCCCCTGATCCTGGTTGGACGCGTCCACCGTCCACGCAAAGGTGTCGCCCGTCTGCGGATTCACCGCCAGCGTCCCGCGAAAGATCGGGCAGCTCACCGGTCCGGGAATACCGATCGTGTTCTGGCAAAGCCCCGCGCTGGCCGCCAGCTTCGCCCCCGGTTGCGTCGTCATCCGCGTCCACGTAATCCCGTCCGTGGACTGGTAATAGCCGTGGTAGCGCACCGCCGCCATGAAAATCTGCCGTATCGGATTCCACACCACCGACGTGGCCGCATTCCCATCCGTACCTACAAAAATGTCGCCCGGCCCCTGAACATCATTCCCGCTGCCGTCGGTAATCGTCGCCAGCGTCCAACTCGCCCCGCCGTCCGAAGAGTAATAAAGCCCCTCATAGCTGGTTCCGGCGCCCAGCGCATTCACCAGCGTTCCTTCATACGCCTGCGAAACCGCCGCCACCACCCGCTGCGCGTTCTCCGTACTCCAGGCAAAACCCGCAATTGCCTCCCCCGCAAAGCTGTACGCCTGGTCCGCGGTGACGGAGATCAGGCTCCAGGTGTTGCCCCCGTCCGCCGAGCGCAGAATCCCCCCGCCATAATACGAATCCAGCGCATCATTCGGGTCGCCCGTCCCTGCCAGCACCACCCCCGTCCCCCCCGGCTGCACGCTCAACGCGCCAATGCTGATCGAGCCGTCCTGCGCGCCGCTCAGCGCCGGTAAATTATCCGTCAGAGGCGTAAAAATGATATTCGCGGCGCTGGACGTACCCGCATTCTGCGACCGCCAAACCCCGCCCCCCGTCGTCCCCACAAACAGCGTGTTTCCCGTGGTGTCCGACGGGTCCAGCGCCAGCGCTGTAATCCGCCCCGTCACTAACCCATCATTCTGCGAAACAACAGCCGATGGCCCCAGCGCCTGCCAACTCCCCCCGCTCTGCGCCCCGCTCAAAGCTGGGAACAGCGCCGCCCAAACCAACAAAATCAGCCAGATGCCGGCAACGGACAGTTCCCTCGCGCCGTAGGCGCAGTGGTTATTAGCCCTGCGCTTCAGCGTGGGGTAGGCGTAACCAAAAATATGTCCGGAGTCCCATAGGGACGGTGCAGGATAATCGCAGGCTTTCAACCCTGAGGATTTTTTTTGACCGATTGCACCGGAATCTCCGGATTCCACCACAATCCCCAACTGCCGCACGGAGACACAATTCTTAGCTCCGCCGCCAAAGGCAGATTCACTGCAAGCCCGCACCATAGCCCAAATGCTCACACGCATCCTGTCTGCAATTCCGGCTTCCCCTCCCTTTATCGGCAATCTTCGAGGGGGACTTCATCGGAGCCAGCGAACAAACGCCATGTGAAACACGCAGCAAACAGGGTAGTAAATCGCTTCGGATTATAGTCCACTCACGCAACAATTTGCACCTGCTTTTGTTTTTCGCTTTAATCCCTGAAAATCTGTCGTCCTGTCCAGCCCGATTTGCCGCTGCAAGTTACAGCTTGCCTGAACTGCCGCCGACTCGCTAACTCGCGATCTCCGCGAAGCGGAAGCTAACTTGCTGCTTTTGTTCAACATACCCCCATTCAGCGAACCTGTTTTTTGGCCGCACCCAAAATCTTTCATCCTGAACGCCAAAATATCTGTCATCCTGAGCGCATCGATAGCGAGCGGTTGTCCATACCACACGAGCCTACCAGCTTCCCCAAGCCCGGCTGAAATAATCCGCCATCGTCATCGAAACCAAAATCAGAAAGGTAAAAATCCCCGCGAAAACAGTCAGCTTGGTCAGCTTTGTGCTGTACTTCACACCCATGAAGAACAGCACCACCAGCGAGGCCTTCGATGTGGCGATGGCCAGCGCAATCACCGGATTCCATGGACCAAGATCGACAAACGACGCCCACACCGTAAGCGCCGTGCCAACCAGCAGACCGAATACAATCCAAACATAAACCTTCGGCCCCACAATGTGATGTGTATGTTCGTTCTGTTCGCTCATGCCATTACCCCTCGATAAGTCCCTAGTCCCTCGGCCCCTGTCCTTCAATGCCTGCTGATCAAATACAGCAGCGCAAAGAGATAAATCCAAATTATGTCCACAAAGTGCCAGTACAGCCCGAAGTTCTCCACAAACGTCACATGGCCCTCCGTGTAAGCTCCGGCCCGCGCGCGCCATATCATGAAACCTAGAATTCCAATGCCGATAATCATATGCAAAGCATGCATTCCGGTCATCAGGAAGTACAGCGAGAAATAAAGCTCCGTGTGCCGCGCCATGTCCAGCGGCAGCGCCTTGTCGTGATATTCCTTGTAAACCTCCGGATTGGATTCCGGATCAAGAAACGATTGCAAGCTGTAATGAAAGCCAGGCACGTGATGCTTCTCAATCTTTTCCCGGTACTCAACAGTCTTGATGCCCAAAAATACCAGGCCTAGAAGAAACGTCAGCGTCAGGCTCAGCACCAGCCCTTTGCGCCGCCGCGTCTCCGCGCACCAAACGCCCATGGCCATTGTGAAGCTCGACAGAATCAGCACCACGGTATTCGTGGTGCCCCAAACCACATTCAACTGATGCGAACCAGAGACAAAGGCCGGATAGTACCAATTGCGATAGATCAAGTACGCGGTAAACAGTCCGCCGAAGAACATGACTTCCGTCAGCAGGAAGAGCCACATCGCAAAGTTGGTGGTATCGGCCTGCTGCTCCACGGAATTGAAGTGATGACGCAGATAAGGAGTATGCTGCGTCTGAAGGGTGTCAGCGGTGTTGGAAATGCTATCCGGCATCAGTCACCTCCGCTTCCTTCTTCGCCTGCTGACTCTCCAGCCACTCATAGTCATAAGCCTCATGATCCATCACCGGCGGCGCAGCGAAGTTCTCTGTCAGCGGCGGCGACTGCGTCTGCCATTCAAGCCCCGTCGCCTGCCAGGGATTGTCTCCCGCAATGGCTCCATACTTCAGCGACCAGATCAGATAGAGTACCGGCAGCAAATAGCCCACGCCAAGAATCGTAGCTCCCGCCGTCGAAAATACATTCAGCACCTGAAACTCCGGCGGATAGGATGCAATCCGGCGCGGCATTCCCAGCGTGCCCAGAATGAACTGCGGAAAGAAAGTGAAATTGAAGCCAATGAAGGTAACTACCGCCGCCAGTTGCGAGAGCTTCTCCGGATACATGCGCCCCGTGATCTTGGGCCACCAGAAATGAATGCCCGCCAAAAAGGCCATCAGCATTCCACCCACCATCACGAAATGAAAATGCGCCACGATGAAGTAAGTCTCAGTTAAATGAATGTCCGTTCCCGATGAGCCAAGAAATACGCCCGTCATGCCGCCTATGGTAAACAATCCCATGAATCCGAAAGCGTAAAGCATCGGTGTCTCAAAGGTGATCGAACCTTTGTACAGCGTGAAGGTCCAGTTGAATATCTTGATTGCCGAAGGAACCGCAACCAGCATTGTCAGCAGACTGAAAACCAGCACCGCGTAATTCGAGATGCCCATGATGAACATATGATGCGCCCAGACAAAAAAACCGAAGACCGCAATGGCCACCGAGGAAAACGCCACCGCTGTGTAGCCGAAGATACGCTTGCGGCTAAAGGTCGAGATAACTTCTGAAATAACTCCCATGCCAGGAAGAATCATGATATAAACCGCCGGATGCGAGTAGAACCAGAACAAATGCTGAAACAGCAACGGATCGCCGCCCTTGGTCGGGTCGAAAACCCCTATGCCGATCGTGCGTTCCAGCGCCACCAGCACAATCGCAATCGCCACCACCGGCGTCGCCAGAACCATGAGAATACTGGCCGCATAATGCGCCCAGATAAATAGCGGCATCCGAAACCATGTCATCCCCGGCGCGCGCATCTTATGAATGGTAACGATGAAGTTAAGGCCGGTAAAGATCGAACTGAATCCGGCAATAAAGACTGCCAACCCGGTCGTGAGAACATTGGCATTCACATAATGCGTGGAGAGCGGAGTGGTGAAGGTCCAGCCAGTGTCCACGCCGCCGGTCGCCATCGTAACAATGGCCAGTATCCCGCCCGCCAGGTAAAGATACCAGCTCAGCAGATTGATCTTCGGCAGCGCCAGATCCTTGGCCCCGATCATCATCGGAATGAAAAAATTGCCTAGCGTGGCGGGTACCGACGGCACAAGGAAAAAAAAGATCATGATAATGCCATGCATCGTGAACACCTTGTTATAGGTGTCGGTGGCCATCAGATCCGATTGCGGCGTAAGCAGTTCCAGGCGGATCAACCCCGCCAGCGCTCCGCCTATAAAGAAGAAGAAGGTAATCGAGATCAGATAAAGTATTGCAATCCGCTTGTGGTCACTGGTCAGCAGCCAGCTCAGAAGGCCGTTCTCCCGCGTGATAAAGTTATCCTTCGGAATCCGCGCCGTCGCTTGATCGGGAAGTTTGACAATTGTGTCGCTCATGGCTTCACCGTTCCTTTCGAGGCAGGCGTTGCGGTAGGCGTTTTACCTTCGCTCTCCGGCAACATATCGGTCGTGTTCAGCGTCTGCTGAATGCGATATCCGGAGTCAAGATCCTTGATGTATTCAATCAGAGATATCACTCCCTCTTCGCTGATCTGCCCCTGATAAGTTGGCATGATCGGCGCATAACCTTGCGTGATGTGCTGCGATGGATTCAGAATCGACTCGCGCAGATAGGCGTCATCGGCCGTAACCGTTCCGCCTGAGGCCATCGGCAGCTTTGCGCCGTAGACGCCCGCCAGATTCGGCCCGCGCGCATCCGGCCGCGAGTTATGACAAGCCGCGCAACTCAAGCTCGCAAACAGCCGCTCGCCATTCTGCGCCAGCGACATTCCAGAGGTCGAACTAGCCAGCCACTTCCGGAAATCCTCCGGAGTCTGCACTACAATGTCGCCCGTCATCTGCGAGTGATTCGTCCCGCAGTATTGCGTGCAGAAGAGGTGATAAGTGCCCGGCGTGGTAGCTTCAAACCACACCGTGGTGTAGCGCCCTGGAATCGCCTCGCGCTTCACGCGAAAGGCTGGAATCGAAAAGCTGTGAAAGACATCCTGCGAAATCAGGGTCACTTGAATCGCGCGGCCCGTGGGAATATGCAGCGCGTTAATCTCATGCTGACCGCCCGGATGCTCGGCTTTCCACATCCATTGTTTGCCTACCACATATATGTTCATCGCATTCGCCGGCGGGGTAAAAACGCGGAAATAGATCAGCGCGCCCCAGACAAACATCACCAGAAACAAACCCAGTGGAATAATCGTCCACGTTGCTTCCAGCAGCGTCGATCCTTCAATCTGCACTGCAACCGGATGCCGCTTCTTGCTATAGAGAATCGAGAAGGCAGTTATCAACAGCACCACAATCGTAAGCCCAATCAAACTCACCAGCACCATGAAGAAGTACAGCGCATCCATTTGAGGCGCAATCTTGGACGCCTCCGGCGGAAAAAGCGCGAAGTTCGTCGTCCACTTGACGAGAAACTGCCAGATTGTTGGACTGATATGGTTCATTCCGTTATCCGTTCACCTTTTTGTCTGTCCCCGTCTTGTTCTCTGTCCGCGCATCTTTGCGAAACATCGCCAGCATGAATCCTCCTAGCGAAAACATCGTTACCAGCCCGCCCAATTGCACCACGCGCGCAATAATCAAGGTGTGTTTATTCGTCGTCGGATCGTAGTGGTAGCAGTAAGTTAAAATGTTATCCACCGGAGAGCCGATGCGATTGGCCGAAGCTTCAACCAGCCCCAGGCGCAAATCCTTCGGCGAGTACTCGACACCCATGTAATACTGCGCCAGCCGTCCCTCCGGTGTAACAATCTGTATTGCGCTGGCGTGCGCAAACTGCGTGAGCTTCCCATCTGGTCCCGGTATCTTCACATAACCGAAACCAACTGCCTGCGTGAGTGCATCAATATTAGCCTGCGTGCCTGTCATAAAGTGCCATCCAGACGCTGTATCTGGATGCCCATAACGCTTAACGTAGATACGCTTCTTGGCTGTGGCCAGTTCTGATCCCTCACTCGGATCTATGCTTACCACGATTACATCGAAATCCTTGCCAGGGATAAAGTTCACCATCTCCAGCGCGCTCGTCAACCCATTCAACTCTTCCGAGCAAAGCATAGGGCACTGATAATATACCAACGCCAGTATCGCAGGCTTCTTGCCGAAGTAACTAGCCAGTTGTACCTGCTTGCCTGCATCATCCGTAAAGGTGAGCCCCAGCGGAAGTTGTTCATTCAGTCGCTGTGCAATCCCCACTTTATTCAGTATTGCAGGCGGCTTGTCGCTCACTGGAGCCATCTCCTTCTCGTCGTAGCGCGAGACCTGCGCGGCAAGTATCGGCACGCAAAGAATCGTACTCGCCGCCAGCGCAAGCACCGCGCCTTTCCAAGTTCTCCGAATTTTCTCTGCGCCTGGCATACTGCCTTCTTTCTACTTGCAAATATAACGCCTTCCTCGTTGGACTTTCTAAATCCCGGCATCCTGAACGGAGCGCGGATAAGTCAAAGAACCTGCGTTTTCTCCATACGCTTTCAATCTCTTCAATCCCTAACCGCAAACTTTTCAGTGCGCGTAGCTCCCCAAGGCCGCAGCCTGATTTAACTCATAGCCAGTCCGCGCAAATCCATTGGTTAGCGGCGCTACCACCACAGGCTTCTCGTCCCCAGTCATAAGCGGCGCCTGCTCCACCGCCACCGCTATGGGCAACCCCCGTTGCGCCATTAACTCCATCGCGCGATCAATAGGAATCCGAACCTTACCCCGCGCTTGATCGGCCCAACTGTAGTTTTCCAGCAACAGATCCTCTCGCGCATGGAGATCGGCTACATCCTGATTGCCATCGTCTGCCTGCACACGCGGCAAAGGAAAGCTCCGCATTGATGCGCCAATAGTCTTCTCCATCGCCGCACTCGAAGCCATATTACCCAGCGGCCTGACATCCACCGGTTGCGCCCATCGGTTCTTCGGCCCGTCTTCCTTACTCATGCGCGCATCCATCCACTTTCCGAGTTCGTACGAAACTCCCGCTGTAACTACCGCAAAGACGCTTAGCACAAGAAGAAAAATCACTACTCCCGAGACGCGCACGTCTTTCTGTTCGAAGCCCCTTGAAGCATCAACTTCCAGTGAATCATTCTCCGTCTCATGCATGTGCATGTTCATCCTCCAGTATCTCCGCGACATGCGGATCATTGGCTTGCACTAGCGGCCTCGTCTTCAACTCCATGCAGAAATACGCAACCCAAAACGCCGTCATCGCCACGGGCACAGCCACATACTCTAGCATCCCCCAACTGAGATGCAGGTTCCGCGCAGAGTCCCTGAAATTTGGCTCAATGAGCCAATACAAATCAAAGGCCTTTGCAAAAACCATCCACTGGCAAATCCATGCCAGCCGCTTCTTGCTACGCTTCAAGTCCCGCGAAAGCAAAAGTGTAAATGGAATCAGCCAATGAAAGAAAAAATCAAGCGCGACAATCACTCCCCATCCGCCCATGAAGCGATCCAGATACCAGGGAATCTCTTCCGGAAGATTCCCAGACCAAATAATCAGAAATTGCGAAAACGCAAGATAAATATTTAGCATCACAAAAGCAAATGCGAACTTACCCAGATCATGTTGCTCAGTTTGACGCAGAATGGTCTTATAGGGATCTCCATTTGAAAGCGAAATTACAACAATAATGGAAAACGCAAGCACCTGGTAGCCCTGACCAACCAGAAACAGCAAGCCGTAAACCGACGAATACCAAGTCGGATCAAGCGACATCACCCAGTAAATCACTGCGGCGCTCATCGTCAACGCGTAAATCACAATTCCCGGACCGCTGATGTTCTCCATCCGCTTGATCCACTTCGGCGTATCAGCGATTGTCTTCGCATCGCGCTGCAAACCCAAAGTGTTCAGCAGGCGCATGTAGAAGAACCAAATCGCAAAGCACAGCAGACTCACCAGCCAAAATGTTTCAGTATTCAGCATCGGTCGCTTGAATTCAATTGCGTGCTTTTGTACCTCGTTGATAATTCCCGCCTTGAACGCGGCACTTGGGTCATCAATCCACGCCCACATATAAAGCCTCTTGAGCGAAAATCCAACCACCATCCAGTAAGCAAAAACCAGAGGCAGCGTGCGGCTCATCGCCTCCAGCGGCCTGCGCAGCAGCAATCCCCACTTACCGCCGGTAACATACTGCACCATAAGCAAAGCCAGTCCACCTACGGCAAATCCAAAAGCCAACACCATGCCCAGCAGCCATGCGCGCAACAGATGATCGGCGGTGTGATCAGCAACAGCAAGACCTGCCGCGACAACCGAGAATGCCAACCCGATAAATAGGGCGCGCCTTCTCCATCCGTCCACAAAGGCCGGTGCGCCAAGCTCGGGGGGAAGTGTCTTTACGTGCATCTCGTCTGCCATTCCGTTCGTCCTTTGTTTTGAGTGCCAATGGTCCTAGTCTTCACTTCGCTGCTGGTTTGCTGAGCGGAATCGTGATTGTTGGATCCGCCGGGTTGGCCGGAGCCATCGCCGGTGTGCCCTGTTTCGCGTCATGCGGATAAGCTTGAATGGCCGTCGCAGGCAGCGCCCACGGCATAGCATAGCTGTCCGGCAAATGCTTGTTCCGTGCAAGATCGCTTAAGTCCTCAACCTGCGCGCCCGCCGGCACATCTGCCATCGTCGCCGACTGACTCAACTGCAGAGCGCGAATGTAAGCAGCAACTGACCACCGATCAGCCGGAGTTAGTTGCGCCGAATAATCCGGCATCGCCCCATAGCCATGCGTCATCACGTAAAAGTAATGCGAGATCGGTTGCGACAGCCGCACCTGATCATGCAGATTCGCGGCCGGCTTGTAACCGCGCTGCACGATCTCTCCCAAACCATTGCCCACGCGCGAATGACACGGAGAGCAATATATGTTAAAGCGCTCCTGTCCGCGCTTTAATACATCAATTGTGACTGGGAATGGCATCTCATTCTTCTCTTCGCGATAGCCATCTCTCGACTGAACGACTCCGGTATAGAAGTAACTATCCTCATGCAACTGCCCGCGAGCCAGGGTATTCGCCACTTGCGGACGCGCACCGCGATGATCGGCAAAGGCCTCCGACCCACGCTGCGAGATGATCTTCGGTTGGTCCTGCATATCTTGCCGACAACCTGCGATGAATAGCACAACCAAAGCCGTCGCCATAATCGCGACACCGCGGCCACACGGATGGAATATCGGCCACCGTGCCCTGTTCACTATCCACAGTCGGCGGGTCATCAGTAATTCACCTCCACCACCGAGACCGGCTCAAAGCTCTCAAGATACTTTTTCGCGTCTACCAAGTCGAACTTTGGGTCCAGCGCCTCCAAACACAGAAAGAACTTATCCGTCGTCGCTCCATCGCGAAAGTTTGCCGCGTTGAAAAGCGGATGATAGAGCGCCGGCAATCCATTCAACGCCAACATACCAAAGGCCGCCGACAATCCTGCAAAAAGAATCGTCCACTCATACGCGGGAACAATAAATGCCGGCCACGAATAAGTCGGACGTCCGGCAATATTCAGCGGATAAGCCAGCACAGAGATCCACACCTCCAACAAAAACATCGCCGTCAAGCCCATCAACCCGCCGATCAGCGTAATCAGGGGTACCTTGTTCCGATGAAAGCCAATTGCTTCCGCCGCCTCTTCCACCGGATATGGCGTATAGCAATCCATGCGCCGCCAGCCGTCCAAGCGCGCCTGCTGCGCGGCGCGGATCAGGTCACCGGGCGTCTCGAATTCGGCCAGCAGGCCGTAAATTCCTTCGCGTGGGGGCATCAGTCACCAGCCTCCGTAGCTTTCTTGGGAGTTATCTTGGCTCCCGGCAGCATCATGCGGATTTCAGACATCGGAATCATGGGCAGGAAGCGCACAAACAGTAGGAACAACGCTGTAAACAGTCCCAGCGTACCCACGTAAATCATGTAATCCCACTTCGTCGCACGGTAAGTTCCCCACGACGAGGGAAGAAAATCACGATAGAGGCTGGTAACCACGATGACAAAGCGTTCAAACCACATTCCTGTATTCACCACAATCGAGATGAAAAACATGAACGCAATGTTTGTGCGCAGTTTGCGCGACCATAGCGTCGTCAGCGGTATCGCAAGATTGCAGGTAATAAGAACCCAGTAAGCCCAACCCATTGGACCAAACATTCGGTTCCACATCATAAAGGCCTCCCAGTGCGAGGCCGAGTACCACGCCATGAAAACTTCCATCCCATAGCCGTAAGCCACGATAAAGCCCGTTGCCAACATCACCTTGCCCATGTTATCGATGTGCCGCTCGGTGACCAGATCCTCCAGGTGATAAAACTTGCGCAGCGGAATCGCCAGTGTCAGCACCATCGCAAAGCCGGAATAGATCGCGCCGGCCACAAAGTACGGTGGAAAGATAGTCGTATGCCATCCGGGCAAAACCGCCACTGCAAAGTCAAAACTGATAACTGTATGCACGGAAAGCACCAGTGGCGTCGCTAATCCAGCAAGCAGCAGCGAGGCCGTTTCATAGCGAGCCCAGTGACGCACAGATCCACGCCATCCCAGCGCCACCAACCCGTAGGAAACTTGCGCGAACTTGGACTGCGCACGATCACGCATCGTTCCGAAATCCGGGACCATGCCGATGTACCAAAATACGATTGAAATAGTCGCATAAGTCGAGACTGCAAAGACATCCCACAGCAGTGGTGAGCGGAACTGCGGCCATACGCCCATTGTCAGTGGAACAGGCAGCAACCAGTAACCTAGCCATGGACGGCCAACGTGAATCAGAGGAAACATCCCAGCGCAGACCACCGCGAATATAGTCATCGCCTCCGCGAACCTATTTATGGAGTTACGCCATCCCTGCTTGAATAGCAGCAAAATCGCAGAAATCAGCGTGCCCGCATGGCCAATTCCGATCCACCAGACGAAGTTGATAATCGCAAACCCCCACGCCACCGGCTGCGAAATTGCCCAAATGCCAACGCCTACCAAAAACAGCCATGCAACGGCCACCAGCAGCACGGTTGCCAGCGCCCCGCCAATACCGAAAAGGGCGAACCAGCCCAGAGGTGTATTCGGAGTCAGCACGATGCGGGTGATCTTTTCCGTGACCGATATGAAACTCTGCCCCGGCGCGATGACGCTATATTCGCCAGTCGCTGGATCAATCTTCGGGTTGTCTTTCAATTCGTTCACTGCCATCCTGGCTCCGTATGCCTTCCGGTAGATTCATTCACTTCTCTGCATCATTCAATCAACCCTTCAACCCTTCGCGGGATGCTCCTTCGGTCCTGTTTCCAACTCCGGGTTTATATTCAACACTGCGCCCACATACTTCGTCCGCGGGCGGGTGTTCTGATCGGCCAGCACCTGATAACTTCGCTCATCGGCATGCAGTTCCGCCACCTTGCTCTGCTTGTCGTTGATGTTACCAAAGGTTATCGCTTGCGCAGGGCATGCTTGCTGGCACGCGGTCACAACCTCCCCATCGCGCACTGGCCGGTTCTCCTTGTCCGCTTCAATCTTCGCAGCGGAAATCCGCTGCAAGCAGTAACTGCACTTCTCCATCACGCCCCGCGAACGCACTGTAACATCCGGATTGCGCATCAACTTCAAACTCTCGGTCTCAAAATCCGAATATAACAGGAAATTGAAGCGCCGCACCTTATACGGGCAGTTATTCGAGCAGTAGCGCGTACCCACGCAGCGGTTATAGACCATAGCGTTCAGTCCCTCAGGCGTGTGCACCGTCGCGCCCACCGGACAGACCTGTTCGCACGGCGCGTTCTCACAATGCTGGCATGCCATCGGCTGAAAGTGCGCGCGCGGCGCGGCCAAATCGCCCTCGAAGTAAGTATCAATGCGCAGCCATTGCATATTGCGCCCAATCCTCACCTGCTGCTTGCCCACCACGGCAATGTTATTCTCCGCATAACAGCCCACGATGCACGCATTGCATCCCGTGCAGCTGTTCATGTCGATCGACATTCCCCACGCATTTTCCTTGTACTCCCAGTTAGGAAAGAGTGTAGTATTCTTGTCGGTCGTGGTATGCGTTTCTCCCTCGTTGGCGAAGCCCGGATTCGCCTTGTACTCCTCCAACGTCGCGTAGCGAATGATGCCGCGTTCGTTGATTGCTTCGTTCGCTTCGAGCGAGCTATTACCGCTCCCTTCGCCGCCAAAGAGTTTTGGCCTGTGATCCTGATAGTGGCTCTTTGTCACAGCCACGCCCCACTTGCCAGGAACCTTCTTCATTGTGCCGACTGCATAAAACGGCGCATCCGAGGTGCGAATCAGATAGGCATTAAAGCCCGCACCGGACCCAACGCGGCCCGCATTCGAGCGCCCATAACCCAGATGAACCGTGACAGAGTTATCCGGATGCCCCGGCGCAACAATCACCGGCGCTTTCACAGAGCGGCCATTCACCGATAACTCGACAATATCGTCTTCTTCCAATCCATATTTGGTCAGCGTCGCGCCGGAAACCAGCGCTGCATTATCCCAACTCAAGTTAGTCACCGGCTTGGGCAACTCCTGCAGCCAACCCACATTGGAATAGCGCCCATCATAAATATTCGGGTCCGGCCTGAAAATGATCTCGATTGAATCCTTCGGCGAAGGTGCGTTGACCGGGCCCAGGTCCTTCCCACCCATGGCAATAAACTCGCTCGTGGTTATTCTCATGGAAAACGCAGAACCATCAACCCACCCCGCATGCAGAGACTTGCGCCAAATTTCCTCGAATTCGCCCCGAAGCGTCATTTTCAATGTCTCTCGTACCGCATCGTATGGGTTCAATCCAGGTTCATCCAGCATTGCCTGAAAGATATGATGCGCCGACTTGCCGCCATATAGGGGGTCAATCATCGGCTGCATAATAGAGATAGTTCCGTCATAAGCCAGCCCGTCCGACCATGACTCCAGATAGTGCGCCGCCGGGATATGCCAGTGCGCAATCTGAC
>CAYVGW010000024.1:0-36187 GCA_964450895.1 uncultured Occallatibacter sp. | reverse complement strand
TTCTGCGAGAGGCTCAGAGTGAAATCCCTTGGGCCTACTCACCAAATTCAAACAGCAGAGCAAATCGAGGCAAGGCGCGAAAAAATCCCAAACAGCTTGCAGATAATTATGCAGCTTTGTTGCACAATCATTCTTGAGTGCTTTTTCTCCAATCGTCTTTCCAATGTGCCGCTAACTCTTTATTCTGGAGGATTCTGCAAGTAACTCCTTTTTTATGAATATTTTACGCCGATACCATTGCTGTAAGTGTATGAAAACAGGGAATTTGCTTCCAGAATACGGGTCGGGGTATACCCTCTTTGCTGGAACTGCAAATCCTCCCCAGGGGGCGCCTGAATCTCGGATGCCTGTCTCATGGTCATTTTGCAAGAGGCTCTAAGGACCGAGAAGGCCCTGGCGTCGACTTTTATGTAGGCTTTGCCGCTACGGCAGCAGGCTCGTCCACCAGCCGGCGCGCAGGCCGAAGTAGCGCACGCCTAGAAATGCGCCGGCGGCCACCACCAGAATCAGCAGGATCACCCCGATCCAGCGCATGCGCAGCTCCAGGGCGTTGCTCTGCTGGATGCGCGCCTTGCCCACATTCGAGGCAAACTCCACCCAGCCGCGCTCCTCCTCCTTCCTCTGCGCGCTCTCGCCCGAGGCTTCCAGAAAGCGCTCCGTCCAGGCCTGCTGGTCCAGTCCAACCGCCCCGGCGTAACCGCGCACGATTCCCTTGCTGAGAATGCCGCCGGGGAGCTGGCGGAAATCACACTTCTCCAGCGCCTCCAAGTGCCGGGAGCTAATCTTGGTCACCGCTGTTATGTCTGAGAGCGCAATGCCGCGAGACAACCGCTCCATGCGCAGCTCTTCTCCAAAATTTCTCATCTTCAACCAGAAAACGCTTCGAGTGCCTCGAGATTTTAAGAAAAACTCAAGATGATTTCCACCTTCACAATAAACCGGAAGACCCCCGTGGTCAAAACACAAATTAACTTTCCCTTTTCTTTTCAGGAAGCTGTGGATGCCCGGACCAAAATGGCACAGAGATTCGACTCCCCTTACTCCCCTTCGCCGATCCAGCGGCGGGCGCCCCCAAGGCGATTACACCCGCGCGGGAATGCCGGGAAAGGCCATCGGCTGTTACCCTTGAAAGCAAGGGTTTTCCAGCGTTTTCCACCCTCATAATCTCGGAGCCAGAATCGTGTATGAATAAGCTCATTTTCGCCAATCTGCTGCATCGCCCAGTCCGCTCCCTCATCAGCGTGCTGGCGGTGGCCATTGAAGTCGTCATGATTCTCTCCATCGTCGCCATCTTCATGGGCATGTTGAACGACCAGAAGAACCGCACCAACGGCATCGGCGCGGATTTGGTGGTCAATCCTCCCAATGCCAGCATTATCAATGGCATGAGCGGAGCAGTCATCCCAGTTAAGATGGCTCCTTATTTACAAACGCTGCCCCATGTGACGGTAGCAGCGCCGGTGCTCGCAAAGTTCAACATGAACGGTGCGCCGGAGATTCTCTTTGGCGTCGACTACACCAGCTACAACGCATTAAAGCCTTTCACCTGGGTTGCAGGCGGACCGTTCCAGGGGCCGTACGACGTAATCATCGATGACGTTTGGGCGCGCAAGGACGGCGGTCATCATGTCGGCGATACGATCAATATTCTCAACCATCCCTTTCGCATTTGCGGCATTGTGGAAAATGGGAAGGGAGGACGCCGGATGGTGCCCATTGACACGCTGGGCGCACTGATTGGTTCTGATAACAAGACGTCGGTCATTTATCTGAAGATCGACAACGCGGTCAATGAAGATGCGATCCGGCACGAGTTCGCCTCAACCCGCGGCCTGGAAAATTATTACCTGCAGACCATGGACGACCAGCTCTCGCAATTTACGCCGTCCAAATTTCCAGGCTTTGATCTTGCGCTGGATGTGGTCATCACGATTGCTGTCGTTGTCGGCATTCTGGTGATTTTTCAGACCATGTACACCGCTGTGATGGAGCGGACGCGCGAGATTGGGATTCTTAAGTCGATGGGCGCCTCCAAGCTGGCGATCGTTACGGTGGTGCTGCGCGAGTGCTTGGTGCTGGCGGTGGTGGGTGTGCTGGTGGGCATTGCCGCCACCTATGGCGTGCGCGCCTTTCTGGACGTGAAGTTTCCCGGCTTCAGCTTTGAGCTGACCACTCTGTGGATTGGCCGCGGCGCATTGATCGCCCTCGGCAGCTCCATCTGCGGCGCGCTTTACCCGGCCTGGATGGCCTCCCGCAAGGACCCCATCGACGCCCTGGCCTACGAATAGGTGTTTCTATGCATAAGAAGATGGGTGCCCCAGGTCCGGATTCTCGGACCTGGGAATAAGAAGATGGGTGCCCCAGGTCCGGATTCTCGGTCCTGGGAATCCATGAACCCGAATCGCTTCATTCATCATCTATAAACTGTCTTACGCGCCTTTTTTCCGGCGCGGACAAGCCGAAGGCGGCTGCCCCGCTGCAAGGGTCGTCGTACACTTAAATTGTTGCATCAGGATTCCCCATGAAGAAAATCGCCCTCAGCCTCTACGTCGCCGTCACCGTCGCCCTCATGGTCTGGGGCTTTTACCAGGCCATCTATGTGGCTCCGGACGAAGCCACCATGCACGAGGTGCAGCGCATCTTTTACTACCACGTGCCCTCGTTCATGGTCGCCTTCCTCTTCTTCGCCGTCAGCTTTGCCGGCTCCATCGGGTTTCTGGCCTTCCGGCGCGCCTATCCTGACCGCGCGCAGGCCGCCGACGCCTGGGCCTTGGCCGGCGCTGAGGTGGGCGTCATCTTCTGCACCGTCGGCCTCATCACCGGACCCATGTGGGGACGCCGCGCCTGGGGCATCTGGTGGACCTGGGATGTGCGCCTCACCACCACGCTGGTGCTTTGGCTGATCTACGTCAGCTACCTGCTGCTGCGCCGCTTTGCCGCCGGGCCGCAGATGCAGACGCTGGCCGCCGTTCTGGGCATCTTCGGCGCGCTGGATGTGCCCATCGTTTATATGTCCACGCGCTGGTGGCGCACCCAGCATCCCGCCCCGGTCTTTGGAGGAGGCCCCGACTCCGGCCTGGACCCGGCCATCGCCAAAGCCTTTGGATGGAATGTGTTGGCGTGGCTGGCCTGGGGGATGATGATCCTGGCGCTGCGCTACCACGTCGAACGCAAGCAGCAGAAGATTGCTGCGGCGGATGTACAGGCGGCGATGAACGCGATCCTGTAATTGCCACGAAATTTGCCCAAAAACGAGGAAAAAATGGACCCTAGAGCCGTTCTCGACCACCAATTCACCGTCGCCGCTTACGCCATCACCTGGATCATCCAACTGAGCTACCTGGCCTGGCTCGGCCTGCGCTGGCGGGCGCAAAAGCGCGTAGCTGCCCGCTCGGGTCGCGGATAGAGCATACGCAACCCGGAGGCGCTTAGTACTACAGTCGCAGATAAAAGGAACCGGAGGGAGCAGGGGCATTTATGCCCCTGAAAGAGCGCGAATTTGAAAGGCCTTTAGGCCCGGGCCTTTGTAAATTCATTCAAGTACAACTGTAGTATTAGGGCATTTCTCCGAATGGTATAGAGTAGCGCCGACCTCCTGGTCGGCTGTGGCGTGGACCTCCCGGTCCACGCTGCACTCGTTAGCAACAGGAGAGCCGCTCACCGCCGCGCATAGATTTGAAACGGCGCCCAGTAGAACGGCGCGCTGAAGCGGCTCCGCGAGCGCAGCAGGCTGAGCTTGGCGTTGCGCAGCGCGGCGGGGGGCGTCTGGCCCGCCTGCAATCCCTGATAGAGCGTGTCCATCAGGCGCGGCGTCGAATCGTCGCTCACCTCCCACAATGCGCCGGCCACGTTCTGCGCGCCGGCCCGCAGAAAGGCCCAGGAGAGGCCGACCAGGCCCTCACCGGCGTAGGCGCGCGCACCACTGCCGTTGCAGGCCGAGATGGTCACCAGCCGCGCATTGATGGGATGCTCGATGATCGAACGGGCGTAGAGCTTGAAGGTGTTCTCGCCTGTCGGGCTGCCCGCGGGCGTGGAACCGGAGAGAATGATCGCCGAATCCAGCGGGTCGGTGCGGCTGGCCGTGGCGTGCGTGACAAAGTGAATATAGGCGTACTGCGCCGGCTTGCTGGCCAGATACGCGGCGGGCGTGGCCTGCTCACCGGCAAAGACGGTCTGGCCGCGCGCGGCAAAGTGCTTGCCGATCAGGCTCATCTCGGAGCCAAAGTGCGGAAGGCTGGGGAAATCCGGGCTGGCGGTCACCGGATTGCCCATCAGCAGCAATTTATGGCCTTCGCTCGGCGCGGGCCGGGCCGCGGCCAGCAGCTCCAGCGACGGCGCGCAGAGCAGCGTCTGATCCTCGATCCAGTAATGCGTGTTTGCGTTAGGCCCGGGAGCCAGCAGCGTCTCAAAGTTCAACTGGCTCAGCGCGCCATCGGCCAGGATCATCACCGGAGCCTCCGTCCGGATCAGCTTGGCCGCCGGGGCCACCAGCGTCTGATAGAGCGCCTGCCCGTCCTCATTGCCGTCTCGCCGCGGGTCTTCGCCGTCCAGCAGTGCGCGGCGGTAGCGCTCGGCTCGCGCGGAAATCTCCTTCTGCGCGGGCAGCGGAATCAGCGTGATTTTGGACGGCGTGATCGCCCAAAGGTAAGAGTGCTGCGCGCCCAGCCAGTAAAAGAGCAGAGTCGCTCCGGAACTTTGCGCAATCTGCCGCGGATGCAGAGCAGCCAGACGAGCAGCCTTGCTCTCCACCATGCCTAGCCCTTGCGCCAGCGTCCGCGCGCGGCTCTGATCGGCGATGGCCAGAGCCTCTTCAACCCGGCCTTGCTCCACCAGCAGGTGAATATAGCCATCATAGAGGCCGGTGGCGTTAGCGGCGAAGGGCAGCCGCGAGTCTTCATGCTTCAGTTGCGCCCGCGCCGATTCGAATATGGTGAGTGTAGCTTTATAAGTCAGCCCGGCCTCCAGTGGATTGCCTTGCCGCTCAAATAACTGTGCCAGCTCACGCCCAGCGTCCAGCCGCGCGATGGTGGGGTTTGCCGAATCGTCTTGGACCGTTCGCAAGAGCTTTTCCGCCTGTTGATCCTGACGCCGCACAGCCGCCAGTTTTCCTCGCGTCAGTGTTACATACGCATTCAACTGATTTACGCCCGGATGCTGCATGGGAGTTACTTGATCGAGATAGGCGCCGGCCTCGTCCGGGTTTCCCATTTCTACCGAAACTTCAGATAGGTCTTCCAGTAAATTGGCGATGTCTTCCTTGCTATCAATCCGCTTTGCCAGATCGAGCGCGTGGCGATGTGACTGTGCCGCGCGTGTCAAATCGCCGAAGTCTTGGTAAACCAACCCGGAATTGCTTACCCAGTTGAGTTCACTTTTGATATTTCCGAGCATTGCCGCTCTCTTTTCCGCTTCAAGAAACTGCTCCAATGCTTTTTCATCATCCCCTAACTGGAGATAGGCCCAGCCAAGATTGCCTGATATAATTTGCATCTTGTCTTCTGCTCCCAGCTCCGAACTGATTCGGTATGCTGTCTTCGACCAATCCACTGCCTCATCAAAGTATTCGTTTTGAAGAGCGACCCATCCTAGGTTTAACGATGCGCTTGCCTCCAATAATCGGTCATGATGCGCTCGCGCAAAAATAAGAGTTTTGAGAAAAAATCGGCGTGCCAGATTGGCTTGTCCTTGTTTAGTTGCCAAAATACCACTCGCTCTTTGCACATCGCCGCAGGTCAAATAATCAACATTCTCACAAAGATACTGTGCCTGGGAAAGTTTTTGATTTGCCAAGGAAAACTGCTGTTGATGAGTAAAGATTATGCCTTCAAGCGCCAACTTGTGAATTGTATCTTCCGGATGATTGGAATCCGGAATATCATCAAGGAGAAGTTGTGCGTCTTCATATATTCCACGCCATACCATGGTTTCAACTTCAAGTAGTTGAAATTTCGAGGCCTCTTCTGAGTTTGATATGCAAAATTCTCTGTATCCAAGTTCAGCTTCTTTTTGACTATCTGCAAGTCTGCCGTGTTGAAAGAGATTCCAGGCATGATCATACTCATCCCGCGCCTTGCCGGGACGGGTGTCTTCGAAATGAACAAAGAAGGCAAGAATCGCAATCCAGATGAGATGGCGTAGCCCTGACCGGAAGTTGTCTGCGAAGAACATGATTCCAGCTTACATCGAATCTGTCGAAGCCAACCATGGCTCTTCGCTAGGCCGCCCCCTCCGCAGGGGCTATAGCGGAACCGGAATCGGCATTCCTCGAAGCTGCTACGAATCCAAATAGGGCATAGGAATTCTGGTCCCGCCCTAAAGCCCAGCCATATTTTCAGATCTTTGCGGCTCGACTAAAGAGGCTGCGAAAAATTCGATTTTGGAATGTTTGGTAACCAGGGCACGACTTCAGGCGTTCCGCAAATGCATGATCATGAACGCTGGGCTTTAGCCCCTGCGGGATGTATTTCGGGGATTCCCCCTGGACTCCGGCCTTTTTTCCGCCGCCTCTGAAGTCGTGTCCTGATACAAATCGGCGGGTTGGGGTTTGTGGTCTCCCAGATCCGAAAATCCGGATCTGGGGCACCCAGCTTCAATGCTTGGGAGCTGCGTCACCCGCTCCCAAGCCTCAATTCCGAGGCTTGGGGCGCAAGTGAAAACCTACCCCACCGGCGGCAATCCGGCGAGGGCCATGGCGATTTCTTCTTCCGGGTACTCGTAGTTTTCGAGCTTGCCGGCTTGATAGGCGATGTAGGAGGCCATGTCGAAGTGGCCGTGGCCGCGGAAACGGGTGCCCAAGTCTCGATTTTGAGGCCTGGGAGTTGTAATATATCAGGGAACTGAGATCGTAAGATAGGAGCCTACGTGGGAACCAAGAACCTGCCTCTGGATAGCGGAAAGAAAATCACCAAAGTGTTTGTTGAGCATTTCGGCTGGAAATCCGTTTACGGCAAGAATCACTTCGTTTTGACGCATCCAGACAAGCCGCCAACTCTCATCATCTCGATCCCCGACCACAAAGAGGTAGATCGCAGCTTGCTGAAAACTGAACTCAGGAAGGCCGGGATTACAGAGGATCAATTCTGCGCAGCGTACCGGAATCGCTAGACGGGGATCAGTTCGGGATATTTCACACGGAAAGATTCCTCACCCGCTGAATCGTCCGCGCTTCTTTCATTCGGGACATTTTCCGAGAGCAACTGCCCCATACGGACCGTGAGTACAGATTTGATTGCGTCGGCGATATTCCTTCCCGCCTCTTCTTTCGTTTTTCCCTGAGACATGCAGCCGGGCAGTTGCGGGCATTCCGCGATAATGTACCCGTCCTCGCCATGGCTGAAAACGACCCTCAGAATGGAGCCTGGAACCGCCTGTCGATTCTCAGTGTTGCGGCGAGTCAGACCTTTCCAGATACCGATTCCGTTCATAACAACCTCATTCCCCGATTCATTTTGCCTACATGAAAACGATTTTTCCATGGAAAACCACCATACCACATCCTCATCAGCTCATACAATCCTATTTTAGACGCTTTGCCGGAACGAAAGTATCAGCATTTCCCATAGTGGCAGGTGCCCCAAGCCTCAATTCCGAGGCTTGGGGCGCAAGTGAAAACCTACCCCACCGGCGGCAATCCGGCGAGGGCCATGGCGATTTCTTCTTCCGGGTACTCGTAGTTTTCGAGCTTGCCGGCTTGGTAGGCGATGTAGGAGGCCATGTCGAAGTGGCCGTGGCCGCTGAGGCCGAAGAGGATGGTCTTCTGCTTGCCCTCTTGCTTGGCTTGCAGGGCTTCCTGGATGGCGGCGGCGACGGCATGGTTGGATTCCGGCGCGGGGATGATGCCCTCGGCGCGGGCAAACTGAATTCCGGCGGCGAAGGCGTCCAACTGCTGCACGCTGGTGGCTTCGATCAGGCCCAGGTCCATGACGTGCGAGACCAGCGGGCCCATGCCGTGATAGCGCAATCCGCCGGCGTGAATGCCGGGCGGAACGAAGGCCGAGCCGAGGGTGTGCATCTTGACCAGCGGGGTCAGGTGGCCGGTGTCGCCAAAGTCGTAGGCGAAGTGGCCGCGTGTCAGGCTGGGGCAGGCGGCCGGCTCGACGGCGACGATGCGCGCCTTGCTCTGGCCCTTGAGGTTGCGGCCCACGTAAGGCAGCGCCAGGCCGGCAAAGTTCGATCCACCGCCGGCGCAGGCCAGAACCACGTCCGGCTCGTCGCCGGCCAGCGCCATCTGCTCGATAGCTTCCAGGCCGATGACCGTTTGATGCAGCAGCACATGATTCAGCACGCTGCCCAGCGCGTACTTGGTGTTGGGATCTTTGGCGGCGACCTCAACGGCCTCGGAGATGGCGATGCCCAGCGAGCCGTTGGAGTCAGGATGGGCGGCCAGAATGGCGCGGCCCGACTCGGTCGTATCGCTCGGGCTGGCGATGCAGGTGGCGCCGAAGGCCTCCATCAGCGCGCGGCGGTAGGGCTTTTGGTCGTAGCTGACGCGCACCATGTAGACCTTGCAATCCAGGCCGAAGAAGGCGCAGGCCATCGATAGCGCCGAACCCCACTGGCCGGCGCCGGTCTCCGTCGAGAGGTGCTTGGTGCCGTCCATCTTGTTGTAATAGGCCTGCGGGATGGCGGTGTTGAGCTTGTGCGAGCCGGCCGGGCTTCCGCCTTCGTACTTGTAATAGATGTGCGCCGGGGTGTCGAGCGCCTTCTCCAGGCGGCGGGCGCGGAAGAGCGTCGAGGGACGCCACTGCGCGTACAACTGGCGCACCTCGGCGGGAATCTCGATCTCCCGCTCTTGGCTTACCTCCTGCATGATCAGGCTCATGGGGAAGAGCGGCGCTAGATCGTCTGGACCCAACGGCTGAAGCGTTCCGGGGTGCAACGGCGGAGCCATCGGCGCGGGCAGGTCGGCGGCAAGGTTGTACCAGGCGAGAGGGATGCGTTCGGGCGGAAGGTTGTACTGGATGATTTGCATGGGCAGATTTTAACAGTCCAGAGGGCAATGCTGGCAAAGTCCTTCAGTCTTGCGCGCACAATGCGGGCGTCTAACGCAGCATCCAGACAATGACGCCGCGGACGGTGCCTTCACCCGGCCCTGCGCAGGGTTTGCAGATGGAGCCTGTTTTCAGCGTGATGGTGGCTGTGAGGAGGTGGCGCAATTCTTCCGGCGCGATTGCCGTTCGCCCATAATTGCATCCGCAAAAACTATTTTGGGAGCAAAGGGCTTTTATTCCTGTACACTGGAGGCGCTATGAGCTGCATTTTCTGCAAAATCGTTGATGGAAGCATTCCCTCCACCGCCGTCTTTCAGGACGAGCAGTGCTACGCCTTCGCGGACATTCATCCGCAAGCGCCGGTGCATGTGCTGGTGGCGCCCCGCGAACATATCGCTTCGCAGGCCGACAGTATTGAGGGTGATCGCGCGCTGCTCGGCCACCTGTTGTGGGCCGCGGCGCAAATTGCCCGCGCGAAGGGCCTCGCCAAGGGCTATCGCGTGGTCATTAACACCGGCGAGGACGGCGGGCAGACCGTGGATCATCTGCACGTGCATCTGCTCGGCGGACGGCCGATGACCTGGCCGCCGGGATAAAAGCAGGGAACAGGGAACAGGGATCAGGGATCAGAAAAGCGGCGTTCATCGTTTCAATCAGCTCAATACACTTGGAAAAGCATTTGATTGCGCTGTCATTCACTCAATCAACGTTGTTACGCTCCCTGATCCCTGTTCCCTGCTTTCCTACAACGGCTGCGGCGTGTTGTCTTCTTCCTCTTCCACGCCGTAGCGGCGGAGAAGATTGGGCAGCGTCTGCGAGAAGGCGGAGCGGGGCATCACAGCGTCGCAACCGGCCTCCAAGGCCTTGGCCTTCAATTCACCTTGCAGGTGGTTGAGAAAGCCCACGATCGATGTGGCCTTTTTGAATTTTGCCTTGAGCTTGGGAATCAACGAGATTGGCTTGGCGTTCAGGTTGTTCAGGTCAAAGACCACCAACTTGGGCCGCTCGGCTTCCGGCAGTTCGGTCAATCGCGCCACGGCTTCCTTGTCGCCTTTGACAAACTCCACCTTCACGCCCAGCTTGCGGGCCGTCTCCTGGATCTTCGCCACAAAGAAAAGATCCTCGATGAAGCAGAAGATGCGCACGGGAGCGTCTGCACGAACGGCAACCGGGGAGGGCGGTGGATAGGCGTCCATGTATTGGCCGCTGCTGCGTGCGCCGTTGGAGATCTGGATGGTGGAAGGCGGACCGTCGGCCACATTGCCGTTCACCGCGCGGTAGCTGTGGTCCATGGGGCCAACAAACTCCCTGGGGCCCTTCTGCGTCCCCTTGCGCTTGCGCTGCGGCTGGGCGGAATTGTTATTGCCGGGCTGCGCCTGCGGAGCGGAATTCTTGGAAGTGAAGGATTTCTTCTTCCGGCCCTGATTGGGCTGGGCGTCCTGACGCCGATTCTGCTGCGCAGCCTGCTTGTGCTTGGCGGGGCGGGAGACCGTGGGCGGAGGGGGGGCCATCGGAGGTGGCGCCTGGGGCGGAGCCTGTTGAAGCTGCTGCGGTGCGCCGGCTACCTGACTGCTCTTGTTTTTGCGGCGGCGGCGGCGGCGCCGATGCCCCTGCGCCTGTCCCATGGCCGGATCGGGCCCCATCTCAATTTGGGGCTGCGTCAATTCTGTCGTCATGCGTGAACTTCCTGGTGGATTGCTCTTTGTTGCATTGCGTTGAATCGTTCAGCGCTTCCAATGCGCGCTGAACTTCCCTTGCCCGCCGCCTGATTCTGGACGGGGGAATACGACGGTAAGCGGCGAAATACTACAGAAGACCACGTTCCCATTGCATCAGAACCAGACTCCGTTGCATCGAAGGCCATTCCCTGCGCTGAAAGCACTTTGACAGATTTCAACGGGTTCCGGAGTTCTCCTTGAAAAATAATGCACTCCACTGCGGCAATGCCTGAGCCTCTGCGGTAGATGAAGAAAATGCAGCGTTGCCGCCGCGCACACTGGAGCCAGAGAATCTCTTCATCTGGTTGTCAGAATCGTAACGGCGCGAGCCGCGTCTTTCTCAGTTGATGCCCTTCCTATGAGAAGCTTTGCCACCAGTAGTCTGTAATGAATGAATCGGTTCGGCGAAACTTCCTTGCTTGCGGCGAGCTTGCTCAACCCCTTGCAGGGGCAGGCGTCAGCCGCTTGATAGGCTTCTCTGATAGTACAGCGGACAGTTGCGGCTGGCAAGTAGGAAGAAACTAGCGTCAGGGCAATTGCATTTGAACTTCGCCTAACGCTCATCTTTGTCGCGATACTCATGCAGGCGGCTTATCGGAGGGAGCAGGGGCATTTATGCCCCTGAAGCGAGGCTTGGGCAGTCTGGCCTTTAGGCCCGGGGCTGAAGCCATATGGTTTCAGGCGTAAATTCAGGGCATAAATGCCCCTGCTCCCTCCAAATGATTTCAAATGCAATTCCCCTGAACCAGCGTGGACCAGGAGGTCTACGCCACAGCCGCCCGAAAGGCCAGCGCTGCCTGCATTTGCGGCCTAACGCAAGAAACGCCACTCCGCTCGAGTGGCGCTCCGCACTTTTTGCGCTAGTCACTGGCCTCCCAAACCATTTGTGGACAGCGGCGATTTCCACTGTTCCATCGGCAGATATTCCCGGCCGGATCTCCCTTTTGAGGGCCGCTTCGTTGGCGGTTGCTCTTGCCGGGGTCTGCTCTACTTTGGGCTGGCCATATTCTTCCAGCGCCGATACATCACTGGCACTTTACTAATAGCAACTGGAGGGCCATCTTATGCAATCTTTATTTTCAAAGGTTTGTGGATTTCGCAAAACGGGAAACCTATAACATTTGAGAATTTTTATGCAGGAATATCTTGAATTTCATAGAAATCACCCGCTAGCGTTGGCATTTTGGACAATAATGCGTTCCCCGTCCACCCAGCACGATGCGGCGAATCGGCGTCTGGCAGCGGAGGCAGGGAAGGCCGCCGCGCTGATAGACGCAGTGTTCCAATTGAAAAAAGCCGCGCACCCCGGTGGCGTCCACGTAATCGCTGACCGAAGAGCCGCCCAGCCGGATGGCGTGATCCAGAACCGCGCGCAGGGCCAGCCGCAGGGTCTCCAACTCGGCCCGAGTCAGCCGCTGCCCCAAGCGGCGCGGCCGAATCCCGGCGCGGAAAAGGCTCTCATCGGCGTAGATGTTGCCCACGCCAGAGAGCAGCTTTTGGTTGAGCAGCGCTGTCTTGATGGCCAGCCGCCGGCCATGAAAAAGTTGGACGAACTCATCCGCCGTCACGGTCAGAGGGTCGGCCCCTGCGGCGCGGAAGGCCGGGCTTCGGCCCAGATCGCGGAACTCCAGCCGCCCAAAGCGCCGCGGATCGACAAAGCGCAGCTCGCGGCCACTGGCCAGGCTCAGTCGCGCATGGGTGTGGGGTTCAACCGGCGCCTCAGGAGTTGTGACCAGCAATCGGCCGGTCATTCCTAAATGCACAATCCATTGAGCGCTCAGATTATCCTTCATTTGCACTAAACTAGCGTCCGGGCGCCCCACCCTCGCCGTCCTCAGCGCAGTCGAAGAATCTGCGTTTCGTAATTTGCGGTTAGGGTGGGAGTGCGGGATTCCGCCAGCCGGTCCCATCTCGCAGACGATGTGCTTTCCGGTGCGATGGACGGCCAGAATCTCCCGGCCCTCCAGCCCTTTGGCCTGGTGAGCCGCCGGCGTCTTGAATGGCTCCGTGTGGCTGCCGAACCAGGCTTCAACGACGCGGTCGCCGCGCAGACGCTGCTCGACGCCGCGGGCAATCGTCTCGACCTCGGGCAGTTCTGGCATCTTTTGATTGTAGGCGAATACGATCCGCCGCGCAGCCCGCGGTCATCGGCTCTCGCTGGGTGAGCGAATCTGACTGACCTCAAAGCTGACAATCTTCCATTGCCCCTGTGTATTCCGCACATAGACGCGTGTGTAGCGAAAGCTCCCGGAGATGTCCAACCCGGCGTGCGTGCCGCTCATCACAGCCTTGCAGGTCACCAGCGCGGTCGTGCCGTAGAAACGCACCTTGCGGTCGGAGATGGCAATCGCCGAGAAATGCGTCGCGCCGCTGCGCAGGTTGTCCAAGGTCTGCTCCTTGGATTGCAGCGCGCCGTTGGAGGTGATGGCCGTGTAATCGTCGGCCAGCAGAGCGTCCAGGGCGGGGATGTCCGCTTTCAGCACGGCGACCCGCCATGCCTCTTCCAGTTGAAAGATCTCGTGGTGGCTCTCATGCCGCTGGGTCCGGGGCATTCCGTTATGCTGCAAGGCAGCGCAGGGAGTGAGCGCCAGCGCGGCGAGGAGAAGAATCAGCGCCAGAGCGAAGAGTCTCCGGCGGCGGAGGGGCTGGAAGGAATTGATCCGGGCGGCGAGCATGATCGTATCGGATGTTAGCCCCGCGAACCCGCGACGGTCAAACGAATTCGGAAAGCGTTCGATATGTATTGGTTATTCGTTCTGGGCAAGCGCAGGCGAGGACGCCCACGCGACAGCCGGTCTGGAGACCGGCGCTACAACGTGCGGGTAGGAGATTAAAAGATCTTCATGCGAATCACCAGATACTTCTTGGGGTCTTCGCGGATGGCCTTCACCAGTTGTGAAGCCTGATCGAGGGTCTGGTCGGCGTGGTCGTAGAGGGCGCGGCTCTGCATCAACTGGCCCAGCGTGCCCTTGCCGTCATCCAGGCTCTTGAGGATGCCGTCCATGCGGGTGACGGTGTCATCCAGCTTGGCGGCAAAGGCCGGGTCTTTGGCCAGCATGCCCAGCGTGCCCTTGCCGGCGTTGATCTCGGCCACCAGTTGATTGGTGTTATTGGCGGCGGCGTTCAGGTTGTTGTAGAGCGCATCGTCCTTGAGAAACTTGCCCGCGCTGCCCTTGCCCTCGTCCAGGGCGATGGTGATTTTATTGAGCCGGTCAACGGCCGCGTTGGCGCGGGTGTAAAGCGTATCGTCGTTGATCAGCTTGCCCAGCGAACCCTGGCCGTTGGCCACCGCTCCGGTGATGGTTTGCAGATCGTTGGCGATGAGGTTGATCTTGCGGGCAAGTTCGGGGTCGTTGATCAGCTCGCCCACCAAGCCGCGCCTGGAGTTGACCGCGTCGACGGTCGGCTCCAGCTTGTGCAGCAGCTTGTCAATCTGAATGATGGATTCATTGCTGTTGCGAACCACGTCCTGAATGCTGGGCGAACCGCCGGCCTTCAGTTCGGCGTCGTTGGCCGGAGCGAAGCCTTTGGCGTGGGCCGAATCGATGTCGATATAACTATCACCCAGAACGCCGGCCTGGGCAATGGTAACGGTTGAATCGGTGTGCAGAAGGCCAAGATACTCGTAGCCCACCTGCATCTTCACCTCGACCGGAGTGGGATTGCGCTCCGGCACCACGCGTACGTGAATCACATTGCCGATGGTGACGCCTTCCAGCGTGACCGGCGCGCCATCCTTCAGCCCGGCGGCGTTTTCAAAGTAAGAGCGAAGAACGAGCTTGCGTGCAAACAGTCCGCCGCCGGAGCTGGACATGAGCAGGATCAGCCCGACCAGGATGGCCATGGCCACCAGAACCAAGGCTCCCACTCTCAGTTGCGACCACTGAATCTCTTTGCGGCTTGGCACGGCGCTCCTTGCAGATCGAAAAAATTCGCCAGTTTACGCATTGAGGATAGCAGATTGGGCAGAACTAACGCCCATCCTCCAGCACCACGCTCGCCATGGCCAGCGTGTTTGTGTGGGTGATGGAGAGTGCGGAGCGGACGGCTCCCAGCCGCGCGGCAAACTCCGCGGCGCGCCCGTGGAAGCAGAGCGTGGGTCTGCCGCTGGACTCGCGCACCACCTCAATCTCCAGCCAACTGACTCCGTGGCTGATGCCGGTTCCCAGAGCCTTTGCGCCCGCTTCCTTGGCGGCAAAGCGCGCGGCCAGGCTCTCGGCGGATTTGCGCTTGCGCAGGCAATAGGCCTGCTCGGCGGCGGTATAGACGCGGTCAAGAAAGCGCTGCCCGTAGCGCTCCACGGATTGCTGGATCCGCTCAATCTCCGTTATGTCAATTCCTGAGCCGACAATCATGCTGTCTATCAAACTACATCATGGGACGTTTCAGGGGAAAGAAAAAGCGCCAGACCCACCCCCCGGCGCAACAAAACCAGACTGAAAACCGCTATCCAATTACCAGCGAAGGGCGTGCGGAGGCTATGGCCAGCCCGGTTGTCTCAAAGCCGGTCAAGAGCCGTTCGACTCCGGCACAACTATTACGCTGCGCGGTAGAACTCCGATAAGGCCAATGTGAGGTTCACAGTGCCTACCTTAACCGCAGAGCGCACAATCAGTATCCCCTGGGCATTGCAGATGAAGGCGATCTCCATCGAGGAGCCTTCTCGCCTGGTCCAGACCCTCACCGGCGCCATTCTTGGCTGCGGCGGCTGGGTTCTCAGCCGCGGCGCAAACGAAACCGGAACCATCAGTATGCTCTTCGAGTTCGAGCGTCAGGCCTGCATGGATATTTACAGCATTCTGATCGCCTCCGGCCTGGAGCTGAGCCAAAATGGCCATATCCGCTTTACCGAGCTTTGCCAGTGTACTCGCAGCCACGCATTGGAATGCGGCACGGAAATAGCCAGCATCGATCTGGAGATTCAAACCTTCCCGGTCGAGATGCTGCACGGCGCCGGCGTCCGCGCCAACGGAACCGCCTGACTAGCGCCTGCAAACCTTACTTCGTCGCCTTGGTCAACAGATCCACAACCTTCTGGTAGCGGACCCCGGCTGTAGGATCGGTCGCGCTCTTCAACAGCGCCGGATCATCCACGCCGCTCTCGCGCAAATTGGCCTCGATCTGCGAGTTCTGCACCTGGCCGATCACCTCCAGCATGATCTGCGCCAAAGCCAGCGGCTTGACCGGCGAGCCGGCCTTTCCGTCCATGGTGGCCGCGTAGTTGGCATCCGCGCCGGCATTCAGAAGGCTCTGCACCTCCTCCACATTGCCGTTCCGCGCCGCGTAGTGAAGCGCGCTCCAACCGGTGGGCGTATTGCGGACGTTGGCGTCCGCGCCCTTGCCAACGAGTTTCACCGCATCGGCGGTATTGTCGGCCTTGACGGCGGCCATCAGCTCGGCTGGACTTGGCTTGCAGCCTGAAAGAGGAATAAGGGATAGCATTAAAACAGATAAAAACAGCGGCTTAATTTTCATCTCGGTGTTTATCCTCTGAAAGCGGTCATCCATCCTGCCGCTCCACAATCTTTTCTGAAGGAGAGTGTTCTCAAACCTTTGGATTTGCCTGTCTTGAATAGACGTTCGCTCAAGCAATGTTATCAAGCGGTTGTTTGCCGGGTCAACCAGCCTCGCCCAATCCATTGCGCCGCTGCCAGGCCTCTTTGAGCCGCGCCCAGACGCACCCCCGCTCCATGTCCGTCGCTTCACTGGCCTTTCTCAATCACCGGATTCACAGTGCGCAAAGAACAAATAAAATTGTGCTTGACTCTGACCTTGGGTCAGACCTGAGCCTGTTTGAGAGGGGAAGAAATTGAGCAAAACTTACCAAATCCAGCAGTTCTCTGCACTCACCGGCGTCACCGTGAAGGCGCTGCATCATTACGACCGGCTGGGGTTGTTGAAGCCGCTACGGGCGCTCTCCGGTTATCGGCTCTACGTCGAGCGCGATCTGGAGCGGCTGGAGCAGATTGTGGCGCTCAAGTTTCTTGGCTTCCCTCTGCAAGAGATCAAAGCAGTGCTGGATCGGGCGGCATTGAAGCTGCCGGAGGCTTTGCGTGCGCAGCGTCAGGCGCTCCAAGAAAAGCAAAAGCTGCTGGCGCGCGCCATGAAAGCGCTCGCGGCCGTTGAAAAGGCGCTCGATTCCGGCAAAACCGCAACCCCGGCAATTCTCAAACGGCTCATTGAGGTGATCAACATGCAAAGCGACGTGGAAGCAATGAAGAAGTATTACAGCGAGGCTGCCTGGTCCAAAGTGGAGCCGCGCTATGAGGAAGAATTTTCGCAGGAGTGGATCGATTTAATCGGTGAAGTCGAGGCCGCACTGGGCGAAGATCCCGCATCCGAGAAGGTGCAAGCGCTGGTAGCGCGTTGGCTGGCGCTCTCCAGCAGCGATCCTGAAGTGCGCGAGGGTGCGGCAAAGGCTTGGGCTGACCGCAAAAACTGGCCCGCCGTCATGCGGCAGCGCATCGACGAATTCCATATGGACAAGATCGCGCCGTTTATTGCGCAGGCGATGACGGCCTACCGCAAAAAATACTACAGCGCCGAAGCGTGGGCCAAACTCATCAAGCGCCCGGAAGAAGAAGGTGCGCAACTTTGGGCGGCGCGGATTGAGCTCTGGCATGAGGTCGCCGCCGCACTCAACGAAGATCCAGCCGGCGACAAGGCTCAGGAGCTTTGCGCCAAATGGGCCAAATTGGAGGAAAAGTCTTCAGGCGGAGACCCGGAAGTAAAAGCCGGCCAGCTTAAAGAATGGCGCGATCACGAAAACTGGCCGGCAAGCGCAAAGCAGAGAATTGCCAACTTCCGCCTGGAAGAAGTGGTGGAGTTTATCAAAAGAGCCTACATCGCTCGTGCGAAGAAACAGGCGGTCGAGCAGTGGCGGCTAAGCCATCAACCCGCCTCGACCAACCCATAGCGACGCTGCCAGGCCTCTTTGAGCCGCGCCCAGACCCGCGCGCGCTCGAAGTCTGTGGCCTCGCTGCCGCTTTCCGGCGGACTGGCGAAGCGGGCCGCCTCCATCTTGGCCAACTCCAGCAGCTTGCGATCGCGCAGCAGGTTGGCCACGCGAAAATCCGGCAAACCGGCCTGGCGAGTGCCGAAGAACTCGCCGGGGCCGCGCTGCGTCAGGTCCAGCTCGGCCAGCTCAAAGCCGTCCTGCGTGCGGACCATCGCGTTCAGCCGCTCCTCGCCCAGCGGAGAGACGCGCTCGCCGGTGATGAGAATGCAGTAGCTCTTGGCCGCGCCGCGCCCCACCCGCCCGCGCAACTGATGCAACTGCGCCAGCCCGAAGCGCTCCGCGTGCTCCACCACCATCACCGTCGCGTTGGGAACATCCACGCCGACTTCGATCACCGTCGTCGCCACCAGAACGTCAATCTCCCCGCGCTGAAAGCGGCGCATGATGACTTCCTTTTCGTCGGCGTCCAGGCGGCCATGCAGCAGCCCCACGCGCAGCCCGGCCAGCGGCCCCGTGCGCAGCTTCTCGTGCATCTCGACCGCCGACTTCAACCCTAGCTTCGCCCCCGGATTCGCTTCCTGCGCCGCCTTGGGAAAAAGATCCGCTGATTTGCCCTTGCGGACCGTCTTACGAACGGGTGGGAAACCACGAACTCCGGGTGCCCCAGGTCCGGATTTTCGGACCTGGGATGTGATAAGCGTGGGTGCCCCCGGTCTTGATCTTGAGACCGGGGATAGAGTTTCCGGCTCAACCCCGGGTGCCCCAGGTCCGGATTTTCGGACCTGGGATGCGATGAGCGCGGGTGCCCCAGGTCTCGATTTTGAGACCTGGGTTTGATGATCCAATTCAATCCCCGCCTCCGGATCATCATGCGAGAAGTCCAGCTCCGGCTCATCCTCCTTGCTCCCCTCGATCACCGGGTAAACGATGTAAGCCTGACGGCCTTTGGCCACCTGTTTGCGTACAAAATCCCAGACCTCTTCCGACATATCGCCGGGAACCCGCCGCGTGACGATCGGCGTCCGCCCCGGCGGCAGCTCATCCAGCACGCTCACGTCCAGGTCGCCGTAGAGCGAAAGCGCCAGCGTGCGCGGAATCGGCGTCGCCGTCATCACCAGCACATCCGGCTCAGCCTGGTTGGGCTTTTTCATCAGCTTGAAGCGCTGCAAGACGCCGAAGCGATGCTGCTCATCGACGACCACCAGGCCCAGCCGGTCGAACTCGACCTTCTCTTCGATCAGCGCATGCGTGCCGATCACCAGTTGCGCCTCGCCGCGGTTGATCTGGCCGCGGGTGGCGCGCTTGCGGTCTTCCGAGAGCGAGCCGGTCAGCAGCGCCACGCGATAGCGGCGACTGGATTTTTCCAGCAGCTTGCGAACGGCGAGAAAGTGCTGAGTCGCAAGGATTTCTGTCGGGGCCATCAGCGCCGCCTGGTAGCCGTTCTCCATCGCCACCAGCATCGCCTGTAGCGCGACAATCGTCTTGCCTGAGCCGACATCGCCTTGCAGCAGCCGCCGCATTGGGCTAGGCTCGCGCATATCGGCCACAATTTCGCCCAGCGCGCGCTTTTGCGCCGTGGTGGGATGAAAGGGCAGTACTTCGCGGATCGCCGCGCGGACGTTGTCGCCGGTGGCGAAGCTGACGCCCACGCGCTCCCGCAGACGGCGGCGCTTGAGTTCCAGGCCCAATTCCAGAAAGAACAGCTCCTCAAAGATCAGCCGCCGGTGGGCCGGCGTGGCGGCAGCCTGCAACTGCGCGAAGGGCGTGCCCTCGGGCGGAAAATGCGCCTCGCGCAGCGCCGTTTCGCGGTCGGGCAAGGCGAGCCGGGCCAGCATCAGTTTGGGCAGGCACTCCGGAACCCTGCCGCGCAGGTCATTCAGCAGATGAAAGATCGTCTTGCGCAGCCAGCGCGAGGCCAGCCGCGCCCCGCCCAGCGATTCGTAGACCGGCGTGATGCGGCCGACTTCCAAGAGCCGCGTCTCGGCGTCGGCCGTCGCGTCCGGCAGCAGCTCGAACTGCGGCTGAATCATCTTGAAGTTGCTCGACGAGCGCGACGGCTCGATGCGCCCGTAGACGGCGATGGTCTGTCCGGCGTGAAATTTGCCCTCCAGGTAGCCGCCGTTGAACCAGATGCACTTCAGCGCCAGCCGCCCCTGGCCCACGGTCAGCTCGAAGATCGGCGCCTTGCGCGTGGTCATCAGCAGCGAACCGCGCACCTCGGCGATCACCGACGCCGTCTCGCCCGCCTTTAACTCATCCAGCGAGCGCGGATTCTGCCGGTCCTCGTAGCGAAAGGGCAGGTGATAGAGCAAATCCTCGGCGGTGAGAATGCTCTTGGGCGCCAGCATCTCCGCCACGCGCGGACCCACGCCCTTCACATACATCACCGGACTATCGAGATCAGCCACTCTCGGATGCTAAATGGCGCGCGTCCCGTGGGACAAACCGGATGATTACCGTGATTGCATCTCATTCCGGAAAAGTAGCGCCGGTCTCCTGACCGGCTGTAGCGCGGACGTCCTCGTCCGCGCCTGTTCAATGGTATTTACCAAATCATACGGTCTAAGCACTGGATTCCGGCATCGAGCGCGTGCGTGGCCAGCGCAACAACACGCGGAATCGGCTTGGCGCCCTGCTCATAGTAAGCAACCATGCGGCGGCTCAGCCCCAGCGCGGCGGCGGCTGTATCGAGCGTATAGGCTTTGCGCTCTCGCCAATGCTTGAAGGCATCAGGCGACATAGTCTGCCCCGATTGCTCCTGCGCGAGCCGCCAAAGCGTATCGGCGGCCATGTCGATCTCACCCGGCCAGCAAACGTCCGTGCCGTAATCGCCTACCTGCACGCGCCCAAAAAGCTCCGGCGAGCGGCGCAACGGCTCATAAACGCGAAAGGTCTCCACCAAGCCGGAAACGTCCACCCGGCTCTCCGCGCCCTTTTCCCAGCGAATGAGCAAGGTCAGCGGCTTTTTGCCGGCAGCCACCGACGCGATCCGCGGTAAAGTTTTTCTAGGCATGATCGTCATCCCCGTTCGTTCAGTTCCGCCCAACGCAGCGCCAGCGCCTCTTGATGGCCTTGCGCCCAGGCCAGGGCTTCGGCGATCTGCGCCGGTCGGGCCTCTCCCGCAATCACCGACCCATCCGAAATCCGCACCAAAACCTGAAAATCCGGCGCGACAATATGAAAGTGAGGCGGCCGGTGATCGTCGGCGTACATGCGCACGCTGACAGTGCCGAAACGTTGCAAAACCGGCATACTCTCCCACCAAACAACGTAATGCAACTATTGCACTATTCGCAAGGAAAATCAACACTTCGTTTTTGCCTACAGGTTATTCCAGCGGCGGCTTGAGCAAGCCGTCCTTGAGTTGAGCAAGAGCGTGCAGCCGATCTTGGAACTCAGATTCGCTGAGATAGCTTTCACGGAAGAGACGCCGAAGAAAATCTTCTGCAGACGTGGCGCCCTTTTTATTATTGGCCTCTCTTGATGCTGCAACACAATTGCGATAGCTATTGTTGCTAGCCGGACGCGATACTACATGTTCGACGATAAAGTTGTCTTTGTCGAGTTTTTGGAGCGTGTAAAAGCATCTGTAATTCTCGCGTTTCAACAGCAAAAGCCGATTGGCAGGATCATCGAAAAAATCCATTGTTTCGATGTCAATCTCGCGTTCTTGGGCCAGTGGTGGGATAATTCCTTCGATTTCGGATGGAAGAAATAACCGAATGAGCTTGCCTGCATGATTCGTGCGAATTACCTTTATGATGCCTTTATTGTCGAGCGAGGATAGCCTTGAATAGCATGATTTCGTCGACAATGGTTTACCGTGTTCTCCAATCCCTGTCGCAATGCGAGAGCGGTCAGAGTGAAATCCAATGGTCACTTCATCAAGTCCAAGAAGCCTGCTCTTGCGGAAAATATAGAGATAAATTGCCTGCTCGTACGTGTCGAGCTTCGGAGCTAAATAGTCTTGGAATTGGACAAAGAATTCTTTCAGATCCAGAGGTTCCATGGGGACATTCTCAGCCAGCGCAGTTTCGGATTCAGGGTCGATCTGCATATTGTAAAAAGAATACACCTCAGTCTCGGTTGGCCATGATTCCAGTATGCCAGCGCAGGGCCAGGTTTTTGGAAGCATTTTTTGCAAAACAAATGCTTATTGGCGCAGCCGACATTCCCTCAAGGGCTAAAGCCCAGCTCATTTTGCGGCATTTGCGGCACGACTGAAGTCGTGCCCTGTTACAAATCTGGACCAGATGGGAAGTTCGCTACGCGGCCACTTGCTGGTAAACCCGCACCTCGGCTTCGATGGTTTTGGACAGAGCGAGTTTGGCTTTAGTAAGGTCGTGCATCTGCTGGAGGTTAAGCCAAAACTCCGGGCTGTTATCGAAGAAGCGGGCCAGGCGCAACGCCGTGTCGGGAGTGATGGCGCGCTTGCCGCGGACAATTTCGCCGATCCGCGTGGAGGGCACGCGAAGGCTCATCGCAAGCTGATGCTGACTTAAGCCCAGCGGCTTGAGAAACTCCTCCAGCAGCATCTCGCCCGGCGAGGTGGTCACGTACTGATAGTTCCATCCCTGCGCGGGACGCACCAGAGGGACTTTACCTCCCTTTCCGTTCGCGGTGGTAGTCAACGATTTCAACGTCATAGGCTCCATCCTCCTTCCATACAAAACAAATGCGGAATTGATCGTTGATGCGGATGCTGTGTTGGCCGCGCCTGCTTCCTTTCATTGGCTCCAACATATTTCCCGGAGGTTCGCGCAGGTCGTCCAGACGGGAAGCCGCATCCATCCGATTGAGTTTCCGGCGGGCCACGCTCTCGATGCCTCGCCATCGCCGGTTTGTTCCCAACTGAGCGAGTTCCGCCGTGTCGTGGTCCTTGAAACTCCGGATCATGAGAAGATGATAGGTTGCAGCGCGTTCAACGTCAAGCAGTCAACAGCGAAAGGGTTGGTCTGATCTCCTATATGCCAGCGCCGGACCGGTTTTTCGGAATCATTTTTTGCAGTTTGCGGAGAATAGCCGCCTTAATATCCGCATAGTACGCGGAGAATACACGCGTAAAGCGGAGATAATCGGCTATAATATCCGCAGAAGGTGCGGAGAATGACGGAATATATCCATGAATTGCCGGATTGGCCTCACTTCCGCTGGAGCCGTGAATTGCTGGCGGAGAAGCTGGCCGCAGTCCGGCACGAGCAGGGGCGGTTGCTGGGGCGGATGGAGAGCCTGGGCTTTCCTCTGCGCCAGAATGCTGTTCTCGACACGCTGACGGCGGACGTGCTGAAAAGCAGCGAGATCGAGGGCGAGAGGCTGGACCTGGAGATGGTTCGCTCCTCAATAGCCAGACGCATGGGGATGGAGATCGGCGGTTTACAAGCGGTGGACCGCGACGTGGAGGGCGTGGTGGAGATGATGCTGGACGCCACGCGCAATTACCGCCAGCCTCTGACTGCGGAACGCCTCTTCGCCTGGCACAATTCGCTCTTTCCTTCGGGTCGCAGCGGGATGAAGCGGATCGAAACCGGCAGATGGCGGACGGACAGCGATGGACCCATGCAAGTTGTCTCCGGTCCGATGGGCCGCGAGCGGGTTCATTTTGAAGCGCCGGAGGCCGCGCGCGTCGGCCGCGAGATGCAGGCCTTCCTGGAATGGTTCAACGCAGCGGGCGAAGATTGGGTGGTGAAGGCCGCGCTGGGCCACCTGTGGTTTGTGACGATTCACCCATTTGAAGATGGAAATGGCCGTATGGCCCGCGCCATCGCGGACATGGCACTGGCCCGGTCGGAGGATTCTTCGCAGCGTTTTTATAGTATGTCGGCGGAGATCCGTATCGAGCGCGCGGAATACTACCACCGTCTGGAGCAGGCGCAGCGAGGAACGATGGACGCGACGGCCTGGATGGACTGGTTCCTCCGCTGCCTTGGCCGCGCGATGCAGGGCGCGCAGACGGCGCTCACGGGCGTGCTGGCCCGGTCGCGCTTTTGGGAATCGGTGGCCGCCGTTGCTCTGAATGAGCGGCAGCGGCTTGTGCTGAAGCGGCTGCTGGACGGCTTTGAAGGCAAACTAACGACGTCCAAGTGGGCAAAACTGGCAAAGTGCTCGCAAGACACCGCAGCGCGCGACATTCTGGCGCTGGTGGAGCGCGGTGTTCTGATCCGCAGCCGTGAAGGCGGAAGAAGCACCAGCTATGCGCTGGCGGAAGTTTCCGCGGATTGAAGACCGCTCAGCGCTTGGCCAGGAAGTACGCCTCGACGGCCTGGGCCATGGAGGCGTGATTCAAGCGGGGCTTTTTGCCTTCGTAGCGGGCGGACCAGAGAATCTGGTTCACAATGTCCCTGGGATAGCACTGGCGCAGTTCGATCTTCAGCACATTGCGAATAAAATCGATCAGATCCTGATGAATCGTGGGGTCCATCTCGACCTTGTTTTCCAGCGCGACGCGGCGCAGAATCTCGGCAAACTGTGCGTCGGAAACTCCGTCGATCTTGATCTTGGTCTGAATTCTGCGCAGAAAGCAGGCGTCCACCAGCTCCGCCGGGTCCATATTGGAGGCAAAGACCACCAGCATCTCGAAGGGAATTTCCAGCTTCTTGCCGCCGGCCAGGGTAAGAAAATCGATTCTGCGGTCCAGCGGAACCACCCAGCGATTGAGCAGGTCTTCCGGGCGCAACCGCTGGCGGCCAAAGTCGTCAATGATCAGCACGCCGTTATTGGCCTTCATCTGCATGGGGCCGACGTAGAACTTGGTGGTCGGGTTGAATTGCAGGTCCAGCATCTCAGCCGTCAGTTCGCCGCCTACCAGCACTGCGGGACGCTGACAAAGCACCCAGCGCTCGTCGCAGTCATCGGGCTCCAGGTCGGTCAGACGCTTGTGAATCGAGCTATCGTAAAGCGTGATGATCTCGCCGTCCACTTCGATGGCGTAAGGAATCCAAACCTCATCCTGGGCGATCACCTTGGAAAGCGTCTCAGCGACGGTGGTTTTTCCGGTTCCCGGAGGCCCGTAGAGGAAGATGGAACTGCCGGAGTTGAGCGCGGTTCCGAATTGGCGCAGCAGTGCCGGTTCGATGACCAAGTGCGCAAAGGCGCGATTGACATCCTCCGCGTGTATCTCATCCTTGCGGACGCTCTGCTTGCGCGTCTGTTCGATGTAACTCTGCAGCGAGACCGGCGCGGGGCCGGTGTAGTAGTTCTGCGCGAGCAGGTCGTTGGCCCGCGAGCGGCCCTCGGAGGTGATCGCGATCTGAGGAATATGGCCGTTCATGCCCGTGACCTGGCAGAGCATCTCCGTCCGCAGACGGAAGGCGATCTCTTTGGCCACCTCGAAGCTGAGGTGGGTTTTTTCCGCGAGCTGATGGACGGAGAGCGACCCCGCCATATAAAGCATCTTGAGCGCCAGATCCTCAAGTACGGTCTGACGCACATCAAGCTCATCGAAGCTTTGCGGCCGGCGTGCTGGCCCGTGGACGGGTTCGCTTTTCAAAAAATCAAAACTTTGCATCGTGTTTCAGCCTATCATTTTTCCTTGTTCAAACGCTTCCCCTGAAAGCGGCATAAAACAAACTCTTTATTCCCGAGTATTTACAGGTCTTTCGATTCAACTCTTGTGGCGATGCGCCGCACTCGGGATGTGTCTGTACACCCTAAAAGCAGCGCGAGAATCGTCGCCGAAGCAACGGTCCATAAGAGATGAAGGCAGAGCAGAAATTAAAAAGGCAGTGCAATCCTATGAGCCGGGAACTGACTCGTCTTATCCAACGTATGAATTGCTCAGGTACAGCCTTGCAAGTGCCTTTGATAGACTTCATGCAGGCTGGCCCAAGCGGTTGATGGGAACTTGGCCGTACTCAAATTGCTGATTGCACAGCAGGAGAATCCATGTCAGTTGTCCAACTCGAGGCTGTGACCAAGGCCTACGAGAGCAAGGTTGCCGTCAACCACCTGAGCCTCTCGATTGAAGCCGGCCAGATCTTCGGCCTGCTCGGCCCGAACGGCGCCGGGAAAACCAGCTCCATTCGCATGATGATGGGCATCACCATGCCTGACTCTGGCAGCATTCGCCTCTTCGACAAGCCCTTCGAGCGCCTGAGCCTGGAGCGGGTCGGCTACCTGCCTGAAGAGCGCGGCCTCTACAAAAAGATGAAGGTTCTGGATCAGTTGGTCTTCTTCGGTGGCCTGCACGGGCTGGGTGCCGCGGAAGCCGAGAAGCAGGCAACCGCCTGGGCCAAGCGCATGGAGATTGCCGAAACGCTGCAAAAAAAGACGGAAGAGCTCTCCAAGGGAATGCAGCAGAAGATTCAGATCATCTCCACGCTGCTGCACTCACCAGGGCTGATCGTCATGGATGAGCCTTTCAGCGGACTCGATCCGGTCAATGCCGTGCTGATCGAAAAGACCCTCCTCGAACTCAAGGAGAAGGGCGCGGCCATCATCTTTTCCACGCATCGCATGGACCAGGTGGAAAAGCTGTGCGACGCCATCTGCCTGATCAACAACGGCGAGGCGGTGCTCAGCGGCAATCTGCGCGAGATCAAGAGCCGCTACGAGCGCAACCACGTCATCGTCGAGTTCGAGGGCAGCTCCGCTTTTCTAGCCAGTGATGAGATTGCGGAAGCAAGAAACTTCTCCGGCCATGCCGAGATCAAGCTCAAGCCGCACGGCGACGCGCAGAAGTTGCTGCGCGAGGCCGCCGCCGCCGCGACCATCTACCGCTTCGAACTGGTCGAGCCGTCGCTGGAAGAGATCTTCATTCAGACCGTGGGAGGCCAGAATCATGCGTAATATCCTTCTCGTCGCCAAGCGCGAGTATCTGGAACAGATCCGCGGCCGCGCCTTCAAAATCTCCACCGTCGCCTTGCCGCTTCTGGTTGCGGCTTTGCTGGCCTTCAGCCATTATATGGACCACAAAGCCAATACGGGCAAGCACATCGCCATTGTGGCCGATGACGCGGCGCTGGCCAATCAGGTGCGGGAGCAGATGCTGGATGATAAGTGGGCTCAATACAAGGTTGACGTAACAGCGCCGGCGACTGCCGGGCAGCGCGACCAGTTGCAGAGCCAAGTGCGAGCCAAGGCAATTGATGGTGTTTTAGCCATCGATTCTTCCGATCCGCAAAAGATTACGGCCACCATCACTTCGCTCTCGGTCGCCGATGCCTCCGCCAACGGCAGCCTGCAAAACGCACTGAATCGCGGCGTCATCAACGAGCGCATGATCGCCAAAGGTATGACTCCGGCCGAGGCCGACGCCATGCTGGCCAAAGTATCCATCGATGCTTTGCAACTGGACAAGGACGGAAAAATCGGCAAGAGCAATGGGAGCGCAACAATCATCAAGGCCATGCTGATGCTGATGCTGCTTTCCATCCCCATCATGCTTTACGGGCTGGATATGGCGCGGGCGATCATCGAGGAGAAGACCTCGCGCATCTTTGAAGTCATGCTCTCCGTGGCCAAGCCCAGCGATCTGCTGGCCGGCAAGCTGCTGGGCGTGGGCGGCGTGGGCATGACGCAAATTGCCATTTGGCTGGCCGGAGCTTCCGTCTTCATGGGTTCCTCGTTGGCCGCCGAACTGCTCACCGGCGACATTGCCATCCGTTTTTCGTGGCAAGAAGCCGCCTTCTTTCCCGTCTACTTTGTGCTGGGATTTGCCCTCTTCAGCGCCATCTTCTCCGGACTCGCGGCCACCTGCGAAACCGCCAGTGACTTGCAGAAATTCATGGTTGTGGCGATTGTTCCTCTCTATACCGCCATGGGCTTTCTTCCGGTTATGATCAAGGATCCCAACTCCGCCTGGAGCATTGCCGCAACGCTCTTTCCGCTGACCTCGGCTTACACCATGCTTTCGCGCATGGGCATGGCCGTGGTGCCGCTCTGGCAGATTGCCGTTTCGATCATTTTGCTGGCGCTCACCACATGGGGCGCCCTCTGGCTTTCTTCGCGCCTCTATCGCGTGGGCATTCTGATGTACGGCAAGCGCGCCACTCTGCCGGAGATCGCGCGCTGGCTGCGGTACAGCTAGAAAGCGGGGTTAGCGGAGTTAGCGTTGCTAGCGGTGTTAGCAGTCCATTGGCGCCAGTGAAGCATCGGCTAACTCCGCTATCTCCGCTAACCCCGCTAACCCCGCTATCTCCGCTAACCCCGCCAACTCCGCTAAAATCAGAAGAGTGACCGCCCAAGCCCAGCCCCGCTTCTCTCTCGTCCAGCGCCTCGTTCTGGCTATTGTCCCGCGTGTGGTTTGGGCGCTCTTCAGCCTCTGGGGCCGCACCTGGCGCTTTGAGGTGATCGCCGAAGAGGGCGTCACGCCGATCCCCGACGGCGTGAAGTCCCCACCGGAGATCTTCTGCTTTTGGCATCAGTGCGTGCTGCCCTGCACGGTCTACTTCCGCGCCTCCCGCGCGGTGATCATTGTCAGCCAGAGCTTCGACGGCGAACTGATCACCCGTGTACTGAATCTCTTCGGCTACGATACGGTGCGCGGCTCCAGCAGCCGCGGCGCGCGCGAGGGCCTGATGGGCCTCAAGCACACCATCGAATCCGGCCGCACTGCCATCTTCACCGCCGACGGCCCGCGCGGCCCCATCTATCAGACCAAAATGGGCCCTATCAAGCTGGCGCAACTGACCGGCGCGCCCATCGGCGCCTTTCATCTGGAGCCGGAGCACGCCTGGGTCATGCGCTCCTGGGATCGCTTCCTTATCCCCAAGCCCTTCACGCGCATCTGCGTTAGCTGGGTAAGAGCCACGCACGTCTCCGCAGATCTAGCCGCCGAGGAGTTTGAGCCAAAGCGCCATCAGTTGACAGCGGCCATCGAACGCGCAAGGCTGCGTGCCTATGACTACTTCGGAAAGCCGCTTTTATGAGCCATCTGCGCGTCGCCGACTTTGACTTCAATCTGCCTGAAGAGTTGATCGCCCAGCAGCCCCCCGGCGAGCGCGGCCTGAGCCGGATGCTCGTCATGAACCGCGCGACCGGCGCGCTGCGCGACACGGCCTTTGCCCAGCTTCCCGCGTTGCTCAATCCCGGCGACCTGCTGGTCCTGAATGAAAGCCGCGTGATTCCCGCCCGCCTCTACGCCCGCCGCACCCTGCGCCGCGAAAAGGAAGAGCCCACCGGCCGCATCGAAGTGATGCTCACCGAGCAGGTTATGCCACAGACTCTCCAGAACTCTGTCATCCTGAGCGAAGCGCAGCGGAGTCGAAGGACCTGTGGTTGCACTTCAGAAGAAGACGACGAACCCCAACCAGCGGGTGCCCCCGGTCTCGATTTTGAGACCGGGGAATCGATACAGTTGGGTGCCCCACCCATTCCGCGTTCTTCAGTGGAATGGGTGGGAGACGACGAATCTCAACCAGCCTCCGGCGAAATCCTCTGGCGCGCCCTCGTCCGCCCCGGCCGCAAAGTCGCCATCGGCGAAATTCTCGTCTTCCCTTCCCCAACCGGCGAAATTGCCCTTGAAGCTGAAGTCCTGGAGCGCGGCCCGTTCGGCGAACGCCTGCTGCGCTTCAAGCCGGTGGACGATTTCTTCGCCACCCTCGACCGCATCGGCCACATCCCCCTGCCGCCCTACATCCACCGCGACGATGCCGCCGCCGACCGCGAGCGCTACCAAACCGTCTTCAGCCGCGAGCGAGGTTCGGTGGCCGCGCCCACCGCCGGCCTGCACTTCACTCCGCAAATCCTCGAAGCGCTCACGGCGCGCGGCGTGGAAGTCGCCCGCGTCACGCTGCACGTCGGCCTGGGAACCTTCGCGCCCCTGCGTGTGGAAAGCCTGGACGAAGTCCGCCTCCACCGCGAGCGCTACACCCTCTCTCCATCGGCAGCAAATGCCATCAACGCCGCTGCACGCAGTGCCCGCCGCATCGTCGCGGTAGGAACCACGACCGTTCGCACGCTGGAGCATTGCGCCCTTCAAGCCGCCGGCAGCCCGCTGCAACCCCATTCCGGCGAGACGGAGATTTTCATCTCTCCCGGCTTCCAATTCCGCCTGGTCAGCGCCCTGCTCACCAACTTCCACCTGCCGCAATCGAGCCTGCTGATGCTGGTCAGCGCCTTCGCCGGACGCGAGCCGGTTCTGGCCGCCTACGCCCACGCCGTCCAGCAAAAATACCGCTTCTTCAGCTATGGGGATTGCATGTTTCTGGCGTAACCCAATTCTGATGAATGGCCACGCGCCGCGAATTCTATCCTAACCGCTCGGGTTTATGCTACTCTGCTCTCATGCCAACTGTCCTGAGACTGGGGAGTTTGCGCGTCATGATCTACCCCAACGACCATTGGCCGGCGCACGTTCACGTTACCGGACAGGGAAACAGCGCCATCTTCAACTTAAATTGTCCGGCTGGTCCATTGAGCTTGCGGGTAAATTTCGGTTTTTCAGATCGCCAGTCGCACGAGATTCAAGTAAAGTTGCTGGATCACATCGCCGAACTGTGCAGGGCATGGGAGGAGATACATGGAAGAGCATGAAGAATACCTGGAAGCCAACCGCAGAGGGCAAGAGATGCTGGCTACCATTCCCCACGCCGTCAGCGCCCGCTATGATCGCCGCATCGGACGCGTGGTGGTGGGCCTGAGCAATGGGCTGGAGATTTCCTTCTCGCCGCGCAATGCACAAGGGCTGGAGACGGCTACATGGGAGCAGTTGCGGGAGATCGAGATTGACCCGCCGGGCTATGGCCTTCACTTCCCGGCGCTGGACGCTGATCTATACATTCCGGCGCTGTTGGAAGGGGTCTTCGGATCGAAGCGATGGATGGCCGCGCGCCTGGGAGAACTGGGCGGCAAAGTTCGGAGCGAAGCGAAGGCGCAGGCCTCCCGCACAAACGGCCGTTTGGGCGGCAGACCGAAGAAAGTTGCTGCCGCAGCGTGAGGTCAGTGAACAGTGGTCAGTGGTCAGAAAGACTCTGGTTGAGGTTCGTGGAATCCTGACCCGAAAATCCAGATTTTTGGCGTTCCACTTTGTTGGCTATCACTGTGCCATAAGCTCGAAATCGAGGTATCATCGTGAATATGGAAACGATCCACATCTCGGAAGCCGACGCCGTTCGCGATTTTGCCGGATTACTGGCGCACGCACGTCTAGGCGCGGAGATCGTCATTGAAAGCGGCGCCTATCCGCCAACGGTTTTGCGCATGGCGACCCCGCCGCGCCGCTCCATCTCCGAATCCATTGCGCTGGCCGAAGCCCGCACGAAAGAGCTTGGTTACAAGCCGGTCATGGACGCCGGATTCGCCGCCGACCTTGAAGAGATTATCCGCAACCGCAAGCCGCGCGATACGTCGGCCTGGGACTGATCCGGTGGGGCTGATTCTGGATACCAGCATCCTGATTGACAGCGAACGGCGCAGAGAAGGCGTCGAAGACATCCTTCGCCGGATACGGGCCGAGCATGGCGAGATCGACATTGCCATCTCGACGGTCAGCGTCGTTGAACTATCGCATGGCATCTACCGGGCCAGGACCGAGGCCGATAGCCTTCGGCGGCGCATCTTCGCCGAAGGCGTCTTTCACGGCCTGATCGTGCATCCGATGACGATGGAAATCGCCCAGCTTGCCGGACGCATCGAAGGGGAACAGGCCGCCAAAGGCATCACCATCGACTTCGAGGATCTCGTAATCGGAGCCACGGCCCTGCATCTTGGCTTTGACGTGGCTACGGCCAATCTCAAGCACTTCCAACGCATCCCCGGCCTGAATGTCGTCACGCTATGAACAAGCGCAGGGAACAGGGATCAGAAAATGGCGGGTTGGGGTTCGTGGTATCCCACCCTTCGCAAAGAGCGCGAAGGATGGGGCACCCGGCTTTGTTTAAAGTTGAGATTCTGAAAAACTTAGCGTGCGCCACTCGACCAAGTTTCCTCAATTGCATTAAGGCTCAATAATAATGTAGGCTTAAATTACATGAAGGCTCTTGACAATTGAGCCTTAATAGGTGTAGTCTGTATTTGGCTCAAACAAAAGCCCCACCTGCTCTGGAAAGCAGTTGGGGCTAATGGACGCGACGGGCGCGCTCTCGACTTTCATTGATAGTATCGCCCATTCGTCTTGTTTGAGTCAACTTTGACAAACAAGGAGATTAGCGATGAGTGCATTAACAACTGAAACGAGCGGTCAGGTGATCGAATCACCAATTGGCAATCAGGCCACAGATACCAGCAGCTCAACCGAAAAGGAGATGAAAATGAGGGGCAGAAAACCGAAACCAAAAGCTCCTACGAAGGTGGAAAGACAAGATATCCTGCGGCAGCGCATCACCCATTTAACTGATGAACTAGAAACGGCTGGCTTTGGGAATTCGCTAAAAGTACCTACCGCTGTCAAGTCGATTGCTCCAGAAATCCCGGACCCAAAAACCGAAGGTTTCATTGGCCATATCGAAGAGAATTTGGGTACATATATCCAAAGAGTTTCTATCGTTGAAAATTTCTATCAACGGCAACCTTTTGATCACATGAAGGACAAGATTTACCGCCGTCTCATTCGTGATTTCATTGACGGAGCCACGATGCCCGAAGCCAAAATTGCTGCGATGGGTTCAGCTGGCGGCCGATTGAAGTCTTTGCAAGAACCGGGCGTGAAATATTCGGTGATTGATGGCCTTCAGCGGCTATATTGCTATTGCATCGCGGTCCTGCTCGTATGGAAACGGGAAGAGCTCATCGAAAATCGCTGTATTCCAGTTGATGCGTGGGACTATTTTAAGGAGGCGGTCGAGAAAACCGGTGACCCGAAAACCGCGGTCGAACAAATTCTCCAACGTACCACGCGGTATGAACTCTTCTGGAATATTGACCTTGAAGGCCTCCTGCACTATATGGTCACATTCAATACTGGGCAGCGGCGGATGAGCCTTGAAGTCCAATTGGAAATCATGCAACGCCCTCTTCTGAAGGCTCTGGAACACGATGCGAAGATTCCGATTTTTCAGGATACGGCACAGACCGCAGGGAAACAGAAGCCCAAACAGGAATTCGCGGCCTCTGATTTAGTGATCGCCACACGGGCATTCATTGAGTTCAATCCGCAACTGAAAAAACTGGAAGAGGCTGAAGGACTGCTGGAACGTGAGGAAGGTTACACGGACATCCAGAGGTCCTTCGATGTGGGCGATATCAACGACGTTGTCAATACGCTGAAGAAAATCGCAATCGACATTCATCAAAAGATCATGGAGCGTTACCCAGACAACCCGACCCACAAGTACATTCTTTCGTCTGGTGGGATGTTTTTGGTAAGTTTTGCTGCTGCCTGTGGGAAGGTGCGCAATACACTGAACATGACTTCACTGGACGGGGCACTTCAACGCCTAATGAAGGAATTGAACGAGCCGGATGAAGACCCGCTCAATCTGGAGGAGTATCAGGAAACCATCAATAACATCAAGGCCTCCAGAGGCAAGAATATCCGTAGGCTGGTTTATGATACGTTTCTTCGTTTCTTCAATGGCACTACAAGCACACTAGACTGGGCGGATGCTGCACGACAAATCTAATTGAGATCATCTCCCCATTAAAAAGCCCGCTGCGAACCAGCGGGCTTTTGTGTTGGGCGGATGGCAGGTGACCAAAGTCCGAGAATCTCAAAATGATTGGATTCCCACATCAGCTTTTTGGATCTAGGAATCAACTTCGTATCTCAATCCCTGCTAAACTCGTACCGTGCCCGCTGAATCCAAACCGCCCGTCTTCCTGCTCGATACGATGAGCTTCATCTTCCGCGCCTACCATGCGATGCAGCGCTCGCGGCCGATGTCTACCCGCGCGGGGCTGCCCACGGCGGCGGTCTTTGTCTTCGTGAACATGATCAAGAAGCTGCGCCAGGACTTTCAGCCGCGGCTCTTTGCCGCCGTCTTTGACGTGAGCGGCGAGGTTTTTCGCGACGAGCGCGCCCGCGCCATGAAGCCGCTGCGCAAGTGGAACGGCAAGACGCAGAGCTTTGACGAGGTCAGCTACGAGGGCTACAAGGCCAACCGCGCGGCCATGCCCGAAGATCTGCGCCGCCAGATTCCTTACATCCGGCGCGCGCTGGAGGCCCTGCGCATTCCCATTCTGGAGGCCGAGGGCTTTGAGGCCGACGACGTGATCGGCACGCTGGCCCGCGAGGCCGCCGAGCACGCGCATGAGGTCTTCATCATCAGCGGCGACAAGGACATGATGCAGTTGGTCACGCCCGCCGTAAGGATCCTCAACCCGCAGAAGGACAACCTGATCCTCGATCCGGCGAAAGTTGTTGAAGTGCTGGGAGTTCCGCCGGAGAAGGTGGTCGATGTGATGGCCCTGCGCGGCGATTCGGTGGACAACATTCCCGGCGCGCCGGGGATCGGCGACAAGGGCAGCGTCGATCTGATCGTCGAGTTCGGCTCGGTGGAGGCCGTCCTGGACCGCGCCAGCGAGGTCAAGCGCAAGAGCTATCGCGAGTCGCTGGAGCAGAACCGCGACGCCGTGCTGCTCTCCAAAGAGCTGGTCACGATTGATTGCCATGTCCCGCTGGCGCTGGACCTGGCCGCGATGCAGACTCAGCCGCCCGACCTGGAAGCCTGCCGCGAGCTTTTCACGGAGCTGGAGTTCACCTCCATGCTGCGCGACCTCGCGCCCTCGGAGACCGCGCCGGTGGTTGAGTTGATCGAAGCGCCGACGGAGGAGCAAGCCGCCGCCTTTTATGCTTCTGCACGAGCGGGAGGCTTTGCTTTTGCGCTGGATGCGAAAGCTCCGCCGCCGGAAGCCGAAGAAGAGCCGCAGCAGACGATGTCTCTGCTGGATGTCGCCGAGGCGGCTGAAAAGCAGGCTGTTTTTACCGTGGGAGTTTGCGCGCAAGCAACGACGGCTCTGCAACTTCCCGTGACAGAGCAGCTTCGCGGATTGCTGGAAGACGCCGCCGTCGCCAAGCAGACCCACGACTGGAAGACTGCGCTGCACCTGCTCGACGCGCAGGGCGTTGCATTGCGGGGAGCCGTGGACGACTCGATGCTGCTCTCTTACGCGCTGAATCCGACGCACGCGACGCAAGCGCTGGCCGACGTAGCCGCGCGCCATTCGCAGCCCGCGCCGTCCTCGCTGGCGGCGGGTGCGGCGGCGATTCGGGCGCTGGTTCCGGCGCTGAAGGCCGAGGTCGAAAAGGGCGGCCTGGAGCAGGTCTACGCCATGGATTTGCAGCTTGCCCCGGTGCTCTTCCGCATGGAGCAGGCCGGGGTACGCATCGATTTGGGCGTGCTGGACGGACTCTCGAAGCGCTTTGCCCTCGAATTGACCCGCGTCGGCGAGCAAATTTTTGAGCTGGCTGGACGGCGCTTCAACATCAACTCGCCCAAGCAACTCGGCGAGGTGCTTTTTACGGACTTGCATCTGCCCGCCCCGGCCAGCCGAGGCAAGGGAAAAGCCGTCTCCACGGCGCAGGATGTGCTGGAAAATCTGGCGGAAAGCCATGAAGTTCCGCGTTTGGTGCTGGAATTCCGCCATTTATCCAAGCTGAAATCAACGTATATTGACGCGCTGCCTCTCTTGGCAGACGCGGACTCCCGCGTGCATACCACCTTCAACGCCGCCGCCGTCGCCACGGGACGGCTTTCTTCCACCAATCCGAATCTGCAGAACATTCCTACGCGCACCGAGTTGGGCCGGGAGATACGCGCCGCCTTTACCGCCGCGCCGGGAACGCTGCTTCTCTCCGCCGATTACTCGCAGATCGAACTGCGGCTGCTGGCCCACTTCTCTGGCGACCCGCTGCTCACCCGCGCCTATCAGAATAACGAGGACATTCACACGCTGACCGCCAGCGAAGTCTTCGGCGTGCCCGCTGCGCAGATGGACAAGGAGACCCGCAGCCGCGCCAAGGCGGTCAACTTCGGCATCGTCTACGGCATCTCGGCCTTTGGACTGGCCAATCAGCTCGGCATTCCGGTCAGCGAGGCGAAGGCATACATCGAGCGCTACTTCGCGCGCTACGCCGGCGTGCAGGCCTTCATCGAAAAGACCCTCGAAGAGACGCGCAAGACCGGCAGCGTACGCACGCTCTTCGGCCGCATCCGGCCCATCCCCGACATCGAGAGCCGCAACCCCAACCAGCGCGGCTTTGCCGAGCGCACCGCCATCAACACGCCGCTGCAAGGCACCGCAGCCGACCTCATCAAGCTGGCCATGATCTCGCTCGACCGCCAACTCGCCGAGCGCAAGCTCAAGACGCTCATGGTCCTGCAAGTTCACGATGAACTGCTCTTTGAGGTTCCGGCGGACGAGAGCGCCGAAGTCGAAGCCTTGGTCCGCGCGGAGATGGAAGGCGTGGTCCAGCTCAACGTGCCGCTGATCGCGGACCTGAAGTCCGGGAGCAACTGGCGGGATATGAAGCAGGGCAATTGCATTTGAACTTTGCCTAACGCTCATCTTTGTAGCGATACTCATGCAGGCGGCTTATCGGAGGGAGCAGGGGCATTTATGCCCCTGAAGCGAGGCTTGGGCAGTCTGGCCTTTAGGGAACCTCTGAAAAACGCTTTGATCCTTATGAATCTTGCGGGAAAATAGAT